>DAPKRQ010000051.1:0-20048 GCA_031800475.1 Myxococcales bacterium LLY-WYZ-16_1
CAGTGGATGGGGCACGGTGGCGGTGGCCTACAGCCCTTGGATCGAACAGCGACCCGCCGTCGAGGCCACCGTGCGCGGCCCCGACGGCTCCGTACGCACCTTGGATCCGGCCACCCTCGAGGAGTCGGGCGGCACCGCCGACAGTCCGATCATGTTTCGCGATCGACGGGTCCTGCGAGGTCCTCTCCCCAACCTGAAAGTCGGCTCCGAGGTCGAGCTGAACCTGCGCATCGACGAGCGCGCTCGCTTCTTCACCGGCGGAAGCCTGGTTCGTTACCCGTTCGACAATACAGTTCCCATCGGACGAGCACGGGTGGTGGTCGAAGCAGACGCCGACCTGCCCCTTCGGGTGGCCACCCCTCGGCTGAAGCTCGAGCCCATGGTCCAAAAGGCCGACGGCCGTGTCCGGTGGATCTGGGAAACCACCTCGGTCCCTCCGCGGGCGCCCACCCCGGTGGGCGCACCGCCGGAATCCCTCGGTGGGCCGCGTATCGAGGCCTCGATCGGGCCATCTTGGAGCACCATTGCCCGAGCCTACGGGGATCTCGTGGAGGAGCAGATCGAACGGGCGGGTGCTTTGCCCGAGGTCCGCGTCTCGCAGAGCTCGGACCGAGATGAGACCCTGCGGTCCCTGGTGAACGCGGTCCACCGGCACGTCCGATATACGGGGCTCGAGCTCGGAGCGTCGTCGATCGTACCGGCCGATCCGACGAAGGTCTGGGAACGGGCCTATGGGGACTGCAAGGACAAAGCGACCCTGTTGGTGGCCCTGCTGCGCCAGCGAGGCATCGAGGCCCATGTGGCCTTGGTCCGCGCCGGCTATGAGCCGTCGGTCCAAGAAGAGCTGCCGAGCCTGGACGCATTCGACCACGCCGTCGTGTGGGTACCCGGTGAGGTCGAGCGGTGGATCGACGCCACGGTCGAGTCTCAGGCCATCGACTACATCCCCACATCGCTGCAGGGCCGAAAAGCCCTGATCGCCAGGGAACAGACTCGGGAGCTGACGGTGATTCCGGAGCTTCCGTCCCACACCAACGTCTACCGAGAGGACCGACGGGTCGAGATGGCCGAATACGGAGCTGGGCGGGTTCGTGAGACCACCCGGGGTCTCGGAATGATGGATCTCGAGAACCGATTCAATTGGGGATACAGCGCACGAGAACGTCTCGTCGAAGGACTGACCGAATACGCCGCTTCGCTGTACGGCGCGGAGTCGATATCTCGGGTGGAGCGGACGGTTCATGAAGACACGGACCGCCCCGTGGAGCTGCAGTTCACGGCCGAAGATGCTTCGGTCGTTCAGACCGCCGACGACGAGGCTTGGGTGCAACTGTCCCGTCAGGTCCTGTTTCGCGCCCTTCCCGACGGCATCTTCGACAGCGACTTCGCCCAGCGGGAAGCGCCCTTTTTCTTCTACGAGCCCTACGTGGCGGAGGTGCGCTACGCAGTGGACAAACCCGCAGGGTTCGAGGTGCGAAACCCGCTCGATCGCTCGACCCTGCAGATGGGACCCGCCACCTTCTCCACTTCGTTCGAAGATACGGACGATACGGTATATGTGACCTATCGTTTCGACACCGGGCCGCGGCGCTGGAGCCCCGACGAAACCCGAGCCTTCGTCGCGGCGGCCGACGGCGTACCGGCGTCCCAATCCCTGTGGCTGGAGCACAGCTCGGTGGGGCTTTGGGCCCAGGGCCAGCGCGGGCAGGCCCTGGCCGTGCAGCGACGGATCTCCGCCCAAGCCCCCGATTCGGCGGTGGAGCGAGCGCGGCTGTCTCAGTTGTTGCTGCGGGCCAACATGGGCTTGGTGGCGCGCCACGTGGCGGGGCAGGCGGTTCGGATCGAACCCGAAGCCTACCTGGCCCAGTTTCAGTGGGGCCGGGTCCACCTGGTCGATCCGTTCGGACGGGCCTTTCGCCCGGGCTTCGACCGCCCCAAGGCCCTCGGGGCGTTCCGGGCCGCCATCTCGATCTCGCCGAACCTGGAGGCGGCCCGAAGGAACCTGGCTCTGACCCTGGAGCACGGCCCGGACGGACGACAGTGGGGACCGGGCGCCGACCTGAACGAGGCCCTCGAAGTCTATCGCTCCCTGGACGACGACGACCATACCGAGTCGAACGACGACATCCGTTCGTTGCTGCTGCTGACCGACCGCTTCGAGGCCGTAGGCGACCGCGCGCGGACGGAGCCCGCTTCCCCGACGCGCAACGCCCAGTGGGTGGCCGCCACCGCCCTCGGCCAGGGGGTGGACGAGGCCCTGACCGTCCTCGGTCGGGTCAGCCCCGGCGGCGACCGGCGCCAGACTGCCGTGGCGGCCGCGAGCTGGCTGGTTTTTCGGCAGGACTACACCCAGGCTGCCGCCTTGCTCCGAGCCAGCAGCTCGTCCTTCGACACCGAGCTCCAAAAGCTGGCCGAGCACTTCGCCGATCTGCGTCCCCGAAACGAGGCCCGAGATACGCCCAGCGCCTTCGCTCGGACCTGGTGGGTGCGGGGTCTGAGTAGGCGGGGGTCGGTGGCACATTGGCAGGCGCATTGGCTTCGGTCTTTGGCGGACGGGGCCCCCCGTCCGGTGGACGGCGGGCGAAAACGGGCGGAACAACTCACCCGCCTGGCAGGACCCTCGGGCCCCTGGGGACGGCAATGGAACGAATTGGAGGACGGCTACGGGGTCGAGTACGTCCTCGACCGCGCCTTCGACGAAGCCCGGGTGTCGGTGGCGACGGACGGGGAGGATGGCTTGCGCCTCCAGCTGCGACCCGCCCCGGACCAGCCGGTGGCCCTGACGATCTATGCAGTCCGATCCGAGGATACGTTTCGGATCTGGGCGGGCGACGGCGATTGGTCCGCCCTCGGTGCCAAGGCCTACGAATTGCTGAAGCGAGGGCGCACGACGGAGGCGGAGCAGTGGCTTCAATGGATTTCACGAGAAGCCCGACGAGCCAAGTCGGCCGAACGCGCGGTGCAGGCTCGCATCTTCGAGGCCTTGCGGTCGGGCAGCGCGAGCCAGGAGCCGAAGCGCGCCAAGCAGGCCGCCGCGGCCATGATGGCGCCCCACCCCGATCTGGCCCGCTCGGTACTGACCGACCTGAAACCCGCCCTGGACGATCCGGCCCTCGCAGGCGATGCGGCGAGCCGAGTCCTCTGGGTGCGGGCGCTGCGCGCAGCCGGCCGAAAGCGCGAAGCGGCAAAGGAGGCGACGGCCCTCGCTCGAAGCGACCCTACATTCGCTCGGTGGTCGGCTGCCGTAACGGCGGAAGCGGGACGCCCGGAGCGGGCGCTCGCAGTGCTGGACCGGTTGGCCCAACGGAATCCCGACGACGTGGCGGTGGCCCGCGAGCGCGCCCGGATCCAGCTCGAGCACGAGGGCGACGCCCGATCGGGTTTCGAGATCCTCCGGGCCTTGGCGACACGGAGCCAGCCGCGCCCCGGCCTGTGGGCCGACTGTCTCCGGGCGAGCCTCTTGGTCGACCCCCCAAGCTCGGGCATGGTCGAGCTGGCCCGGAGCGCTGCAGCCTTTCGAAGCTTCGTCGATCCCGACACGCTCTTTCTGCTGGCGGCGGTCCACGCCCACCGGGGCGAACTGGACGAAGCCATCGAAGCCTTCGCCGAAGCCTCGAAGCACGCGGCGATCATGCCGGCCGACTACCTCTACGTGCAGGCTCGCGCCGCCGAACACCTGGGCCTTCGCGAGGCCGCTGCAGCGGCCTACCGGCAGATGGATCGGTCGACCCTGCTCGGCGCCCACGGCCACGCGCGAGCCCGGGTCCTGGAGCGCTGATCCCCGACCCGTTCGAATCCCGCGCCGGGTCCCCGTTCAGAACATCTTCCGGCGCATGTCGATGTTCGCCACCAGACCGAGTCCGACCATGGTGGTCAGGACGAAGCTCCCGCCGTTGCTCCACAGCGGAAGAGGAACCCCCACCACCGGCGCCAAACGCAGGACCATCAGCATGTTGACCACCGTGTGCCAAAACAGCGTTGAAGTGACCCCCACGACCAGCAGCGATCCGAAGCGGTCCCGAGCTCGCAATGCGATGCGCAAGCACAGCAGGATCAAGGCCGCGTACAGCCCGACCACCAGCAAACATCCCATGAAGCCATGCTCCTCGGCCCAGACCGAGAAAATGAAGTCCGTCTGCTGCTCCGGCAAAAACGACAGCTGGGTTTGCGTACCCTGCCCGTGCCCCTTACCGAACCATTCTCCCGAACCGATGGCGATCAGAGACTGATGCTGGTGGTATCCCGCTCCTGCCAGATCCGAGGCCGGATTCAGAAACGTCAGCACCCTCTCTTTTTGGTAGGGCTTCAAGATCAGAAACCAGGAAAGCACCCCGAAAACGATCGAGCCCCCGATCAGAGACACGAGGGCGCTGGTTCGAAGCCCCACGAAGAGGATCATCGAAAACGCGATCAACAGCACCATCAATGTGGTCCCCAGGTCGGGCTGGATCAGGATCAGTACGCAGGGGAGCATGACCACGTCGATCGGCGCCGCCAGATCCCGAAACACCCACCGGCGTTTTCGGGTCTGATGCCAAAAGGCCACGGCCAGCCAAAGCAGGCCGAGAAGGGCCACTCCAGGCAACCAAGGCCGGATCCGAAGGAGCCGGGCCGAAAAACGAAGCTCGGCTCGTGGGCTGCTGCCCAAGCGAATCACGTCACCGTGCCGCAGGGTGACCGGCCCGACCACCCGCTCCCCGTTCAGAAAGGTTCCCGGCGTCGAGTCCAGGTCTTGCAGTTGGTACACCCCATCCCAAAGCCGAAACACCCGGGCGTGCAGGCCCTCGACCTTGGAGTACGGCATGCGTACCTCGGCGCTCCGGCCGAGCTGCAGGCTGGTCTGTTCGGCCGTCAAAACTCCCATGACCCGGGGACGGCCCCTGACGACCCGCTCGAGCTTCGGCGGAAACCACAGGTCGCCCGCCAACGAGATGGTCAGGACCGCCGCCACCAGGGCCACCGGTCGACTGAGGTTCAAGGGCCGAAAGATGTCCCGGAGCGTGATCGTGCCCTCCCAGCGCTCGAGGTGAAAGGTGCGAGCCACCACCACGATGACCGCGAGCTTCGCCAAGTCCGAGGTCTGAAGGTTCATGAACCCGAGCGAAAGCCAGCGCCGAGACCCGTTCACCACTTTGCCGAAGAGCATCGTGGCCACCAACAAACCCACCGTCACGAAGAAGATCGGATAAGCCAGTCCCTCCAAATTCCGATAATGAAACGAAGCCACCATCGCAGCCGCACCGAAGCCGATGACCAGGTGGGCAGTGTGGACCCAGTGAAGGGACGTGCCCAGGGGCTTTCCAGCCGAAGAAAGGTTGTATAGCCCCAAGACCACGATGGCCATCACCACCGCGACCAGGGCGCGATCCAGCTGAGGTAGGTAGCGCCTCACGGTTTGCCTTCCATCGGTCCGGCCGCGGCGGTGATGGGGCGGGACAGCCGATGCCAGGCTTCGAGCACGCGCATGGCGATGGGCGCAGCGGAGCTGCTGCCGCCACCGCCATGTTCGTCGAAGACCACCACCACCACCTCCGGATCGCCGACCGGCGCGTAGGCGGCGAACCAAGCGTGGTCCCTCAACTTCCAGCTCGCGTCGCGCGACTTGCGCCGGTCCCGCCCCAGACGCGCCACCTGGGCGGTGCCGGTCTTGCCCGCCACCTCGACCGACTCGAGGCGCTTTCCGTAGGCCGTTCCACCTCGGGCGTTCACCACCCGTCGCAAGCCCTCCTGCACCAGCGCCAGATGCTCCGGGTCCACGTCGACCGTGGTCGCGACCTCGGGCTCGATGGCGTGCAGGAGCTTGCCGTCCCACCGCTCGATCCGGGAGGCCACCCGAGGGACCCACACGGTGCCGCCGTTGGCGATGGCTCCGTACAGCACGGCCAGCTGCAGCGGCGTGACCGCGACCGCCCCTTGCCCGATCGATGCGTTGACTGCCGCGCCGAGCGTGTAGCCCTCCGGCAAGTGGCGGTCGTACCAGTCTTGGTCCGGAATGATGCCGCTGGCCTCCGAGTCCAGATCGATTCCCGTGGGGCGACCGAGTCCGAAGCGGCGGGCCATGTCGGCGATCGGGTCGAGGCCCAAACGGGCCCCCAGGGCGTAATAGAAGACGTCACAAGATTCCTCGAGCGACCCTACGAGGCCGGTCCACCCGTGGCCGTGGTCCTTCCAGCAGCGAAACCGGGCCCGTCCCAACCGATAGAACCCCGGACAGAACGTGGCCGACTTCCGGTGGATCTTGCCCGCCTCCAGTCCCGCAAGGGCCGTGATCACCTTGAAGGTGGAGCCCGGCGCGAAGTGGTCTTGAATGGCCCGAAATCGCCACGGTCGCGCCGGCGCCAGGGCATCGAGCCGGGCCTTTTCGGCTTGGTCGAAGGTGCCCGCGAGCTTGTTGGGATCAAAGGCCGGCGTGCTGGTCATCGCCAGCAGACGCCCGGTCTTCACCTCCATGACCACCACCGAGCCTGCCCGGTCGTCGAAGGCCTCTTCGGCGGCTTGCTGCAGTTCCAGGTCCACGGTCAGGACCACCCGGTTGCCGGCTCGAGGAGGCACCCGGGCGCCGACCTGGTCCAGCAGGCTTTCGGCAAGGTCGGACCGCTGGGTGCGCCCCTTGGAGTCGACCACCACCGTCTCGAAACCGTCCGTACCTCGCAGGTCGTCTTCGAAGGCGCGCTCCACGCCTCGCCGACCGATCTCGTCGCCGAGTCGGTACCCGAGCTCTCTCTTTCGCTCGAGTTCCTCGCCGGTCACTTCGTTCACGTAACCCAACAGGTGCGCCGCGGTTGCGCCGTGGCGATACAAACGCGCCGATGCGGTGCGCAAGGTGACACCCGGCAGGTTGCCGAGCTGGATTTCGGTGGACAAGGTCCCTTGCACTTCGGGAGGCGCATCGCGCCGGACCAGCAAGTCCCGGTAGCGGGCGAGCCCTCGGGCCCGCCGCACCCGGCGGGCAAGACGTGCCCTCGCCTCGGGACCGAGCCCGGCCAGACGAACCACCCGGTCCAGGACCAGGCCCACGCTCGGGAAGTGCTCCGGGTCGATGTACGCGGCGTGACGCTTTCCCGAGCGCATGACCACCACCGCTTCGATGGGAAGGTCGAGGCGCCGTTGGGCGCGCCGCAACATGCGGATCTGTTCACCGTCGAGTCGATCCTTGATCAGGATCGGCGGCCCCCCTTCGGAGACGACCTTGGACAGAGCCCGTGACAGCTCTTCGGCCCGTCGTCTGGCGACTCCCACCGACGCGGCCAGCCGGAGTACCGCCCTCCGGGCGTTTGGAAAGAACGCAGGCGTTACATACACATTGACGGCTGGACGATTCGTGACGAGCAGACGGCCCTTTCGGTCGAATATCTGACCCCGCTCGTGCTCGATCCGCTTTCGCTGAAAGAAGTTGTTGACGGACTTCTCTCGAAAGGACGGGCCTTCTCGGATCTGCAGTGCCCACAGCCGGACGGCCACGATCGTGAACGCGAGCAGCACGATGCCGCCCATGGCGAGTGCTCGCCCCCGGGCGGCCGAGGGATCCCGATGTTCCTGCCCTGGAAGCGTCATGGCGGCTCACATGGGGCGCAGCGCCATCGGGTCCCGCGGCTTGAATCGTCGGTCCAGGCGAACGAGACCGGCGTGAACGGGCCACCCGAGCACCGCTGCACCGAGGACGGCCGACGCAGCGTCGGCGATCACCGGACCCCCGAGCCAAGCCGCCACCCGGGTCTGAAGGACGAGACACCCTGCGGCCGACGCCGTCGAGGCCACGATCACGAACAGAGGAGGACTGTCGACGGGGCGGCTCACGGCGAGCCGCAGGATCAGAAACCAAACCACCCAGGCCGCGATGCACGTGCCCGGAACCAACCCGGAAAGGCCATCGGCGGCCAGTCCGAGTCCGGCAGTCAGGGCCAGACCTGGCCCGAATTCGAGCTCGAGGGCGAAAAACAGGAGGAGGAGCGGCGCCAGTTCCAGGCCGCGAAGGGGCCCCAAGGCCACGACCCCCTCCAGCACCAGCCCGACCCAGCCGACCGCGGCGACGGCACCGTATCGCACCCAGCGGGATTCCCGCCATCGCCTCACGGCTTCACCTCCGTGGGTGCCAGCCCCCACTCTGCATCGGCCAGGGACCGCCACAAGGCGCTGGGCTGAAGGGCCGGGGGCGTGTCGAGCCGAGGCGCCTGCTCGGGGACGTTCAACACCGCCACCCATCGAATGCGGCGCACGGGTGCCGCAGGTCGAAGGCGCGCATGGAGAACCGGACGCTCCGGGTCTGGCTCCACCTGCTCCACCCGCCCGACGGGGATGCCCGCGGGCATTCGACCCCCGAGGCCGGCCGTAACCCAGACCTGGCCGACTTGAACCCCGTCGGCTTGGGGCACGTCTTCGAGGCCCACCCGAAATCCGCCCCGGCCCCGCAAGCGGCCCCGGGCTCCCGTTTCGGCCTCCTCGGCGATCAGGCTGACTCGGTCGTCGGTCAGCAGCACCACTTCCGAGCCGTTCCACCCGACCCGCTGAAGGATCCCGACGAGCCCCGACGGCACCACCACCGGAAGACCCCGCCGCAGCCCGTGCATGGACCCCCGGTCGATCTCCAGGGTCTGGGCCCCGGGACCGATGCCGGCTCCGACCACCCGAGCCGTGGTCAACTCCACTTCGGGGTTGGACTGTCCCAGCTCGAGCAAAGCCCGAAGGGCCCCGTTTTGCCGCCGCAGTCGGGACAGGTCCACGAGCTGGCGTTCGAGTCGATCGATCCGAAGCTCGGCGTCTGCCAGCTCCCGGCGGGCCCCCACCAGGTCCACGTAGCGCAGCCACAGCTGCGACACCCTGCGAACGCCGCCGGCCAAGGCTGCGCGTACGGGCGTGGTGACCCCACGAACCAGTCGATCCACGGCCGTGAGCGCGTCCGGATCCACCGCATGGGCCCGGTACACGATCCACGGCAGGGCCAGGACGGCCAGCACCGCCAGGGTGCGGCGATGTCGCTTGACGCGTTTCAGCGCTGGGCACCCTACGCCACCGGAGCGAGGGCTCAAAGCCCTCCCGGCGAACCAGGCCGACAGCCAAGGCTCAGGAGACGGCGATGTTGCGCAGCAGGTCCATGTTATCGAGGGTCGAGCCGATGCCCCGGACCACGGCGTGCATCGGGTCTTGACCCACCATGACCGGAAGCCCGGTTTCGTTGCGAAGCAGGACGTCCAGGTTCTTCAAGAGCGCCCCGCCCCCCGTCAGCACGATCCCCCGGTCGACGATGTCCGCCGCCAACTCCGGCGGGGTTCGCTCCAAAGAGACCCGTACCGCTTCGACGATCGAGGTGATGGTTTCGGACAGGGCCTCCCGAATCTCGTCGGAGTTCAGGATGACGCCCTTCGGCACGCCGCCCACCACGTCTCGGCCCTTCACTTCCATCTCTTCCAGGGGGCCGCTGGCGGTGGCGGAGCCGATGCGCTTTTTCACCTCTTCGGCGGTCTGGTCCCCCAGGAACAGATTGTAGCGCCGCTTCACGTACTGGACGATGGCGTCGTCCATCTTCTCGCCGCCCACCTTGACCGAGTTGGAGAACACGATCCCGCTGAGGCTGATCACCGCCACTTCGGTCCGGCCGCCCCCCACATCGACGATCATGTTCCCCGAAGGCTCGGTGATCGGCAGGTCGGCCCCGATGGCGGCGGCCATCGGCTCTTGGATCACATGGACCTCCCGGGCGCCGGCGGTCGAAACCGCTTCGCGGACCGCCCGCTCTTCCACCTCGGTCACACCGACCGGCACGCACACGATGGTCCGGGGTGCCGACAGGCTTCGGTGGCCTTGGACCTGCTTGAACAGGGCCCGCAGCATGACCGAGACCGAGTCGAAGTCGGCGATGACGCCAGCCCGCATGGGCCGGATCGCCTCGATGCCCGTGGGCGTTCGACCCACCATTTCCTTGGCGTTTCGGCCGACGGCGGTGACCTTGCGGACGCCGTTGTGGTCCCGGGCCACGGCGACCACAGTGGGCTCGTCGATGGCGATCTCCCCACCCCGGACGGCGAAGCGGGTGTTGCAGGTGCCCAGGTCGATGGCGAGATCGCTGGAGAAGAACCCGGACCACCACTTTCGCATGCATTCCCCGAACTCGACCGCCTCCCGGTCGGAGCCGCTCGGAGGTACCAAAGCCCTTCCCAAAGTTCAATTCCTTCCGGTAGACGGTCGCGGTCATGCTGGGGACGCTCAGGCGCAACAAGAACAACCCCTTGGTCCTGTTCATGCTGGGGGTGGTGGCGCTGCTGATGGTCGGGTTCGGGATCTCGGTCCAGGGCCTCGAAGACACGGCCTACGCGGCGCGGGTCAACGGCGAGACCATCTCGGAGTCCGAGTTCATGGCGCGCTACGGTCCGGAGTACGAACGGCGGCAACAGGTCGAGCCGTCCTACGACCGCAAGCGGGCCGAGGCGGAGGGCCTCAGGCGCCAGGTCCTGGACCGGATGATCACTGAAAAGCTGTTGGCGCAGCGCGCCCGGCGCATGGGGCTCGCGGTGGATGACGAGGCCCTGCGGGAGGCGATCCTCGACATGCCCGACTTCCGGGTGAACGGCCGCTTCGACCGAGAGCAGTACCAGCGGGTGCTCCGGGCCAACGGGCAGTCCGAGCTGATGTTCGAGCAGAACCTCCGGGAACGGCTGCTGGCCGAAAAGCTCTACGCCGCGCTGCAGGGTCTGGGCGTGTCGGACCGGGAGTTGCGCGAGGCCTTCCGCCGGCAGGAGACCCAGGTGAACCTGGAGTGGGTCAGGGTTCCGAAAAGCGCCTTCGCGCCGAACGTGGGCACCGTGACCGCCGCCGACGTGAAGGCCTGGAAGTCGGAGGTCGAAGACGTGGATGGGCTGGTCACCGGGTTCTACAAAAAGAACAAGGAAACCCGCTATGACGTACCGAAAAAGGCCTGCGCTCGACACGTCCTGGTTCGCGTCGACGACTCGGTGCCCGACGACATCGCGGCCGAAAAGGAAGAAAAGATCGCGGAGGCCGGCAAGAAGATCGCCGCCGGGGAGCCGTTCGAAACGGTGGTGGAAGAATACAGCGAGGACGCAAACAAAGATGGGGGAGGCTCCCTGGGGTGTTTCGCCTATGAAGACGCCCTGCCCGCCGTGGCAGACGCCGCGTTTTCGCTGAAACCCGGCCAGGTTTCTCCGATCGTGCAGTCGGGCTTCGGGTACCACATCGTGAAGCTCGACCGGTTCGAGGAAGAAGTCCGACGAAGCCTGGACGAGGTGCGCGCGGAGATCGAGCGGGAGCTGACCGCCGAGGCCCGGGCCAAGCGGCAGGCCCGTGAGTTGGCGGTCCAGATCCTCCAAGCGGCCGGTCCCGAAGTCGACCTGTCGGCGGCGCTCGAGGAGGTGAAGCCCGAGCAGGAGCTGGAAGTGAAGCAGACCGGTGAGTTTCCCGTGGACCGCAAGTACTTTTCGGACCTGGGCTTCGTCCCCGAGCTGAGCAAGGTGGCTTTCGGCCTGACGGAAGACGAGCCCACTGCGGACGCGCCCGTCGAGACACCCAAGGGCTGGGTGGCGGTCCGGCTGCTCGACCGGATCGCTCCGGACGAAGACAGCTTCGCGAGCAAGAAAGACACGCTGGAGAACATCCAGGTCACGACGAAGCTGAACGACGTGTTCGCAGGCTGGCAAAAGGCCCTGCAGGAGTCGGCCAACGTGAAGGTCAACCCGCGGGTGCTGCGCTACGGTTCGTAGCTGGAGCCGATGGGTGTCGGGGCGACCCGGCGGGCACGCCGCCTCCCAACGCCAGGCGGAGGACCGGTCAGCTGGGTTCAGCCCGGCCAGACTCCGGTCAGTCTTCAGACGACGGCGGCTCGGGCTCCGGCCAACGCCCCGGGGCCGCGCCCGACCGGGGTGCGCCCTGGGCCACCCAATCCAAAAAGCCCCGCGGTCCATAGTGCCGCATGACCACCAGCCCCAAACGCAGCACGGCACCGTCCGGAAGGGGCGTCCAACGGTCCGGCTCCAGCCGGCTGCCTCCCAGGGAGCTGCCGTTCTTGGCACCCAGATCGCGAATCAGACTCTGACCGTCTCGGAACCGAAACTCCGCGTGCCGGCGAGAGACGCTGTCGTGCAACAGCACCACATCGGCCTCGGGCGCCCGACCCAGGGTCATGCAGTCCGCGTCACCCCGAACCGGGCGAACCTCGAGGCACAAAGCGTCCAGGCTCGCACCCTGCAGCTTTGGGCCGTCCGTCAGCTTGTCCAAGCTGGACTGGGCCCGAGCCACGACGGTTTCGGGGCGTTGGATCTGCGACAAGATGTCCTGCGAGGGTTCCGGCAGGACGAGCCAAGGCCACGGGTACCGCGCGAGGAACTCGTCCTCGGACAACGTGGCCCCATCCGCCAGGTAGGCGTCGATCGGCGGCAATACCTCCCGGAGCATGTACGGCCGATCATCGGATCGCGGCGTCGACTGCGCAAGCCAAGCCATGTCGCCGGGCCACGCTCAACCGGTCCACGTCCACCAACCCGGCCCGCTCGGCGGACGTCAGGTTCCGTGGGTCGAGACGCAGGAGCCGCCGGCCCCGAAGGCCCTGGCGGAAGGAGCTCGGTCCCTCGGCTTCGCACAGCTCGGCCCGCAGGACCATCGGCAACTGAAAGCCCCGGGGGCCGGCCGCCGTGACCGCATCGATGTCCGGCCCCCGGGCCTCCCACAGACGGCGATGGAGCGCCGGACTGGGCCGCGGCAGATCTCCGGGCAGCACCAACAGCCAGTCCACCGGCGCGGAAGACGCTGCCCGCAGTGCCCGCCACGGGCCCTCGTCGGGGTCCGCCACCCACCGGGCTTCGGGCAAACCGAGACGCGAAAGCCCCCGCCAACGCCACCGGGGCGCCACCAATACCCGCGGCAGCCGGGGGGACACGCTCCGCATGACCCGGGCGAGCATCGCCTCCAGATCCACATGCCGCAATTGGAGCTTGTCCACCGGCGCGGTCCGGCGGCTTCGCCCCCCTGCCAGGATCACCGCGACCACCGCTTCTCCATGACCACCGCGTCGCTTCCGTCCCGATAATATCCTGGACGCCGGCCGATCTCTCGAAAGCCTTCGCTCGAATAGAGACCAAAAGCCGATTCGTTTCGAGCGCTGACCTCGAGCCAGACGCCGCCGGCCCCCCGTTCGGTCACCGCGTCGATCCACGCCCGCAGCAGGCGGCGACCGATCCCCCGGCGGCGCTCTGTCGATTTCACGGCGATCAGATCCAAACTCGCTCCAGGTGCGACCACCGTGCCCACCGCCACCGCGACACAGCCGCCGGACCCGCGGGAATGCCACACACGACCGACGCCGGACGCCAGGCTGGAAAACGTTCGAAAGCCTTCTCGCGTCCAGCCGAAGCCGTCCGGATCGAGCAGGCGCAAGACCTCTTCCGCATCGTCGGCGGTGAGCGGGCGAATCGGGTCGGGGGTCGCGGTCACGGCAGGGGACAGGACCAGAGCTCGGGCCCATCGGCCCGCGGCAGTGGGCGGTATTCCGGGGCGTACCGGATTTCGGCCTCGGCTTCCAATCTTTCGAGAAGGCGCTGCAACGCCCGCTCTTCCAGCTGAGCGCGCAGCTTCGCCCGAATGGCGGGCTCGGCCTCTTCGAAGCTCTGCCCGGGAAAACGGTCGCGGTTTTCCTCGTAGCAAAGACGCAGCTGATCCTCGGAAACGTCGAGCTGCAAGCGGAGCCGCAGGTCGATGAACCGATCCACACCGAGCTGGGCTTCGACCCGCTGCAGCATCAAAGGCGGGATCGAGCGGTCTGGATCGAACCCATATTCCAGCAGGAAGCGTCGGCGTTCGGCTTCGGACTCGAACTGGGACAGCAGGCGTTCCACCTCGCGACGGGCGGCGTCCGGGTCGGTGGGCCGCAGCTGAAGGCGCTGGACTTCCTGCAGGATCACCGCACCGTCGACCATGGACCGCAGCACGGTACGCAGGACCGAGCGGGGAAGTCCCCCCTCCAGCGCGACCCGAGGGCCCCGGGTGTCGAGCAGCACCAAGCCCGTTTCCGCCACCAACTCGCTCAAGGTGATCACTCGCGTGTCGACCGTGGCCACGACCCGGTCCACCAGCTGGCCGGGCGACGGGTCGGAGTTCGGCGCCTGCGCGACGGCGGTCAGGAGCAAACAGTTGGCCAGCAGCCCGCCCATCCTCTACAACCATGGTGCTGCAGCTGTCCTTGGCCACGAAGATCTTCTTGGGCTTTTGCGTACTCCTGCTCGGCTTCGGCCTGCTGGCAGTGCTGAGCGTGGCCGAGATCCGCAACAGCGGCGACGACCTGCGGGCGTTGAAGGACGTTCAGCTCACCCTGGCGCGCCTGTCCACCCAACTCGAAACCCAGCAGCAAAACCGCTTTCGAGATCTGCGCCGGGCAGCCGCAGAGCCCGACGGCGAAGCCCGGCGGCTGCTTCTGCGGGTGAGCTTGGCGTATTTCCCCGAGGCGGTGCAGCGGACCCTCCGCGACATCACGGAGCGGGTGGGGCCCGGATCCCGGGCCGACGGCGACGACTTCGCCCGAACGGTTTTGGGTCACGTCCGGCGGGTGGCCGCAGGCCATCGCGAGCTGGACCGACTGACCCGGGCGTGGATCGAAGGCCCGGCCCCGCCACCGGAAGACGAGATTCGCACCTTGGAGTCGGAGCTTCGGACCGAAACGTACCTGCTCGACAAGCGCATCTCGGACCAGACCGAAGAAGCGGTACGGCGAGCGGTGCAGCAGGAGCGAACGGCCGTGTGGCGGATCCTGGGCATGACCGTGTTCGCACTGGCTGTCGGCTTGACGGTGACCGTGCTGGCAGCCCGGGCCCTGGCGCCCATCTCGCAGCTCGTCCGGCATGCCCGGGCCATATCTCGGGGCGATTACGACCATCCCTCGGGCGTCTCGTCCAAGGGCGAGTTCGGACGGCTGGCCGAAGAGCTGACTTGGATGGCCAAGGCCCAAAAGGCCCGGGAGCAGGCCTTGGACCGAAGCGCCGCCGAACTCGAACGCGCCTACCGCCGGGTCGAAGAGCTGAAGCGCTACCACGAAAACATCGTGCGCAGCCTCCGGACGGGAGTGGTCGTGGTGGACGAAGACTGCGCCATCACCAGCGCGAATCCTGCCGCCCGGGAGGTCTGGGGCGTGGATCCCGAGCCTTCGGGCACGACCCCCATCGATGCCACCGAGGTGGGTCGGGTTCTGGCTCGGGTGGACCCGGGATGGAGCGAAGGCCCGGGGCTGTCCCTTCAGAGCCAGCCGATCCACGACCGCTTGGCCGACGTGGTGGTGGCGCCGTTTTTGGACGAACGGGGCCAACAGCGAGGACGCCTGATCGCCCTGGAAGACGTGACCGAAGCGGTCCGCACCAAGGAGGCCCTGATCCGGTCGGAGCGCTTGGCGGCCATCGGCCGAATGAGCGCCCATGTGACCCACGAGATCCGAAACCCCCTTTCATCGGTGGGCCTGAATGTGGAAATGCTGCGGGACTGGCTCGAAGCCCATCCCGATTCGGACGAGGCCCAATCGCTGTGCACGGCCATCGAAAGGGAGATCGACCGACTGACCGAGCTCACCGACGAGTACTTGCGCTTTGCCCGCTTGCCGGCCCCCGAGCTTCGGCAGGTCGACGTCCGCGACTTCTTGGATACATTGGCCAATTTCGTTCGGCCCGAATGCCGAGCGGCCCAGGTGTCGGTGCAGGTCTCGGCCCCCGAATCGGCCAACGTCTGGATGGACCCGGATCAGATGCGACAAGCCATGCTCAATCTGATCCGCAACGCGAAGGAGGCCATGCCCGGCGGCGGCGCCATCGAGGTCGGCGCAGACGATCGGGGTACGTTGTGGGTCGAAGACGGGGGCCCAGGCATTCCAGAGGACGCGCTGCCCCACATCTTCGACCCGTTCTACTCCACCAAGCTCACCGGCACCGGGTTGGGTCTGGCCTTGGTCCAACAGATCGTCCAAGAGCACGGGGGGGAGCTTCAGGTCCGCCCCTTTCCCGAAGGCGGGACCCGGTTTACCCTGAAACTCCACCCCAGCGGGAGCCGGCCCATCCGTGAAAAACCTGCTCAGGAAGACCCGGATACCCCCTCCGCCCCGGCCGCGGCCGATCGACGCAAGTCTTCGAAAGCACAAGGGGGTTCGGCGGCCGGCTAGGGAAAAGCCAATTGCTTAAGAAAATCAGTATGTTGGACCCTTCGCCTTGACTCCCCGAGGCGCCTTCCGGACCCTCTCGGCCGTGCTGAACGTGGCGCTCCGAACCCTTTCGAACGGCCTTCGCATCGTCGCCCTCGAGTTGCCTCATGTGCACTCGATGTCCGCCGCATTGATGGTTCGCACCGGTCCGCGATTCGAGCGACCCGAGGAGAACGGCATCGCGCACCTCGTGGAACACCTGTTGTTCCGAGGCACCGAATCTCACCCGACCAGCGTCGATTTCCACGCCGCGGTGGAACGGGTCGGCGGAGAGGTCAACGGCCTCACCCAACGGGACGCCACCACCGTGCACATCACCGTGCCGCCCCGGGCGGGCGAAGTCGGGCTTCGCTTGCTCGGTGAGCTGTGCACCCAGCCGACCTTGAGCGGGCTCGACGTGGAACGAGACGTGGTCCTGGAAGAGATCTTGGACGCGGTCGACGCCGAAGGAAACGAGCTCGACTTGGACAGCCTGTCTCGTCGCGTCTTCTGGCGGGGTCATCCCATGTCGCTGCCGGTGGCGGGCGAAGCAGAGCTGGTGGAGTCGTTCACGGAGCGAGAATGCCGCGCCTTCTTCGAGCGAAGCTTCGTGGCCGAGAACGCGGTACTCGCCGTGGCGGGCCCGATCGACCCGGAACAGTGCTTCGCGTGGGCTCAGGCGGCGTTTTCGCACATGCCCCGAGGTCGGCCCCTCGACGCGGGGGCACCACCGCTTCCGCTGGCCCATCCGCGGATCCATGTGCAGGCCACCGACGATGCCCAAGTTTCGGCGCTGCTGACGTTCGCCGCGCCGCACGAAAACGATCCGGCCTTCAGCCAATTGCTTCTGCTGAAACGGATCTTGGAAGACGGTTTCGCGTCCCGGCTGCGCCAGTCCGTCTGCGAACGCCGCGGCTTGGCCTACTCGGTGTCGGCCAGCATCGACGCCTATCAGGACGTGGGTGCCTTCGACATCGAGGTGACCTGCAGCCCGAAGAAGCTGTACGCGGCGGTGGAACAGATCTGGACCACCCTGGACGAGATGCGCGCAACGCCGGTCGGCGAAGACGAACTGGACCGGGCCAAGGCCCGGCACCGGGCCGACCTGGACTTCGCCTTGGACGACCCGAACGAGATCTGCAGCTGGTACGGAGCCAGCGTGCTCGTCGGGGCCCCCGTGGGCTACGAGGCCTGGTCGAGCGGAGTTTTGGCGAGCACCGCCGAAGCGGTCCGAGACCTGGCCCACCGGTTGTTCCGATCCGAGGATGCCCTGCTCAGCCTGCTGGGTCCGGTGGACGAACGCACGGTGCGGCGCCTCGAGCGGCTGATGGGACGGCCCGAGGGAACCACCGTATGGCTGGGCGAAGAATCGGACGACGAGCCCGACGAATCGTCCGGTCCCCGCTTGGTCGTGGGCTGAACGGCCCACACCTGGTACGACCGACCGCATGCAGAGCCAGCGCGTGGTCCTCGATCTGCCGAAGATGCAGCGGGGCTTGATCGGTCTGATGATCGCCAACGTCGCGTGCTACGTGTTCGAACTGTTGGCGCTGCGCGGAGGCCTGTCGGGCATCCGGCTTTTGTTTCTCACCCCCATCGAGACGTTCTCGGGCTACCTTTGGCAGCCGTTTACCTCCTTTTGGTTCCACGACCCGGGTTCCGTCGGCCACCTGCTGTGGAATCTGCTGTTTCTCTACCTGTTCGGCGCCCGGATGGAGGCGTGGTGGGGCACCCGGCGTTTTTTGACCGCCTACGTGATCTACGGCGTGTCGGGAAACCTGCTGACCCTCTTGGTGGCGGGCCTCTCTCAGTGGCCCATGGCCGAGCCGCTGATCGGCGGCTTCATCGCTTCGACCCACCTGGGCGCTTCCGGCGCGATCATGGGTGTGACCGTGGCGTGGGGCCTCGTTCACGCCAACCAGCGCATCAACCTGCTGCTGTTGGGCGAAATGACCGGCAAGACCTTCGTGTTGCTGCTCGTCGGGATCCAGCTTTTGACGGCGCTGAGCTTCAGCAACGTCTCGGTCACCAGCCACCTGGGCGGCATGATGGGTGCGTGGGTCTTGGCAAAGGGCCTGTGGCGCCCGACGCGCTGGAAGGAAGCGTGGCGCCGCCAGCGCCTGAAGCGCCAGCGCCGGAAGATCGAAAACGAGCTTCGGGTCATCGATGGCGGCCGACCTCCGCCCGACCCGAAGGACTGGAACTGACCCCGGCCAGACTTCGGGTCGCGAGGGCAGCCGGCCCCGGCCCACGAGCTCAAGGGGACGCCTTGCGCTGTCGTTTTCCCCGTTCGAGCCGCTCCCGAACCCGGGTGGTCTGACGGCGCTTGTACAAGGTATGGCGGTTGGCGCCGCTGTCGTTGTGCAGCGCCGTGGCCCGGTCCACCACCTGAAACTCCACCGTGCCGAACACCACCGGACCGAGACCCATGTGCCGGCGGCTCTGGAGCGGCATCACCCGATCGACCCGGACGGGGACTTGGGCGACGAAGTTGACCACCCGGTAGTCCGGTCCGGAAAATTCGTTGCGCGGCGTGGGCTTGGGCGACGCCACGTTCTCGTTCAGACCGTCCGGTTCGTCGACGGCCCGGTTGTGGTGTTGGCGCAGCAGCGCGTCCAGATCGATCAAGGTGTTCTCGGACTGGCTCGGGACCAAATACGGAAAGGGGATCAACGTCCGGGTGAGCGCCACGAGCAGGGCCGGAATGTCCGGAGGACGGGCCACCACCAAACGGAATCGAAGCCGGTCGAACACCTGGGCCGCGTGGGTGTCCTTTTTGGCCAACAGCTTCGAGAGGGTCGAGTGGTAGGTCTTGGTGTTGCCCGCAAAATCAACCACCGGCGCGTTCCGGTCGATCAGGCGCCGCACCACCCGCTCCACCTTGGCTTGCAGCAGGATCGCCACCTCATGGTGGGAGATCGCCATGGTCGACAAGAGCTCGTAGGCCTCCACGTGGTGAATGATGTGGATGACCTTGAGCACCAGGCAGGCGTGCAGACGGTGGGCACGGCGTCCCTTTCCCGAAGCCAGCTCGCACAGCTCCTGGATGCTGGCCTGGCGCACGGACTCGGACAGGCGATAGCGGAGGTGCTCGGTCAGGTAGGCGATGGCCCGGGCCTGAACGTCGGCGATGCGGGCTTGGTCCATCTCGTCGTCCGGATCCAACTCGTTGACCCGGAGAAAGTCGTCGATCGCCCGCCGATCTCGAAAATGCAGCCGAATCCAGTCCACCACCGATCCACCGTTCAGGAGAAGGCGAAGCACGTCGACTTCGTGGGGTCCCAGGGAATCGAGACCGGGTACGTCGAGGAGCGACTCGGGAAGATCGTTCACTGAACCACGATGGGGAAGTCGACCGGAAAGGTGGCGGACGCGAACTTGGGAAAGCGCCAAGAGCGGGCGGCCGAGGTGACGCATCGGCCCACCACCGCGTCCCGGAAGCGCGCGGGGCTCACGCTGACCCGCACCGGTTTTCCAGAGCCGGCGATCAACATCTTCACCAGCATCTTGCCTTGCACGCTGGCGTCGGCGCGTCGCTGCTTCGCGACGCAATTTCGAACCTCTCCCGCGTGTCGCCGCAGCACGCCCAAGACATCCGACTCGTCGAGCGTCTTCGGCAGGCCCGACGGGCCCGGACTGCGGGCCGCGCCGAGGAGATCGTCGCCGCCCCTTCGCGACTTGCGGGGCGCGGGCCTACGGGGCTGGGGTCGTCGCCGGGGCCGCCGCCGCCGCACTTTCTTGCGGCTCGCCTTCCGGGTTGGGCGCTCGGGTTCGGCCCGAGCGGGCTCGCCGGTCTTTTGGGCCACGGCATCCGCGGGCTTTGGCGACGACTCGACGCCGGCATCCGGCGCTTCCGCACCGGCGTCGACCGCGCCAGCGGCGCCCGGGGAGG
>DAPKRQ010000052.1:0-9081 GCA_031800475.1 Myxococcales bacterium LLY-WYZ-16_1
CGCTCTCCGCTTGCCGGGAGGGGTACGTGCCCCTGAGGGACGCACGCAGTTCGGCCGTCAGAGACTGGGTGCTGTGCCCCAACGTGGGGTCCCGGGCCCGGCAAAGCCGGCTCCCACCCCTCTCCGCAACCCGCCGCAGGCTTCGCTTCGCGACCCACAGGACGTGGGAAGTGCCGACGAAGGCTGGATGCCGAAGTCGGCCTCACCTGACTCTGGGTTGCTGCGCGCCTTCGGCTTGCCGAGAGAGGCGGTTCGGCCGCTCCGCATGCCCGAACCTGCCGGTGCGCCTGTTGGGCTGTGACTAGGCTGCCGTCTCCAGGTTCTCGAGCAAGATCCGTGGGTGACGTGCGGCGATGCGCAGCAGGCTGACTGCGGGACCCTCGGGCTTCCTTCGTCCCTGCTCCCAGTTCCGTAGGGTGTGAATGCTGATCCCCATGGCTTGGGCAAACTGCTGCTGAGTGAGACCGATGAATCGGCGCAACGTCGAGATGTCCGTGCCGAAGTCGAATTGACCGCGAATGAAGCGCCTACGGAGCTTGGCGGGGATCGCACGCTCGAAGTCAGCCTTCGTGAGTTCTCGAATATCGCTCATGGTCTCCCTCCTTTCGCGTATGCCTCAAACAGGCGTTCCTCGTTCTGTGTGGCTCTCCGTGCCGAGATGATTCGAATCACGTTTTCCTGTGGCTCCGTCTTCACGACCAGCAGAACGCCGCGGCTCGTTGGTCCGATACATATGAAGCGATCTTCGTCTTCGGAATGCTCCAAATCGAAAACCTCGAGGTAGTCGACTCCAGAGGTGAACAGTTCGCTTGCGTCATCGAACGACAGACCATGCTTGCGTTTGTTCGTTTCATTCTTCTGCTCGTCCCAATCGAGACGCACCTCTGCCAGAATACGCCATTGGCAGAGTAAGTCAATGGCGTAGAAGTCCCGATTTGTCCTCGATCAGCGATGTCCACACCGCCCTCAACCTCCATGCCCATTTCCACGTGCTCGCCACGGACGGCCGTTGGAGAGAGGACGCTTCTGGCGTGCTTCGCTTCCAGGACTTCCCCCCGAAGTTCAGCCACATCGAGAGCGTCAGTCAGCGCGTGGCGGATCGGATCATCGCCTTGCTCCGTCGCTGGGGACGGCTCGAAGACGAGCATCTCGAGTGGATGGACGCTCCGACATCGCCGTTGCCGGTCGCCGATGGTGAGGCCGGGTGGCTGGTGGGGGAGGACCAGCCCCTGGTCGCGCCGAGCACGGTTGCACCTGTTGGGACTCCAAATTCCGCGTGGGTCGCCCAGACGCACGGCTTCTCGGTGCACGCCGGTATCTCGATCGAGGGCTTCGACGTCCGCGGCCGGGAGCGTTTGTGTCGATACGTGACGCGTGCTCCGTACGCCGACGCCCAGCTCACGGAGACTCGCGATGGCCGCATCGCCTACAAGCTGGCCAAGCCCAAGAGGACGGGCGAGACCCACGTCTTCTTCACACCCCACCAGCTCGTCCGCCGGCTGACTTCCCAGATCCCACCGCCTGGCCAGAACCTGCTGCGCTACCACGGCATCCTCGGTCCCGCCGCCCGTCGCCGCAAGGAGGTGGTGCGCTCCGCTCCGCCTCGCCGAGCCCACGGTCAGGAAGGCGACTCGGAAGCGCTGAACGAGAAGGCGGCCACGTGGGCCACTCTGCTGCACCGCGTGTACGAGATCGACGTCCTCGACTGCCCCGACTGCGGCGGCCGCCTCCGCATCGTGTCGGCGATCGAAGACCCGCCGGTCATCCGCAAAGATCCTAAGTCATCTCGGCGTCGCGTCGTCTCCGCCCCCGAGATCGAGCAGCCCCGAGGTCGTCGTGGTGTACGAGGCCGGCGCCGGCTGACGTCCAGCGCCAGACTCAGACAGCCCGAGCCTTCCGCCTGCGACCACCAGGGCGCCTATGCACCGGTACGTCCTTCCGACCCCTATCCGAGCCCCGGGATCCCAGCTCTCGAGTGAAACCCCTGCCTCATCGAGGAGAAGAGGTCTGATAACGGAGATTATGACAAGCACTTCGGCCGTCCCGAAGCCCCCTCAGCGCGACCAAGGGTCCCTTTATCCTTCCTATCGCGCTCGGCTGCTCGCTGGCCGGCCCCACGAAGAGGGTTTGAAAGAACGACCGAGGGACGAACGCCGCAATGACGCCGGCCACGGTGAAGCCGATGGTGACGTCTTTCCACACCATCCGCCATTCCATCACGTAGCGTTCGGCCACCCGCCGCCAGCCTTCCCGCGTCCGGATGAGCCTCCTCCAGTCGGAGGACTCTCGTCCGTCTTCGCTACCCTCCTGTTTTCGGGCGTGCTCCCGAGCGCGATGGATCAGGTCCTGAGGCCCCGTGAGCCGGACGACCAGCCAGGTCAGCAAAATGAGCAGGATGCCCCCGACATATTCGCCCACCACGAACTGCCAGGTGAGGAACACGCCGATCACGATCCCGAGCTCGACCACCAAGTTCGTCGAAGCGAGCAGGAAGGCCAGGGCAGGAACGAGACCGGCCCCCTTGGTGAACAGCGACCGGGTGGTCGCGAGCGCTGCGAACGAGCACGAGCTCGAGATGAAGCCGAAAAACGTCCCGAGAGCGACGCTCTTGGGACCCGCTCGTCCCATCGATTTCTGCATCCGCTCCCGGGTGACGAATGCTTGAATCAGGGACGATACCAGGTAGCCGAGGCCGAACGCCCAAAAGGCCATCCAGAACAGCCCGAGCGAAGTCGTCGACGCCGTTTGCCATCGTTCGAGAAAGCCCATGACCCCAGTCCGAGCACGGTCCGTGCGAAGCCAAGGGGTCAAGGCACGGAGATGGGCCGCCCCGCTTTCCGCAGCCAGAGAACCCCAACCGCCCGGTCGTCAGGGTGACCCCTGGGAACCGGACCTGGGATCCACCTCGCACCACGGGGCTAAGGCCGTGGCCTCGGTCATCCGGACGCATTCAAGGTTTCATCCCGAGTCTTGCTGCGATCCCAAGCCGTTTGGCCGTGTGGAGAAGCCGACGCCATCATTTGCAGCAGCATGCATACTCGCGCAACTCGTACCCTGTGCCCATGAAGACGGTGAATACGCCGACATCTTGGCTGCAGCCGAGGGGCAACTCGAGCTCATCGCCGGAGTCCGCTTCGTAGATGGCGTAGCCCGCCAGGGAAGATTCAGAGCCTCGTTCGCACTCCGCGACGCAGCCTTGGGCCTGCTGTTGGCACACGCGGCTGCACCGGCTGGGTACGGCCGGAGGGGCGGGGCCGGGAACAAAGTCCGCAAAGTCCATCGCCATGTCGTGCCGTCTTCCCAGGTCTTCGATGCCGAGGTCCGGATCGGAGCTCGCGTCCGGAAGCTGCGCATCCGCCTCGCCCCTCCCTGCGTCGCTTCCGCCATCGCCATCCGAAGCGGATCCGCATCCGACCATGAGGATCAGCCCAACAAATCCCGCGAGTACAGCGCTTCCCACTCCCCCGACCGTCCGGTGCACCGATACTGCTCTCGTCGTCATAGAAGCTCCAAGACTTGCTGCACAAACCCCATGTGCCAATCAGTCAGAGAATACTCGAAAACGGTATATGCGGCCTTCATCTCGGCGGCGCTGTACTCCTCGGCGCACGCAGCCACGGTCGGCGGAGGGAACCGAGAACAGAAGGGCTCATTCGAAAAGCGGGGCGCGTACAGCTTCAACCGAGAGGGCACAAACGCCTCCGGAAACTCCACGTCGAGCGCGTACCCGAGGGCTGTATCCGACTTGACCATCATGGTGCGCCCTGCAGGCAAGACCCAGCGTTTCGCTTCCAGTGATCGTGGAGCTCGTTCGCGCGCAGCTGTGGTGCACAAGAACACCTCACGATCCAGGTCATCTTGCAACGAAAACGCCACAGCGTTCTCCGTGAACAAAGCGGGTCCTTCGTCGTGCGAATCGACGTGCTCAAACTGCCGCGAGCTCAGCTCTTCCTCGATGCAGCAATTGGTGAGCCATCCGAACCACGCGTGATAGCCACCCTTGTGCATGGTATTTGGCCTTTGGTCCGCACTCATGGTGAACCACCACTCGATCCGAAGGCAGCCTTGACGCTCCCTACCCTTGCCGGAGACGCCGGCTAACAACGTGGGCTCACTCGGGTCGAGGCTGCCCGAGAAAAGAAAAAGCTTTTCGAAGTCATCGCACTGCCTTTCCTCGATCGGCTTTGAACAAAAGTACCTTTGCTCATCCACACCAAAGACGCAGAATCCTTCGACCCTCTGGTCGTCGTCGCAAGTGTCTTCCGGAAGTGGCTCTGGCTCCACGCCACCACAAGCCGAGCCTGACAGCCCGCTGAGCACGACCGCCAGGCTGAACCTGCTGAGACTCATGGATGGGTCACCGGACCGGCGGGATGGTCGAACCGCTTCAGCGCCCAAGCGACCGGCTCTCCAACGACGCCTTGCGGATTGAACATCGGGTCACATCCGGTATAGCTCTGCGGTTCGATGATCACGGGCTGATAGAAGTCCCAGCCTTGGGTGGTGGAGACCCAGATCGACTCATTCGTTTCATCTGGACTGTGGGTTCGATCCAAGAGCTGCGGCATCCCCCCTGCATTCCAAGCCACAATGCCGACGTTGAAATCCACCACGGGTGGGTCAGCGTACTCTTGCCCTTGACGGGGTCTGGCCGTCGGACCCATGTTATCCGCGTACGCTTCCGGATCGATGCCCGGACAGCTGTAAAAGCTGAGCGCGAAGCGGATGGCGAAGCCATCGTCGCTCGCTCCGCCGCTCGAGAACGGGTTCCCCACGTAACGCATGCGCTCGCTGGACGACGGCGCTGCGCCGGGCACCATGACCCGACCGTCGTCGTCGTCGCGAAGGTTCAATTCGCCCGAATCCTGGGCTGTTGCTGGACAATGCCCGAACGACGCAATGTCTGGATTGCAGGGAACGGGGGAGGGGGAGCCCGTGGGGCAGAAGTAGCCACAAAAATCTCGGAAGTGGGTGAAGAAGGAAGGCGCTCCCACCCCCGCACTGTAGTCGCACTGCTGCGTCGTGGCGGAGGCTGCGCTCGAAACCGGGTATGCCGGAGCGGGTCCGGGGAAGCAAACGCTTGGATTTAGATTCGCGAAGAATGGCTGATGAGTTTGGAAGGCCCGCAGCTCGGCGCGAAGCAAGGCGCTGCTTCGTACCCCCGAAGCCTTGAACAGTTGGGCCACCAATCCGGTCACGATGGGCGCTGCGAACGACGTTCCGTCACCCTGTCGAAGCCACGCGTCTATGAACAGACTTTGCCCACCTGCGTTGTCTTCATAGTACACCCACCGATCTTTCCCGTCCGCAGGTTGATTGGGCCTGAAAGCCGGAACGGTCACCCCTCGGGCGTGCGTAACGACGTCTGGCTTGGATAGCGTCAGGCGGCGGGTGCCGCTTGCATTATTTTCGATGGAAGGATCTCTTCGGAAGACCGAATCGAAGTGATCGAACTCCGACATGTCCCAGCCGGGAGAGCTGTCGTCGAAGACGGCGCCGCCGACACACAGCGTGTTGAACCCGTCGCAACGGACCCCGAATTCGTTCTCGGGCACACCTTGAGCGTTAAGGCTGTCGAGCTGTCCCGCGGCCTGAATGATGGTGATGCCTGATTTTCTCGAATAGTAGTCGGCGAGAACACCACGCCATGACAGAACGGAGGAATAAGATCCTGTATCTGGTTGATCCACTACTCCCCAACTCTCGTTGATGAGGTTCACCTGTTTGGTGTTGACTAACCATTCGTATCGCTCCTTTGCACGATTTATCGCGGCAGCTGTACCCGGTGAGCTGACGCGATTGTTGGCGATGAAGAACTCGGCGTTGGCTGCGCCGATGAGCCTCGCCTCGCAGTCCTCCATGTTGTGAATTCCTAGAATCTGCTCGGTTCCGGCCTTCAACACATCGTAGTCTGGGTCGTCGGGATCGAACGCGTCGGAACAGCTGTGGTATGCTCCGACCAAAGCGAGGGTTTGAGTCTGGTGATGAGATACGCATTCGGAATCGATGCACAGACAAGCGTCGGGGCCTCCTGCGAATGCCCCTGCTCCCCAGGCTCCGGGTGCGCACACACTGTCGCAGTCGTCGTTCCGGATGCACGTCTTGAAGTTCGAATGCAAATACTCGATCTGAGCCTTGGAGGGTCCTCCCGCCGGAGGCGTGTAGCCACGCCGGCTGAATGCAGAGTGCCTTTCGAGTATTCGCGAGGCCCCTACGGTGGGTGAGCCGTAAGCTTCAATCATCCCAATGCGCACGCCATCGCCATGGTTGCACCATTGATCGTTCAAAATGCGCCGTGCATACGTCGCTTCACCAAATTCGGGGAAGGATCGATCTTGTGAATAGAAATTCTTCCGGCTGCCCGCTCGAAGCCGGCTGATTGCCCGTACCGAGTCTGGTTCTTCGGCGAGAAGTTTCGTCAGTTGGTGTTGAGCAAGCACCAGCGCGGGCATCGGTTCAAGGTCGTGAGCCTCAGGCACGAGCTCGATAGCTCGCTTCTTCATTGAGATGTCGACCCATACGATCAGTGCCTCGTCTTCCGTCGAGGAAGCAGGGGGGGGGCATCTTTAATCATGACGGATGCCAAGGCGCCAGCTCCGAGAGCTAGCAGTGGAAACCTAAGCCGCGTCATCGCTCGAGCATTGGACGACATGATGCCAGGGTTCGGGCTGCACTCCTCCGAGTCAACACCTGTCGAAAAGAAACTACAACGAAGGGGCACCTTCGGGCTGCCGAAGCCTCCTTCTCGTTAGACCGTTCCGAGGAGCCGCGGCGCTTCGAAGGGCTCCTTTTCAGCCCAGCAGCAAGCGGCTCGTCAACGAGCGTCGTCGAAGATGGACACGCTGGGGCCGGTTTCGTGGGTGACGACACCTCGGAGCATCCCGGGAGAAGTGTGGTGGGTGGCCCACGTGCCCTCCTTGTCCACCGCGATGATGCCGCCGGTGGCTCCGGCGGGAGCGATCTTGTCATCGAGCACGGTACGTATCGCCTTTTCGACCGAATAGCCTCGGTACTCCATCAAAGCCGAAGCATCGTGGGTAAGCACTTCCGGGGATCCCTCGGCTCCGGCCGCTGACCCAGGGTCCCCTTATGCTGTCTATCCCGCTTCCTTTCGCGATCCGGCCGAAGACCGATACGTGCTCGAGCGGGTAGGCCCTCGGAAAGAGGCCCCGGCCGCGGGCATCACCATTGGACGCATGGTGGACCATCGAGCAGGTGGGTCCCGGGGCCGGGTGGCACGAGCGGTCGACACAGACTTGAACGACGCGCGGGGGCCGGGCATCGTTTCAGCGCCACGGGCCAGTGCTCGTGTGCGGACAAGACGGGGGAGCTCAATGATGGAGGCGAGGCAATACGTCGTCATTCGAGCGCACACAACCGAGTACCCGGAGCCGATTACCTTCTCCGAGGGTGCCCCGTTGACCGTAGGCGAGCGGTACGACGGGCCGGAGGACTGGAAGACTGGTTCTACTGCGAGACGCCCGGCCAGAAAGGCGGCTGGGTCCCGGCCCAAGTCCTGGACTTTGTGAGCGACTCGCGCGCCCGAGTTCGGGAAGCCTACACAGCTCGAGAGCTGAACGTGCGCGAGGGAATGACCGTCGCAACGGATGGACGTGGTGCACCGACCCGGAGAGCGGCAACTCCGGATGGGTTCCGGATACTCATCTGCGTGCAGTTCCACCTGATCCGGTGACCGGTGTACCGACCGGAATCGGTCGTCTGTCTGGAGGAGTAGCGAGTGCCCTCGGAGCTGTGGAGCCGTATTGTCGCGAGGTGAATGGTACACTTTTCGTAGACACCATCAGCAGCGGGGTTGAGTTGGACACCGAATTCAATGTTCAAATCAATCCGGACTAGCAAAATGGAAAAACTAATGCGACGACTCCTACTCCTGGGCAACCTTCTCTGTGCTTGCTCGTGCCGAGACACAAACGCTCCTGGTGACTGGCCCGACGTTGATATGACCCCGGCGGATGCGCGCTTGGAGGTAAACACTGATTGCTCTGCCGTTAATCCGTTCGTGGAATTTGGTGTAGTTGGCGACAGCGTGATATTACTCGGAGAAGCCGAGGATGAACTTGCCCTGTGTGTCTGGAGCCGAGATCGAGAGGGAAGTCGCGCACAAACTCGACGTCGATTCGAAAACGTAGACACCATCTTCGACTTTGCGGTGAGCGAGAACGCTGTCGGACTTTCAGCGGAGCAGGATGGGCGAGGCAAGGTCTTGCTATTCAATCTTCAAACCATGGAGGACCTAGCGGCTGCAGATGTTGTCGCAGAAGAAATTGATCTCTCGGATGAGCACATAGTAATTTCAGCCAGTCCCACCGGAGTTCGCTATGCGGCATTGTCGAGTCCGTCTGAGCTCATTACGGTTGATGGGCCGCAGCCTTTGCTATTCGATTATGGCCGCGCAGTCGCCGTTGACCGGAACGAGTTCTATTTTGCGGGATGATCAACGGTCGGCACAGGTATACCTCTTTCTATAAACTGCTCAGCTCAGTACATTGAAGGGACCGACGTGCTGTGCTCGGGTAGACAACCCTGGGTCGCGACGCAGGGCTGGGGTCTACATACAGAAGTGTGCGGTTCTCGGCTGATTTTCGCCCCAGACACCTGGACAGACACTGGATTTTACGTCGTAAAAGGAGACTCAGAAAGCAGCATCGATTCGCATCCTCAGGTGGGAGTCACCGAATTGCATTTCGTCTTCTGCAGCGAAAATCGAGTTCTTTTCCGGCTTGAAAGTGGAGCTGTGATGTACGACTTCGCGGATGATACTTGGAATACATCAGTGTACCCGGTGGCCACGTTTCTATTAGGGGCGACATCTCTGTTGTCGATAAAGAAACTGGAGTCTGGTCTCGCTTCGAATGACGGAAACGCTCAATCCTGAAGGTCGTGCTCGACTTGGCCGGAGTCGACGTCCCGGTCCGCGGACCCAAGGGCCCTTCCTCCTTCCGGAAGGAAGTCTCGATCAGGGCGCCGTGTTTGTCGGCCAAGGCCGCGAACCGCTCGCCGTCGATGCCTTCCCACACGGGATCCTGCTGAAGCGGATTGGCTGTCGAGTTTGGGTTGAGG
>DAPKRQ010000053.1:0-1662 GCA_031800475.1 Myxococcales bacterium LLY-WYZ-16_1
GGCCGGCGCGTGCGCATGGCCTTCGAGCTGAAGCTGGCCGACGGCACCCCCGTGGATGCGGCCACGGCCGGGGAGCCCCTGGAGTGGACCGTGGGCGACGGCACGCTGGACCACGGCCTCGAGAGCCTGCTGGAGGGGCTCGCTCCGGGGGAGCGCGTGACCTTCGACGTGCCCCCCGGCCAGGCCTTCGGCGAGCATGATCCGGCCAATGTCCATGAGCTGCCCCTCGGGGACTTCCCGGAGGGCCTCGCGCCCAGGGAGGGGGCAGTCTTCCGCTTTGCCACACCGGGCGGCCAGGAGATCCCCGGAACGGTGGTGGAGGTGGGCGAGGCCGCGGCCCGCGTGGACTTCAACCACCCGCTGGCCGGGCGCCGGTTCCGGCTGCGGGTGGAGATTCTGGCTGTGGCAGGGGAAAGTCCCGTGTGATGTCGTCCCCGCACGGGGGCACTTCCGCCCGCCCCGCGGCGAGAGCCTTCGCGCATTTCGGAGCACCGCGGCCGCCGGAACTGTCGGCAGCTTTTACAGGTGTCTCAGTGTCGTGCTTGGCGGGAGGCCGCAACCCGTTCTCAACAAAGCGATTTCTTGGTCTGGCTCGGTGCTTGCAAAGATTTGCGCAACCCAGTCGGACGGTGGAGTGGGCGTCCGCTGTAACAGATCCACTTTTGACGGGAGACGATTGGTGAAAGCGAACAGGCTACTTCAGCGGACCATTGCAGCGACCGGAGTGGCCGCGGCGCTCGCCTACTCCGCGATGGCGGCGGCTGTACCCCTCGAGTCCGACGACCCCTATTTCTTCCTGTGGTCCTCGACCTTCGGGACGGAGGACGTCACGGGCGAGAGCACTCTCCGATACTTCGGACCCTTTTTTGAGACGGTGAACCTCAGCAGCGGCGAAGCGGTGATTTTCGAGAGGGCTAACCTTGGCTCCGGAGATCCTCAGGCAGTGCAGATCCCGTTCACCCTGCCTGGGTCGGCGCTCTACCGAGAGAGCGCGTACGCGGACAGCTTCCAGTTCCGCTTTGCCTTCGGAGGTGGCGACGTCAGTACGGATTACGTGCTCCGGAATATCGACCTCCAGGTCGGTGGCAACAGCTTCCTCACGGGACCGCTCGGCTCCATCATGACGGATCTTCAGCTTGCGGATCCGCCGAGCAGCAGCCTGGACCTGACGATTGACGAGAACGCCGTCGCGAGCCTGTCCAGTTTCTTCACCCTGTCGAATCCATGCCCCGAAGGTGGCTCCGGGCCCTGTCTTTCAGACCAGAACTTCACGCTGAGCTTCGATGTGGCGGAGCAGCAGGTCCCGGTGCCGGAGCCCGGCATGCTGGCCCTGCTGGGGCTGGGGCTGGCCGGGCTCGGGATCGCGCGGCGACGCGCCTAGCGCTCGATCCCAACCGCCTTCTCCCCGGCGACAGCGTCCGACGGGGCCCCTGCGGGCCCCGTCTGCAGTTCCGGGCGAGGTGCGTGGAGCCCCGCTCCCACCTTCTGCAGGTTGTCAAGCTTGCTGCGGATCCGTAGCCTCCGGTCCTCCACTCGTTTCTTCAACCGTCCGGGGCTGCCATGCAAGTCGAGCTCGCCAATCCCCGCGGCTTCTGTGCCGGGGTCGATCGTGCCATCGCCATCGTGGAGCGGGCGCTGGAGCTCTTCGGGGCCCCGGTCTAC
>DAPKRQ010000054.1:0-20020 GCA_031800475.1 Myxococcales bacterium LLY-WYZ-16_1
AACTTCAAGAGATTGTCCGATTCCGAGCTGTTGAATACCACCGTGCAGCGGGTCTGCCACGTGTTGGTCACCGGAAACGTCTCATCGATATAGATTGCATCCAGAGGCATCGAGTCCCCGGGAGGCGCACCCGCGCCGCTGCCCAGCCGAACGCGACCGGTGCCGCTGCCCGCTCCCGGGGGAAAACTCCGTACATCGAAACACAGCTCGTATTGACGTCCGGGGACGATGGCGAGCTGTCGATTGCGGAGCGAATAGTCCACCTGCTGTGGCGTCGAGTCGTTGACCAAGCCGGCCCAAGATATCTCCGCCGCGCCGCCCGGAGCCTCACGGCCGTAGGGAACGATCCACGAACGGCTGCCAGTTTCGTTGTCTTTCCATACGTGCCTTTCGCTGTGGGTATCGAAGCCGTTGACCGATCCGTCCTTCACCAACACGAGGGCCGACAGCCGGCCTTTCCAACGCACCCCGTTCGCTCGAATCCGAAGGATCGAAGTCCCCACCGACGTCTGCAGCGTTCCCGTTGCCATGCGCCAGCTGGAGTCGGGAGGAGTCGAAATCGATAGCGTACTGTCGGGGCTCGTTCCCGTGGGCGACCACAGTTCGAATTCGAGACCGCTCGGAACCGACGTGTCATCGGTCGCACTCATGACCGAGAAGCGATAGGTCGAGTTCGCATCCAGACTGATTCTTGGAAGCTCCAGCAGGCCCTGAGGCGAAGAACTGCTGAAGTCGATTTCCAGCCAGTGGTTCCAGTCTCGAAACGTGATGAGCGCTGCTCCCGAGCCGATTTCATTCCACAGCCCGTTGAGTCGAGGGCTGCTGAACCCCAACCAAATCGTGTTGCCGCTATCCACCCCCCGAATCGCGTCCAGCCTTTCCTGTACGTCGAACAACAGGTTGCCGTCCGCGTCGTACGGCGCACCGATGTAGTCGGCCTCCGTGAAACCCGAAGAGCCCCCGATCAGCCCGAGACTCGTCATCAAGCTGGTGTTGACTCCGGCGGGCTCGTTGTCCGGCCCGTACCTTGGGCTGGAGCGCGGATCGGATATCCCATCGTTGAGGGCTGCAAGGATGGTTGACCCGCCCCCTCCAGGCACGCCTGGATGATTTAGAATGGGTGTGGGAAGGGGTGTCGGAGCGGGGCCAAATGATCTTCCAGCTCCGACCAGCCGGTGGTGAGAATCATTCGAGCGCTTCCACAACGTCGAACCACTCGAACCCCGGAGATACGGAATGTCTGTCCCGACCCCGTCAACACCGTATACAGACAGGCTGAGATTCGTAACGTTGCCGCTACCGAAAATCATCTGTTGCCCGAGGTTGCATCCGCTCGAATTGCATAACGGATTTTGCCAGCTCACCCAAACAGAGTCACCCATCGCCAGAGGATTCGGATCGAAATCGGCCATTCCCAGGACCTCACCGGGCGGAAGCTGTTGCCCCCAGAGGATATCGTCACAGTACATGAGCATGACGTCCCCGGCCCCGTTGTCGATCCCACGAACCAACGCTTCGCACGTGCTCTGGATGAGGACCGTGCTGGCGTGGTCGGAGCCTTCTTCGTAGATGAAGCTTCGGAAGTCTCTTGGGGCATCTTCAATGCCTGCGCTTGAGCAATGGGCAGCGGTCAACAAGATGTTGGGCGCGACGAAGGTCCCGGAGCATCCACCTATCTCAACCGTGGAGTACGACCAGAACAAAGAGTCCTGGTCGCCGCCGCCGTTCCCGATCGCCAGATAACCCGGACCTACCGGTGATACGTTGGACCATCGCCCCGTGAAGAGCGCGCCTGGGAGCGTCTGCATCGATATTTTGGACTGAAGGCGAGAAGCTGAATGGTCAGTCGGAGTTGATCCGTCGATGCTAGATGCTTCCGAGATTTGAGTTACCCGGGGGGGGGGACGCAGTTGATGCTACCAAGAGCCAGCATGCCTGCCCCCCAGACGTGCCTATGCATGGAAAGAATCACGAGCGAATTCGCCCCGTCAAGCTACCTACTCTCGAATCACCATACCCCGCACATTCTGCGCCCGGGGCCTGGCCCTCAGGAAGACAAGACGACTTGCAATACGATCTCGCGGGTCGCTCCTGCCGCTGCACACCCCTGTTGAAACGGACGATCGAAGCGTCCACTCTATTTCCTTAAATAGATTGATTTTCTAATGGTTTCATGACCGAGGGAGAGCTGGTCATGAACGCTGAGGTGGACTCAGAAGCTATTGCGTGCACCGGCGCCCGACGTTTCCGCCTTGAGTGAAATGGCATCGTCAAACAAGGCCTTCGTGCGTCGTTCTAGCCCAGGAGAGTAATAGGGTGGGGAAAGCAGAATTTGCACCTCTTGTCCGGAACTGCGGACTTCGAGGCGTCCTTCGAGCTTCTTCTCGAGCCAATTCCAGCTGAATTGACTGCAAGCATCAGAGACAAAAGAGGTAAAGCTCGGGATTTCATTTTTATCCTCGAAGAGGAAGGCTAAAACAACGACGTGAGATCGCCGTTCGCTCATGGTGTTCATCTGACTCTCTTGTATGTGGGGTCCGCGTTTCAGTGATATTGGTCGACGGTAGCTGAGCTCGACGTCTTCTTTCGCCGCCAAGAATCTAATTTCCTCAGATAGTCGGCCAGTATGGACCATCAAGTTGTGTTGCTCAGCCAACCGGTCGAGGAGCTTGATGAATCTCCGTTCAACCTGACCAACGCGGAACACAAAGAACCATGCGAGGGTGCCAGCTGCCAGGTAGACCGTGTATTCCATCATGATGAACCAGTCCCAAAACGAGCGCACCCAAAGGATCGGAAAGGCTGGAAGTACCCGGATCCCGCGGGTAAGTCGTGTTTCGCGTCCGTAGCAGCGGCCGAAAAGACGGAATTCCGACTGGCCGAAAGTACGGTCGCGGGGCGCGCGCCGGCAAGAGAAAATCGAGAGACGAAAGCGGAAGCACAGAGCATCCGACGGTGGCTGCCACTTGGGCGCCAGGCGTGCGCGAATCGACGTGAGCTTCCGGCAGCGGGGCACATCGTGTGGAGGTCTGGCCCTCGTCCACACCGTGCTCCGGCGGCTCTCGCTCGCCGACACGCAGGAGCCGCCCTACATCGCCAACCGGCCTGCAAGCCGTCCGTCGCATGACGGTGCAGACTACCGAGGGCGGGCCCCACGGCTCGTTTCGATAGCGGGTCGTTGATCCGGCCAACCACCCATCGAACTCATGGGCTCCGGTTCCTTCCTCGTCCAGGAAGCGGTGCGGTGCCACCCGTCGTCTTCAGTCGCTGAGCGCAACGCAACCTAGTTTTTTCGTCGGCTTTCTCGGCGGAGACGATCCGACAATAGCCATCGGAGCCAACGGGTGGCACCGGTTCCGAGCAGGCACAACCGCGTGAGTTCCTTGGCCACGCTTTCGCGTATGGGATAAGAAGGCCTTATGAGCGAAGCCGCCGACGCAGCTCGTCGCGCTCGCGCCGACGCCCGTCGTGCCAACATGTGGGGGGAGAAGGTCCTCGCGGGTACTCCTAAGCCTGAGCTCTACGCCGGCTTGAGCCCGACTGAGCGCTTCCATGCGATGGCTCGACTCTGCGCCCGCCAGTGGCTCGCGCACCACCCTCCTCCGGCGCGTCTGCAGCGGAGTGAATGGCCGGGCGAGAAGTTCGACATCGAGGCCGAGCGTGCTGGATCTCGGCGATGACTTCGCGGACCTGCTCGTCGCATTGCACGATGAGGACGTCGAGTTCCTGCTCGTGGGTGGGTGGGCCATGGCGCTGCACGGTCACGGCCGAGGCACCGACGACCTCGACGTGTGGGTCCGAGCCAGCGCCGACAACGCCCAGCGGGTGTATCGTGCTCTCATTCGCTTCGGTGCTCCGGTTCACGCCCATCAAGTGCGTCCCGAGGACTTCGAAGTCGAGCGCTACGGCTACCGCTTTGGACGCAAGCCTCAGCTGATAGAGATCTTGACTACGGTGACCGGCGTAGACTTCGACGACGCGTGGCCTGACCGCCGAATCTTCGAGCTCGAGGGGCGCAAGATTCCCTGCATCGGCCGCCGCGCCCTGATCGCCAACAAGCGGGCCGCCGCCCGTCCCAAAGATCTCGCAGACGTGGCTTGGCTCGAGTCTAGGCCCGAAGGATCCGACTGAGTCCGGCAGCTCGTCGGCGGGGCTGTTCGCAACTGCCTGCTTTGAATGGAACTCCACCTAATCGGCGGGATAGACAGCATAGTGCGACCAGGCGATGGGCGTCGCTCGGAATGGCGGGCACAGGGAAGCAGTCCGGAACAATGGACGTGGGGCACTGAGGATTCGCCAAATCCACCGTCCTGGCAAGAATACACGCCCCGCACGCTTCTGCACCCGAATCTGATTTTTCGGATCTCAGATCCCCAGGGGTACCATCGAGGGGCGGAGCCTCCTGAGAACAGGCAATCAGCACCGCCAAGATCGTGCACCACCGAGTGGAGTCAAAAGGCTTGAGCAAAGAAGAAGCTCGTCAGCGCCGCAGGTTCCCCCGTGACTCCGGGCGGGTTGAACTCGTCGCTGCATGGTTGAAAAGTCTGGCCGTTATGGTCAATCCACGCCTGCACCTCGTCGAATCGGCTTTCGGCGGTAGAATAGTGGAGACCACAGGGCAGAGAAGGTCGCACGGTCTCGGCGGGATCTTCTGAATTGACCGCCGAAGATTGCGAAGAAATGCGCGATGACGAGACATACGGAGGTGTGGGCCGAGCCTCACGACTCCGAGCGTTTCACGAGAAGCTTCGCTTCCGGCTTCGCGTCGGTGGCGAAGCCGACGCAGCCGAGCTTGCCTCCTCTCGTTCTTCGGGGACGGGTTAGTCGCTCTTTGGAATGTCGAGTATATCTGAGAGCTTGCGGCAGAGCGCCTGGTGGCGTTCGCGAAGCTGACCGTGGCGCCGAGCGAGGTCGCTGTGGACCCGATGCTGCGACTCGTGCTCGGCCTGGGCCGCGTCATGCAGACTGCCATCACCCGTCCGCTCGTGCTCACGGATTTGTTCCTCGTGCCGCGCGATCGCGGCCTCGTGAGCGGCGATGACCTGTTCATGCTCCAGGAGGTACGCTTCGTGTTCATGAAGTTCGGCTTCGACGCGACGTAAGGCGGCAAGCAGCTTGCGGTGCTCGATCCACCAGGTGCGATGGTCGGCGAGCCAGCGCTCGTGCTCTGCGTGGTCGCGTTGATGAATGGTGTGGTCATGCTCGTGTTCGTTGCCCATGGGATTCTCCTTGTCTCGAGGCCGCAGCGGAACGGTTCGTCCGCACCGCACCGGCGAGCCTATCACCGGCCCGTGAGGCGCCGGCGATGCTCTGCGACGCGGCGCCCAGCTCGAGCTCGGGTAGGGACCCGAGACGTGAATGCAGGGATAGAGGCGAGGGGCGGAGTCCACGATCGGGTAGCCACGGCGCGCAGGGCAGCGAGGCCGAGGCGGCCAACGCATCGAGCAAGGATCCAGCCGGGGGGGCCGGCGGCGAGCAGCAGGCGCTCGGATTCGAGCACGGCGTTGGTGGTGAGCCGGAGCCGAAGGCCATCGCGCCACCCGGCCCGCCGACATGCTTCAGATGAACCATGAAACTCCCATCCGGCCCATCGCGGGACACCTACTCGGAACGAGAGTCTATTTGCAACGGAATTGCAGATGAGAAGTACTCGGAGGGCGATACTCGCTGGGGTCCGGAGGCTGTCGGGCGTGCTCGGCGAATTCGGGTCGTTGGGGGAATCCGGGTCAGGGGCGAGGCGTGTTCGGACCAGGACGCTCCGATGGTAGCAAGCGTTCTGCACATCCAACCTCCTCGCGCTACCCGCATCGAACGCGCGAATACCCCAAAGAAATCATGTCCATAACCAAGCACGATATCAGCCATGATGCCCAGCCGGGGAGCCGCCAGCTGTGGACCGCTGACGCGATGGTGAAGCCGATCGGAAGGCGATGGGCAACGACCGCCCAAGCCAGGGGGCCGCCGCCCGTCTGCCGTCGACTAGATGCTCCCGTCGACGATCACATGGGGCAACACCGCCAGCAGCAGAACCGCGAGGACCCATCGGCTCCCGGACTCCAGCCGATGGACGAACATCCATCGGGAAGGCGATGCCGGCCGCGGCCAGTCCAAGGGCGACAAAGCCGAACTGAGCCATGGCGTTCGAAAGGACGGCTCCCACGCAACCCCGGCTACGATGGCGAGGGCCAGGCCGTCATCGGCCGTTCGAACCGGCTGGCAGTGAGACCCGAACCGCGGGGAAACGGGACCCACCAAGACGGCTAGCGAAGACAGGATGAGGAACTGAACGTTGTGCATCTTGGGGAAAGAAAGGCGGCGAGCCCGCGGGTCGGAAGGGTTAGGCGTTTCGTTCCGGGTCCAGGGCTCGAGCGCGGCCTGATCCGGAGGGTCCCCGAGACGCCCGGATGTTCAGGGCATGACCGCCGACCAGGAAGGCGCCGGCCACGAGTCCGAACCAAGCCCCGAGGCCGTGGCCGTCCTGGCTCCCAGCGCCATCGTGATCAGGGGTTCTCCTCGGGACCAGCCGGGCCGCGCCGTGGTGCGAAACCTCATGGGCATGATCATGGTGGGCCCTCATCTCCAGGCCGCGAGAGAGAAGCAAACCGAGGATACCGAGCGCGAAGACGCTCGCGACCGGGACGGAGCGGTGCCGCCGCCATCCAAAGAGAAGCGCCCCGGATGCAAAGAGTAAGGCCAGCGCGGTGAACGTCCACTCGGCGCTCTCGCTCAGCAACAGCTCGAGACCCGCGAGCACGAAAAGCGCGGGGGCCAGGGCAGTGGCCGCGCAGTGGACGGCGCACAGCCCGCTGGCGAGGGCTCCGAAACGGTCCCACTGTTGCGAGGGCGCGTCCTGCTCGCCGCGGTTCACGACGGCAGCTGGGGATTCTCGGAGAGCCATGGATGGAGACCTTGCAGAGGCCCACAACGTGGACCTATCCCCATCTGTAGAGACGACACGTAGATTTCGCAAGAGACTTGCGTTAAAACTCGGAGCCATGGCACCTGCGGCAGGCCGTGGCTGCCAACAACCCTCCCCGAGTCCCCGTAAACCTGATCTCGGGGCCTCTCGGGATCGGCAAGACGACCACCATCAATCATCTCCTCTCTCAAAGACCCGAGGGGGAGCGGTGGGCCATCTTGGTCAACGAGTACGGGTTGGTCGGCTTGGACGCAGCGCTCATGAAGCCTGAGGGGACTCGGGAAGGAGAGGGCGTTGACATCCGCGAGATCGCAGGTGGCTGTATCTGCTGCAGCGCTGGGATCATGTTCGACGTGTCGCTCGTACGCTTGCTCCAGCGACGACCTCATCGGCTCCTGATCGAGCCCACGGGCCTGGCCGCGCTGTCCGGCATTTTGGATACTTTGGACCGCCCAGGGATTCGGGAGGCGGTCGACGTTCGGTCCATCGTCTGCCTCCTGGACCCAAGTCGTCTGGACGAAGCCCTGCAGCGGGACGAGGTTCAGGACCAAGTGCAGGCGGCCGACGTGCTCCTCGCCAGTCGCTCCGATCTCGCCGGCCAAGAAGATCTCGACGCCTTTCACGCCTGGGCGCGTTCCCTCTTTCCTGCCAAGCGCTTCGTCGGTCCGGTCGAGAAGGGACGCGCTCCCGTCGAGCTCCTGGATCTCGTCTGCGATCGGGTGAGCCAGGTGCCTCGCGCAGGGCACGGACACGGGACCGATCACCATCACGAGTCCCACCACGACCACCCCGTGGACGGCGCCGAACAGGTTCCGACCGAGCTCAGATGTGACGAAGCGGAGCCGATCCAGAAGCTTGCCCATCTTTCCACGGACACTTCGACGTTGGGTTGGGTGTGTTGGAGGGGGCTCGTCTTCGATGCTGAGCGCGTGTCGGCATGGCTGTACGGCCTGTCGGATCTGCCTGGGACCTGTCGGGTCAAAGCGGTCCTGCGCACCAACAAAGGATGGTGGGCCTTCAATCTCGTCGACGGCGGAGAGGATGTTCGTCGAAGTGGCTATAGGAGAGACTCCCGTCTCGAGCTCATCATCGAAGGTGAGGGTGTCCCGGACGCGGCCACGCTAGAGAGCCAACTCCGCGGCTGCGTCGAAGAGCCAGACCCGGAGGTGACGCGGTCCACTTGAGCTGAGTCCTTCACGGCGCTGCTCACGAGACTCTCCTTTCGGTGGAAGCCCACATGCCTTCGATGAGCCGATCACCGGCTCGCCGAGCGCCCGCGATGTTCCGCGGCGCGGGCCCGAGATCGAGCTCACGATTCCTCGGCGGAGACGTTGGCGTGCTTGTGGTCCGCTTCTGAGCCGCTCCTCCCGTCAGCCGTCGGCGATCCGGAGACCGCCGTGGCCGGTGAGCAGCTCAACGCTTTCCGTCGGGGGTGCAAGGGACAGATTGGGTTGGCTAGCGAAGGAGCGGATTGACGATGGTCAGGCCCGAGAATCGGCCGAAGTCGCGGTCTGCGCTCCACAGGATGCGAACGCCGTGGACCTCACAGATTGCGGCGATACGGCCGTCGTGCACTTTGGGGCCGACGGCACCGCCGGCCGTCAACAGCCGCTCGAGGACCTCGAGGTGATGAGCGCCTTCACCGATCGGCTCGAAGTCTGTGCTCTCGAACCAGCCTCGAACGGCGTCGAGGGCAACCGACATGGGAGTCGGAGTCGACCACACGCGGGGATGCGTCACGATGGCGACAAACTCGTGAACGCAAGGCCATGGAACCGTCCAGGGCTCGCGGATGCCGCCCAGGCTCTCGATCGCAGCCTTGGCCGTTTCGTGACTCGGGGAATCGGTTCGATGGGCGTAAACGAGGATGTTGGTATCGACGGCGATCAAGTGCCGCGACCCACATAGGAAAGCTCGAGCATGTCGTCGAAGGACGTCACGCCGGGCTGCAGCCCGCCGCCTCCGAAGGTGACGACGCGCGGCGGAACGCGGCGGGCTCGCCGCTTTCGGTCCATCACGACATGACGGAGTCCGGCCTCTAGCAAGGCCTTCAGCGTTGTGCCCTCGCGCTCGGCCAAAGCACGGGCATCCGCCAGCAGCGCGTCGGGCAGCTCCACCGTGGTCTTCATATGGGCACCCATATCAGGGAACCAATATACCCATCAAGAGTTGGCCCGCCCCCGCCGAAACGACGTACGACCTCGCCCCGCCACCATGGATCGAGGCTGTTCATCCGGGCGTTCTCGGTCCTTTCGTCGAGTTGCCTCCGGGTTTCAGCTCGAAGCTGGGATCCCAAAGACCCGCCAGCCGACGATCTTTCGGGCATACGCGTTTACTACGAAGGCCAGAAGATTCGGTGCAGAGACGGAAAAGGCTCGTTCCACGAGATCCAGCGCACGCCTCTTCGTGGTCGTTCGACCCCCATGGGCAGGCCGAAGTCGGCATCGGAGCGCCCCCTTCGACGCGTGGGTTTTATGCTGGTGCTTCCGCGTTCCGCCCAACCTCGGGGCGTCGTGGCATGCTCGCACCATGCGATTCATCGACCTCGCCGCCCTCATCGGGGAGCAGCCTGGCCCCGTTCGCCTCGTAGCCATCGACGGGCCAGGCGGTGCGGGAAAGTCGACCTTCGCGTCGCGACTTTCTCGGGCCCTCGATGCTGCGCCGGTCGTTCACACCGACGATTTTGCGAGCACCGATAATCCGGTGAAGTGGTGGCCCCGACTGCTCGAGCAGGTGATCCAGCCGCTTGCCGCCGGGCGTCGCGCTCGCTACCAGCGCTTCGACTGGTCGACCGAATCGCTGGCGGAGTGGATCGATGTCGAACCCTGCCCGGTGGTGATCATCGAAGGCGTCTCCGCCGGTCGCAGCGAGTGGCGGCACCATCTCGCTTTCCTCATCTGGATCGAAACGCCGCAAGCAGAACGACTGTCGCGAGGACTCGAGCGAGACGGTGCCGATGCACTCGATGACTGGGAGGCCTGGGTTGCCGAAGAAGAGCTGCATTTCGAAGCCGACCCCACCCGGTGGTACGCGAACCTCGTTGTCGACGGCACGGGGCCCATGGACGCCGAGGCGTTCACCAGCCTGCGGGGTTGGGCGAAGGCCCATCCCTCCGCAAATGCCGACTGGAGCAAACGACCTCAGAAGCCTCAAACCCGGGGCGGGCGCCTGGACATGGCGCATCCCATGGGGTCAATCATGAACCACCGTCGCCAGGAGGTCCCGATGTCGAAGTTTTCTCCCGTATTCGTAGAGCTGCGACAAATCATGGCGCCCTACGTCGCGAAACTGCACGCGGTCAAAGACGACGAGACGCAGCTCTATCTCGACACGTACCACATTCAAAAGAACAAAAAGCCGCTCTTCTTCGGTGCGGTCCAGATCAAGAAGGCGTACGTCAGCTTTCATCTGATGCCGGTGTATCAAAATCCGAAGCTTCTGGATTCGGTGTCGCCCGAGCTCGAGTCGCACATGCAAGGAAAATCGTGCTTCAATTTCCGCTCTGTCGAACCGGACTTGTTCGAGGAGCTGTCGGAGCTCACCCGGGCCTCATTCGAGCATTATGAACGGCAAGGATTCATATAGGGCCAAGAAGACATGGCGCTGCTCCTCTTCATCGTGGTGACCGCCGGGCTGATCGTGGCTGGTCTGGCCGTCCCCCTCATGCTGCGGCGGATCCCGCCAAACACGCTCTACGGCCTGCGCATCGCGGAAACGTACGGAGCGAGAAGGTCTGGTAAGACGCCAACGCCGGCACCGGTCGAGACCTCCTCGCGGTCGCAGCGCTGAACCTCGCCCTGGCCTTGGGGTTGTACATGGTGCCTGGAATGACCGAGGACACCTTGGGGTGGACCCCTCCCGATTCGGTGGAAAGGTGTTGGTGCTTACGCGGCCGCCCTCAGCTCAAGTCGCCACAAAGAGCGCTTGTTTTGGGGTCAGTTTGCGCCGGTGCGTTCCGAAGCCGGGATGTGCGCCACCACATCTTCCCCCGGGGTGAAGTCATAGCGAGGCATGCTGGGCTGGAGGAAATAGCGGTCGCTCATGTAAGGAATGCTTCCGACCCCGCGGCCGTCGAGCCAGTCTCGTTCATCACCGTCAACCGATCCAGCGTGGGCGGCCTCCCAAGCGAAGGTGGTGCAGTTGTTGTCCCAGAACCGATAATCGTTTTCGCCCGCGGCGGTGCGGGCTTTGAAGTCGTCGACGAAGGCGTCGACGGCGTCCAGGTCGATGTTCTCGATCTCGGTGGCCCGCAACCGGCCGCCCTTTCCGAAATTTTCGGACAAGTACGAAAGAAGCTCGTTTCGCGACTCGGTCGTCAGGTCGCCGGTGTTCGGATCCAGGTCCAGGCTCAGCGGAATCTGTCGGGTCTGCACGTTGCCGTCGTCGGACTTGTACCGACCGAACTGGTGCAAAGTGGCCCGGGTGGTGCCGCCCGGCCCGTCTTCGAAGGTCACGAGGTCGGTGTGACCGAGCTCGGCCTTGTCGACGAGTCCCATGGTCGCATCTTCGGTGTCGATCTCGTAGTCCGGATAGATCACGACCCACGCATCCCCCGGACGTTCGACGGGTTCGCGGACCTCGATACCCTGGGCCTCCCGTGCTCGGCTCAAAGCGGCCCGGGTATTCGGTCCCCAAGCGCCGTCGATGGCGCCCGGATCGAACCCGGCTTCGGACAAATGGGTCTGCAGCTGTCGGACTTCGGCCGATGAGGCGTCGGCCCAGCCCGTTCGCTGCAGGAGCTCCACGCCCGAACTCGAGCCGGCTTCGGCGGGAGTCGCCGCCGAAACACCTTGGGCTTGCCGGGCGCGCTGCAGGGCGCCCCGGGTGTTGGGCCCCCAAGCGCCGTCGACTTCGCCGGGCTCGAAGCCCCGCTCGGTCAGGTAGGTCTGCAGGTCGACCACATCGCTTCGGGAGGCACTGGCCCAATCGCTGTCGCTTCGAGCGAGGAAGGCCTGGCCCTGCTCGTTCGACACTTGGAACGGCCGACCGTTGCGATCGAGGCCCTGGGACTCCCGAAATTCGGTCAAGCCCTGCCGGGCGTCGTCGTCCAACAGGGCCACGGCACTCGCCCGGTCGCTCGAAGTCATCAAGCGAAGCTCCCGGTTCAAGGCTTCATATCCGCCTGCATCCTCGATCTCACTCCGCGTGACGGTGCCGTTTTGGTGGGTGTCACCGAAAAAGCCCCTCAAACCCAGGTAATCGTTCCGACCGTGGTCGAAGGTCTGCTGGAACTCGCTCAGACTGGTGGGGGTACTTCGCAGCTCGGAAAGGGCCCCGAGGGCTGCTCCGGGTCGGCCCGAGCGCAGGAACGAGTCTCGGTCTCCGTTTCGGTCGAGGTCGTCGACCGCGTCGAAGAGGGCATCCATCTCGCCCTCGCCGTGGAGCACCCCGTCTCCGTTGAGGTCGGCGGACTGTACGTCGACCCCCTTCAAGCCCGTCTGGTCTCCGGCTCGGTTCAGATCGACCTGCTGGCCGCGCATCTGTTCGTGGAATTCCGTCCTGGTGATTCGACCCATGTCTGAATGCCTCGGCGTGGTTATCGCGGCGGACCGAGGGCCCGTTGCATCGTTGTGGTGGGCCTCGAATCACTTTTTCGCGCCTTTTGGGCACAGACGAGAGGGAACCGGCGGTCCTGGCCCGCCGATGCGAAACGAGTCGCCGTGCCGGGCATGGCTCCGCGCAGCTCCCCCAAAGACCCCAAGATGTGGGTGGTGTCGATCTGACCAACCCCAGGCGTGGATGTGGTCATTGAATCCGGAGCGCCCGGCCGCTACAGTCTGACGACCTTGAGCACGCCCGCCGAAGCCACCCCCGGTTGGGAGCGGTGCCTCGACGCCTGGTCCGAGCCTCTCGGCGCCCACGTTCCGGTCGGCGAAGTGGAGTACCGTCTGGACCTGCGCGAGACCCGCCTTCGGGACGCCCTCGTCGTCGGTTTCTTCGACCGCACCGGAGCCGGGGCGCAGGTGCTGCCGATCGACGAGCGCAGCCTGGACCGGCTGCCGGACCCGATGGACCGGCAACTGCTCGGAATGCTGCTGGGCGGCGGCCCCGAGTCCGGTGAGGGACCGCGCCTTCCCGCGCCAGCTGGGTTCACCCGGACCGTCTTGCGGCCGGGCCTGTTCGAGACGGTGCTGCCCGAGCTATGCGCCACCGGTCGTTTTCGCTTGGATGGAGGGCTGGGAGAACGTCATTTGTCCAGGCCGCTCGCATGGGACGGCGAGCGCCCGTTTCGGTGCGAGCTTCGGTTCGGCAGCTCGGGGCTCCAGGACCTGGAGCTGTCTGCTCAGCTGTTTCGGGAAGACGAGCGCATCGGGGTCGACACGCCCCGGGTACTCTTGGCGTCCGGGCTCGGGCTCGTGGACGACGAGCGCCTGATCTGGGTTCGCCCTCGATTCGAAGCCGAATGGGCTTGTCGGGTTCGCCGGGCCGGCGGGATTCGGGTGCCGTTCGAACAAAAGGACGCCTTTTTGACGCGGTTGGCTCAGCTTCCGGAACTGCCGGAGTTGTCCCTTCCTCCCGAGCTCCACTGGACCAAGTTGCGGCCGGAGCCCGAGGCTGCGCTGTCCCTGGTCGCCCACGAAAAGGGGGGCTGGATGGCAGACGTGCTGTTCTTTTACGGCGAAGTCCGTGTTCGTGGGGACGACGACTGCCACTGGGTCCCCGATCCGGCCGGACGCAAGCTGCTGCGCCGAAACCGCGAGGCGGAAACGCGCTTGCGCCGCGCTCTCCTCGGCGCCTCCGGGGTCGAAGCGGGTGCCGAGGGGCACCGGTTGCCGGCCTCCAGGGTGACCGAAGTGATCTCCCGGGTTCTGCAAGCGGGGTTTCGGGTCGAATCCGAGGGCCGCCCTGTCCGGGTCCCCAAAGGCGTCAAAGGACGGGTGACCTCGGGCATCGACTGGTTCGACCTGGACGCCGAGGTCGTGTTCGACGGGGATTCGCTATCCCTGCCGGAACTGCTCGAAGCGGCGCGGGCCGGTAAGAGCTTCGTTCGGCTGTCCGACGGAAGTCAGGGCTGGGTTCCGGACTGGTTGGACCGGTACGCAGCCGTCGCCCAGGCCGGCCGGATCGAGAGGGGGAGCCTGCGCTTCAACCCGGCGCAAGCTGGCTTGTTGGACGCGCTGGTCTCGACGGCCGAGGTGGAGACCGACGTCAAATTCGATCGGCTCCGCCGGGCGATCGAGAAGCGTCCGACCGAAGTCGGCGAGCCCGAGGGGTTTCGAGGGCGCCTGCGCTCTTACCAACGGCAGGGTCTCGCGTGGATGTGCTGGCTCGACCAGCTGGGTTGCTCCGGCTGCCTGGCCGACGACATGGGGCTCGGAAAGACGGTTCAAGTGCTGTCCTGGCTTCAGTATCGTCACGGGCCGGGGGCCAGCCCGGCCGGGCCGAGCCTGATCGTGGTTCCGAAGAGTCTGGTCTACAACTGGCGGCGAGAAGCCGAGAAGTTCACGTCGTTGCGGGTGCTGACCTACGCAGGCAGCACCGCGGAGCGTGCTCGGCTTCGGGAGCAGTTCGAAGAATGCGACCTGGTCGTGACGACCTATGGCGCCCTTCGTTCGGACATTCTCGAACTCCTGGACGTGCGTTTCGAGGTCTTGGTGGCCGACGAGGCTCAGGCGCTCAAGAACCCCCGGTCTCAGGCTTCGAAGGCGGTGCGACTGGTTCGGAGCGAGCGGCGCCTCGCGATCAGCGGCACGCCGATCGAAAACGGGCTGAACGAGCTCTGGTCGCTGTTCGACTTCTTGAATCCGGGCATGCTGGGGAGCCTCGACGACTTCGATGCCCCCGGTCGAGGCAACGACGAAGACTGGCTGGGCATGCTTTCCAAGGCTCTTCGCCCGTTCATGCTGCGCCGGACCAAAGAACAGGTCCTCGACGAGCTTCCGGGCAAAACCGAACAGACCCTGTGGGTGGAGCTGTCCGACGTGGAACGTCGGCGGTACGACGAACTCAGGACCTACTACCGAGTTCACCTGACCGACAAGGTCGCAGCGAGCGGGTGGGGAGCAGCCAAGATTCACGTGCTCGAGGCCTTGCTCCGACTTCGGCAGGCATCTTGCCATCCTGGGCTGGTGGATCCAGAGCGCGCGGATGAGTCTTCGGCGAAGCTCGAGGTCTTGCTGGAGCGCCTCCGTGAAGCGGTATCCCGCGGGCGAAAATGTCTGGTGTTCAGCCAGTTTACGGGGCTTCTGGACATCGTGCGCCGGGCCCTCGAGCGGCACGGTATCGGCTATGCCTACCTGGACGGCCAGACCCGAGACCGGGAGAAGGCCGTGGAGGAGTTCAAGGCCAACCCGGAACAGGCGGTTTTTCTGATCAGCCTCAAAGCGGGTGGATGTGGTCTGAATCTGACGCAAAGCGATGTGGTGTTCATCTTGGACCCCTGGTGGAATCCGGCGGTCGAAGCCCAAGCCATCGATCGGGCCCACCGAATGGGGCAGGCGCGACACGTGATGGCCTATCGCCTGATCGGGCGCGGAACGGTCGAAGAAAAGATCGCCAACCTTCAGGACGAAAAACGCCGCCTGGCCGACGCGGTGGTCGAAGGCGCCCCGCCTTTGGAAGACCTGCAGTGGTCCGACGTCGAGATGTGGCTCGCGACCGAGTCTTCCGCAAACGAAGACGCACGACGGATGCCGCTGGACTGACGCGGGACCATCCGCGGGTCCCCGGGTGCGTTCGGAACTGTCGGATGGGTGTCAGATCGCTTCGCCCGCCAAGGGATAGACCGGTCGAATGTCCACGGGGACGTCGCCGAGGCGAGACAATGCATTCGTCATCACGGCCGACTCGACCCCGTATTCGGACAACAAGGCTTCTGCGGCATCGGCGTCTCCGCGGTGTTGCAGCACGACGAGGTCGTGGGTCAGCTTTCGAATGGACTCTTTCAGTCGATCGGGTTCGACCCGAAATCGCTCTCCGTCGAAGGTGGCGGCACCCTCGTGCAGGTACCGATTGATCTGTACGGCTGCGCCTTTGCCGTGAGCCTCCGCAACGCCGAACCGGACGCTTCTGAATAGGCCGGCGAAGTATGACAGCAAGAACGGCTCCTCGTAGGACTTTGGCATCTCCTCTCGTTGGATCATGTAGAGCACGTTGTAGGCGCCCATCACGTCCGCTTTGCATTCTTCTATCGGAGAGTAATTGGGTCCCAGGGCGAAGCGGACTTCCTTCGGCTCGCCGTCGACGCGAGTCATGGCGGGACCCAAGCTGTGGCTGAGCTCGTGGAAGAGCACCTGGTTGAAAAACGCGTCGGCCCTCAGAGCGCTTGCCTGTTCGGCGACCATGATCTTCGTCGCGATCGGCGCCAGAATCTTCTCGAATTTCGTTTCGATGAGATTCCGCAACAGGACTTTCTTGGCCCCCTTTTCTTTGCGGACCCGCTCGTCGTTGGGAAGGTTGAAGGCGATGGTCTGGACCGACTTTCGGGCGTCGCCTGAGGAAAAAACGAGGTCCACCACCCGGATCGGGCTCTGTCGACCTCGCTCGGTCTTCATTTCGTCGGGAACCGGCAGGTTGGCTTCCATGGCACCGAGCAGCTCCTTGTACTTTGCCAAGCGGGCCGAGGCTTTTGGGTCCGAGACGGTCACGAAGGATTCGAAGGACGCCTTCAAACCGAGCAGTTTGTCCTCGTAGGTCTCGTACGGTCCGATGGTGACCTCCACTCGGCTGTCCAAATCCATCCAGAGCTTGTCCGAGTCATAGTAGTCGTCCGAAAGGAATGCGTCAGCACGGCTCCGCAGAAAGCGGGCCAATGAAACGGACTCGGTGGCGTCCGCAGCCGCTCGGAGCTTGTCGGCAGCGGGCTCGAGCCACCGTTGGAACGCCTGGCTGTAGGGGACCGCCTCGAGCCCCTTTCCGTCCCGCTTTACGAGCGTGAACAAGCTCTCCAGCGCCGCTCGGTCTTCCGGGTGGGCCTCGATCCAGCTGCGGAACGTCTCGGCCTCCAGCCCGGGCGGATAGAATCCGGCGCCCTTCGGGCGAGGATGGTCCACCGCGAAGGGAGCGTGATGGTCTTGGCGGTCCCACGGACCCCGCATGATCTCGAACAACTCCATGCGGAGCTTTCCGATCGCCGAGTCGTCTTTGGCCAGGGTTTGGCGCAGTTGCGGGTTTTTGGCCCAGGCCTGTCGGTCGAAGATCGGGTCCAACAGCTTCGATGCTTCGATCAGAAGGGCAAGGGCCTTCCGTTCGGACTGTGGGAGGTCCGAAACGTCGGCGGTGATGACTGCGGGGGCGAAGCGGGCCACCTTCGCACGAAGAGTCTGCAGCGCTTCGTCCTGGCCCGGGCGGTCGGGCCGGAAGCCGGCGGTGGGCTCGGACCCGCAGGTACGAGGTCCGCTGCAAGCGAAGAGGGTTCCGCACAGAGCCCAAGCGATCCGTCGCATGGCCTCGGTGTAGAGTCCGGGCTGGGGTTTTGTCGAGGGTCAGGTTTCGGCCGTTTGCGCGGGGTCAGCGCCTTTCGCAAGCGAGATTGACGCCGCCAGGGTGCGCTCGGGCGCATTCGGCAACCACCGCCATGCTGCATTGCTCGGCTTCTTCCAGGCAGGCGACGTACGCCTCCATCGGCGCGAGCTCGGCTTTCGAGCAGCCCTCGAGCCGGGCCTTGCACATGGGGTCGCCGTCGAAGGACACGTCGGTTCCGGAGCACCGGGTTTCGAAGAACCGGGCCCGGCGCTCGCACAAGCCCGCGGCGCAGCCGGCGCCCAGGACGGTCACCACGGTCAGGAACAGCAGGGATCGCATGACCCATGGTCCGGCGGAGCCCGACCTCCGTCAACCGGACCGACCGGCGTGATCGGCCTCCCGTGGGTCTTTCGGCGAGCGGGTCATTGAGATGTGGGCGCGCCCGGTCTAAGGGCACGGTGATGCCGCGGGAACTGGTGCTCGGACGGCCTCGGCGCTCTCGCACGCCGTGGGTGCTGGCCATCGGGATCGCCTTTGGGGTGGGCCTGGGATTCTTGGGGCTCGCCACCTTTCGGACCGGTGAGGCGCCGTCGGTCGAGATCGATGCGGACGAGCCCGCCGTCGGTCGGGGCACGACCGTGACGGTTCGGGCCGAAGCGGGCGCCCGCGGGGTGGCCCGCATTCGGATGTGGGCCGTTCAAGGCGACCGTCGAGTTTCGGTCGCCGACGAGACCTTCGAGGTGGCTGCGGCATGGAAGCTTTGGGCCAGCGTGCCGTCGGCCCGTCAGGTGACCGCCCGGGTGGGTTCCGAGACCGTGCCGGGCCTGCAAGAAGGAGAGCTCGAGCTCGTGGTCGAGGCCGACGGTGCCGGGACCTGGCTGTTCGGGGCAAAATCCTCCCGAGACGCCCGGACCCTGCCGGTCCAGCTCCGTCCCCCGAGCCTGTCCGAGGTGTCGACCGCGACCTACGTGGCTCAGGGAGGCTCGGAGGCGGTGGTGTATCGGGTCGGACCCACAGCCACGAGGCACGGCGTCTTGGTCGACGAGCGCTTCTTTCCGGGCTTTCCGTTGGGCGACACCGGTCTGATGTTCGCCTTGTTCGCCGTGCCCTACGACCGGGACACCGAGGCCGGCATCGTACTGTACGCCGAAGACGTGGTGGGAAACCGGGTCGAGATGCCGTTCATCGACCGCTTCACCGCCCGGCCCATGACCCGGGACACGATTCGCCTGAGCGAACGCACCATGAAGGTGTTGGTGGAGCGGCTGATGGCTCGTCTTCCGGATCTGCCCGACCGCGAGAGCTTGTTGGCCAACTACATTCAGATCAACGACGATCTGCGACATCGAAACGATCGGAAGCTGGAAGAGATCGGCGATGAAACCGTCCCTCGCTTTACATGGAGTCGACCCTTCCTGCAGATGCCGGCCAAGGTGGTGTCGTCGTTCGCCGACCGTCGGACCTATGTATATCGTGGAAAGAATGTGGATCGTCAGGACCACCTGGGCTTCGATCTGGCCTCGGTGCGGCGGGACTCGGTCCCGGCCGCCAACGACGGGCGGGTGGTCTTCGCGGACTACCTGGGCATCTACGGAAACTGCGTGATCCTCGACCACGGCTACGGATTGATGAGCCTGTATGCTCACCTGTCCAGCTTCTCGGTTCAAAAGGGCGACCAAGTCCCCCGGGGTCGAGAAGTCGGGCGGACCGGGACCACCGGTCTCGCCTTGGGCGACCATCTACACTTTTCGATGCTGCTGCGCGGCCTTCCAGTGAATCCCTTGGAGTGGTGGGACGCTCAGTGGATCGAGAATCGGATCGCGGCGAAGCTTCGGCCCGCCCTCACCTACGAAAGCGAACCCTGAACATGGCCAAGAGCGCAAAGCCTCCCAAGAAGCCCAAAAAAAGCCCCAAGCTCGCGAAGACCGCGGATCGCTACTCTCTGTACGAGCAGTCGGTCCAGGCGCCCGATGTGGACGTCAAGTTCTTTAGCAAGGTGTACCGGAGCGAATACAAGCGTAAGCCCAAGGTGCTGCGGGAGGACTTCTGCGGGACTGCCTCGGTGTGCGCGGAATGGGTGAAGCTCGGGCCAGAGCACGTGGCCTTCGGGGTCGATCTGGATCCGGAGCCCCTGGAGTGGGGGCGCATTCACAACCTGGGAAAACTGCAACCGAAGCAGCAAGCCCGCGTTCAGCTGATCGAGGGGGACGTACGAGAGGTGAAGACCGCGCCGGCGGACATCGTTGCGGCCCAGAACTTTTCGTACTGCGTGTTCGAAACGCGGGACGAGTTGCGAAAGTACTTTCGCTCCAGCCTCGAGGCCATCGCCGACGAAGGTATCATGGTGCTCGATCTGTTCGGCGGCTACGAGTCCATGGAGGACGAGCGCGAGGAGGTCACCGAGCACGACGGGTTCGACTACGTGTGGGAGCAGCACCGATTCGATCCGATCACCCACCACGGCGTGTACAAGATTCACTTTCGGTTCCCCGACCGCAGCGAACTCAAGGATGCCTTCGTCTATGAATGGCGCCTGTGGACCATTCCCGAGGTTCGAGAGGTCCTGCGCGAAGCGGGCTTCTCGCGGGCCGACGCGTACTGGGAAGGCACCGACGAAGAGAGCGGCGAAGGCACGGGCGTGTACCACAAGCGCGAGCAGGGCGAGTGTGACCCGGCCTGGAACGCCTACATCGTCGG
>DAPKRQ010000055.1:0-35697 GCA_031800475.1 Myxococcales bacterium LLY-WYZ-16_1
CCGCACTCCGGCGCCCAGGCCCACCTGCACCAGCAGCAGACCGATGACCCCACCGGTGGCGAAGGCCCACCGCCGGCGCTCCGGGTCTGGTCGAACCGAGGGACCGTCGATACCGGACGGAAAAAACGCCGAAACACTGGCGTACAAGAGCAGGCTCACGATCCCCAAAGCCAGCACCAGGTGCGCGGTCAGGACCCACGGCGAAAGTCCGCTTTCGACCACCTGACCGCCGAGCCATCCCTGCACGCCCACCGCCACGAAGGCGGACAAGGTCGGGAGCAGGACCCGAGGGTTGCGCCGGTGCAACCGCACCGCCGCCACGGCGGTCGCGAAGATCAACAGCCCAACCACCACCCCGAGCAGCCGATTCAGGTACTCGGTCCAGGCCAAGGTGAAGTTGAACAGGTCGGGGTCGATGGTGTCCGGCACGCCGGACCGGTCCACGGGCGGGATCCAGCGGTCGAAGCAGCGGGGCCAATCGGGGCACCCCAGGCCAGCACCGGAAGCACGGACCAGCCCGCCCACCGCGATCAGCAGATAGGTGGCCGCGGTGGTGCCGAGGGCCAGACGCTGAAAGGGATCCAGGCGCAGGGGCCGCACGGTTTGTTGCCCTCGCGCTCCCAGACGCGCCCTGTCCAACCAAAACGGCCCCGCCCCCATTTCCGGCAGCCCGGAAGTCGACGGCCGCACACCGCGCCGGTCCCCCGACCCTGGTGGGTCGGTGGACCCCATTTCGCCTTGGCAGGGGCCGGTCAATGGGGTCGACATCGGCCGGTGGAGCGATGGCTCGGCCGCTTCGCGGCGTTGCTCGGTGGGCTGTGCCAAACCTTCGGCTGCGGGCTCGACCTGCGTCCGGCAGCCCGGCCGGTCTCCGAGCAGGTGACGCTGCGGGCGGAATCGAGCCTGACGCTCGCCGCCCACGACGGCCGCACCGGCATCACTTGGGTCAGCGGCACCACCGCCGCCGGCGGGCCGGTGGCGTTCGGGGTGGTCGGCTTTTCGGTCACCGGGGACGCGGAGCCTCCGCTCGACGGCGCGCCGACCGCGGCCTTCGGCCCCTGGCTCGGCGGCAGCGGGGCCCTGTTTCGTCTGCCCTCGGGCCCTCGGGTCGAACTCGCTTCGTGCGACCGGGTCGAAGATCTGTTCGCGGAAGGCGACGGCGCGGGGTGGGCGGTTTGTCCTTCGGGGGTGGTCCACTGGACCGAATCGGGCATCGACCGGCGCTTCGACGCCGAAGGTCTCGAAACGGTCGCAGTCTCGGACGCCGGATCGGTGGTGGTGGCCGGCGCCAGTGGCATCCATTCACTGGAGCCGGACAGCGTCGGGCTCGAACGACTTTCGGCGGAAGCGGCGGTGGACGCGGCCCGCTGGACCTTCGGGCGGGTGTTGGTACTGACCGCCCGTTCGACCCTGGTCGAGGTCGGTCCGGACGGGCTTCACCGATGGGACCCGGAGCTTTCCGAGCCGGCGTTCGCGGTGGTGGTCGACGATCGGGGCGGCGTCTGGCTCGCAGGAGCCCTCGGCGCGGTCCGGGTGCTCCCCCGCCCCGCCGAATCGGTGGAGCCCTTCGTGGACACGAACGTGCGCGATATCGCGGCCGGGGGCACCCACCTGACCTTGGTCGGAGCCCGCATCGCCGGGGCTGGCTCCACGTTGACCCGAACCGACCTGCCTTTGGTCTTCGCCGACGACCCGGTCAGCTCTCGGTGACCTCGACCGCCGGAAGGGTCTGGCTGATCAGATCCTCGGTGCTGCCCTCCCGGTACAGGATGTCTTCGGTGGGAAGCTCCGAACTCGATGCGTCTCGGACCACCGCCGAGGTCTCCTCGTCCGGGTCTTCGAACGCGACCCGGCTCCCGCCGGACTCGAGGGCCATGACCCGCCCGGTGACTTCCCGAAGCTCTCCGGTGCTCCGGACAGGCAGGCGCAACTTGAGCAGGGCCCCCGGCTGAAGACGAACGTCGCGGATCAACAGGTGGCTGTCGCCGACGCGGCTGGCGTATTCGGTTTCGAAGCGTTCCGAGCCGTCGACCCGGAATTGAACGAGGAATGCGGCGGTCATGGTTGCCCCGTGCGGGCTCGGACCAGCCCGGTGAACATCTGGATTCCCAGCGGGATCAGTTCGTCGTCGAAGTCGAAATCCGGGTGGTGACAGCCCGGCGTGCCGCCTTCCGGCGCGCCCGCCCCCAGGAAGAAGTAGGCCCCCGGAATCTTTTGGGTGTAATATGCGAAATCTTCTGCCCCGGTGATCGGCAGCTGGTCCGCGGACACCCGTTCCGGCCCGACCAGCTCGGTGGCCACCCGGGCCACCGCGTCGGCGCATTGCGGATCGTTGTTCAAGACCGGGTACTGGGGGTCGAATTCGACCTGGGCCTCGACTCCGAGCCCCTGCCCCAAGCCCCGAACCAGCTGAGCCACCTCGCGCTTCACCAGTTCGGTGATGTCCGGGTCGAACGTGCGCATGGTGCCGGTCAGCGTGGCCCGGGAAGGAATGACGTTTCGCACCGTGCCCGCCGAAAAGGTGCCCACGCTGATCACCGCCTGGGCTCCGTAAGGCACCCGCCGCGCCACCACGGTCTGCAGGGCGCCGACGATCTGGGCCGCTGCCACGATCGGATCTCGGGCCGCATGGGGCTGGCTGGCGTGGCCCCCGACCCCGGTGACCTGCACGTCGAAATTCGTGACCTGCGCCATGACCGGACCGGATGCCACCCTCACCTCTCCCTTCGGAAAGAGCGGCCAATTGTGGAGCCCGTAGATCTCGTCGACGCCTTCGAGGACGCCCTCCTCGATCATGACCCGGGCCCCGCCCCCGCGAACCCCCTCTTCGGCGGGTTGAAACACAAGCCGCACGGTCCCGGGAAAGTCTCGGCTGCGGGCCAACACGTCGGCCACCCCCATCAAAATGGCAGTGTGCCCGTCGTGGCCGCACTTGTGGGCTCGGCCCGGATGGATCGATCGCCAAGGCAGGGGGGTCTTTTCGTCCATGGGAAGGCAGTCGAGGTCGGCCCGCAGAGCGACGGTGCGGCCCGGTTCGGTGCCGCGCACGTCCACCACCAGGCCGGTGCCCGCCGACGGGCAGGGTTCGAGCCCCCGGGCTTCGAGCCACGCTCGGACCTTGGCTTGGGTCCGGGCCTCCTCGAACCCGAGCTCCGGATGGCGATGGATGTCTCGCCGGGCCTCGACCAGGTCCGGAAGGAGCGCGTCCAGTTCGAGGGTCGCAGCCATTGCGCCACTCTACCTGCTTCGGGCTCGGTCCGCGCAGTGCAAATCGTCGGGTTTCACGGGGTGTCCGGCTTGCGCATCCGGAACTCGATCTCTTCGAAACCGCCGACCCAGTAGCACCACAGCCGGGAGCACACGAGGGGCGACGCGTTGGCAGCCCGGTCGATCACCGCGCCCACCGCCTCCCCGACCCGAACCATGGGACCAGGCAGGACGGAGCGCTTCAGGTAGGGCTGGGCGAACCACCGCATGGTGACCCCGTCGCACGCGAAGTGGATCCCCGCGTATCCCCCGGGGAACTCGGGGTTGAAATAGTACGGAAAGGTCGCGTCGAAACCTCGCTTGTGTTCTGGGTGAGAGAAACCCCGAGAAAAATGAGGAACCCGGACGATCAGCTCGCCGCCGGGCGCGAGCAGCCGGTGCAGCTCGCCCATGACCCGGAATACATCGGGCAGGTGCTCGATCACGTGGTCCGCCTCGATCCGTTCGAACGAGCCCGAATCGAAGGGGTACGGCAATTCGGTCAGGTCGTGCACCACGTCGACCCCGGGGGCCGCCACCCAATCCACGTTGACGAAGCCGGGTTTTGGGTAGCGCCCGCAGCCCAGGTTCAACCGCGCCGACGTGGGGGCCCGGGCCACGCGCAAGTTCATCGATCCGGACATGAAGCGGCCCCGGCTCGTCCGGTCAAGACCCGGAGCGCGCACCGCGGGAGCGGCCGCCCTTTTTCGCCCGCGACCGAAGTCGGGTAGAGGGAGGGGCGGTGGACGCTCCGTTGCCCGTGCCGTGGCCGGCCCTCGCTTTCGTGCTCGGTGCCCTGGTGGGCTCCTTTTTGAACGTGGTGGTGGCCCGGGTTCCGGCGGGAGAGAGCATCATCTGGCCCGGTTCCCGATGCCCCACCTGCCGCACGCCGATCCCGCCCCACCTCAACGTGCCGATCCTCAGCTGGCTGTGGCTGCGCGGGCGCTGCCGCTACTGCAAGAACCGCATCAGTGCGCGCTACCCCACGGTCGAGTTCCTGACCGCGGCCCTGTTCACCGCCTGCGCCGTGCGTTTTGGCTTTTCCGCTGGCGCATGGCTCGCCATGGCCTTCGCGGCGGCCCTGGTGGCGGTGACCTTCGTCGACATCGACATCTGGGAGATTCCGGACGAGATCTCGCTGCCCGGCATCGCGGTGGGTGTGCTCCTGGCGCCCCCGGCATTCGCCATGCCCTGGTGGGCGGGCGCTGCCGGCGCGACCTTGGGGGCCGCAAGTCTGCTTTCGGTCCGCTGGATCTACCAGCTGCTGCGGGGTCAGGAGGGCATGGGTCTGGGCGACGTGAAGCTGATCGCCATGATCGGGGCTTTCGTGGGGCCGGCCGGGCTGTTGCCGACCATCTTGGTGGCGTCCCTGAGCGGCACGGTCATCGGCGCCTTGGTGCTGTGGCTCGGCCCGTCGGGTCCGACCGAGGGCGACACGGAAGCGCAGGCTGACGGGGCGCCGCCGGAAGCCGAGATCGAGCGGCGTCCCTCGGCGGAAGTCGGGGTCCCGAAGGCCGCATTCAACGATTCGGACGCAGCGGGCTCCGACCGCGCTCGGGAACCGTCGCCCGCCGGGTCGGAGTCCAAAGAGCCCAGCGTCCCGGGCCCGCCGCCCTCCGAAACTCCCCCGACCCCCGGCAGCGTCGAGAAAACGAGCGAAACCCCGGCGGGACCCGACGAGGACGAGGACGAGGACGAGGACGACTGGGAACCCCCGGAAAACGCCGTGCCGTTCGGGCCGTTCCTGGCCCTGGGCGGGCTCACCCAACTGTTGATGGGTCCGGTCGTCCTGAGACTTCTGCAGCTCGGGCCATGAAGCGCGCGTCCACCAGCCTCCGGCAGCCTCTGCTGATCTACGCGCTGCTGTTTTCGGGGGCGGTGGCGACCATCGTGCTGACGCTGGCGGCGGTGTCCATGGTCCAAGCGAGCCGGCGGGCCTACCGCCGCGCGGTGGAAGCCCAGGCGGGCCACCTGTCGCAGCTGACCCCGGAGGAGATCGGCCGCGTGGCCGAAACCAAAGGGGCAGCCGCGGTCCACTGGCGGATCGAGGGAGTCCGCGCCGAAGCTGCCGAGCACCGGGTGGCCGTGCCCTTGCGGGACGGACGCCAGTTGGTCGGCGAATTCGACCCGACGGTGCCGACCTCCATCGCCTTCGTGGAGGTGAGCCGGATCTTTCCCCTGGCGGTGGTGAGCGTCTTGGGATTGGCCTGGCTGTTCGCCGTGATGACCGGTCGCCTGTTCTTCTCGCCCCTGCGCGGCCTGGCGGAAGTGGCGGAGCAGTCCGAGCCCGTGGCCCAGCCGCCCCATGGCCTGGCTTGGGAAGACGACGCCAACGAGATCGTGGACATCGCCCGGCGCTTTCGGCAGACGATCGACCGCCTCAGCGAGGAGCGGCAGCTTCTCGCGGAGCAAAAGGCCGAGCTGGAGCGCATGCAGGAGGCCCTGATTCGAACCTCCAAGCTGGCCTGCGTGGGCCGGTTGGCCGCCGGCATCGCCCACGAAGTCGGAAACCCGCTGGCCGCAGTTCGGGGTTATCTGGGTCTGCTGCGGGGCGGCCTGGATCCGGCCGAGCAGACCGAGGTGGTCCATCGCAGCCAAGGAGAGCTCGAGCGCATCCACGAAACGATCCGCAAGCTGCTGGCCTACGCCCGCTCGGGCGAGCAAGCCGACGCGGCCCTCGAAGCCACGGACCTGGCCGAGGTGGTTCGCTCGGCCCTGTTCCTGGCCCGGGGCCACCCGGCGCTGCAGACCGTGCAGGTGGAGGCGGAGCTCCCGAGTCTGCCGAAGGCCCGGGCTCACCCCGAGCGGCTGGGTCAGGTGGTGTTCAACCTGGTGCTGAACGGCGCCCAAGCGGCCGGGTCCGGTGGCCATGTCCGGATCACCGGCGACTGCCCGGGCGCGGGCCGGGTTCGGCTGTGGGTGCAGGACGACGGTCCCGGCGTGCCCCGAGAACTCGCCGAGCAGATCTTCGACCCGTTCTTCACCACGAAAGAACCGGGAGAGGGCACGGGGCTCGGGCTCGCGGTCTGTCGAGCCATGGTCGACACCATGGGGGGAGACGTCCGCCTGGGCGACAGCCCCCAGGGTGCCCGCTTCGAGGTGGAGCTTCCCGCCTGGGAGCTACCGTCCACCTCCCAGTCGGACTAGAGTCCCGGCGTGTCCGCGCCGGTCCGGGTATTGGTGGTCGACGACGAAGAGAGCCTGCGGCACATGCTGAGCCTTTCTCTGTCGAAGTCGGGATACCACGTGTGGACAGCCGCTTCCGGCCAAGAGGGCATGGAGCTGCTGCGGCGGCACGACCCGTTCGACGTCTGCCTGACCGACGTTCGGATGCCCGGTCTCGACGGGCTGGCGTTCATTCAGGACGGCCTGCAGCTGAAAGAGGCTCCCACCTTCATCGCCATGAGCGCGTACGGGGACGAGCAGCTGGCGGTGGAGGCGGTTCGGCGCGGCGCCTTCGACTACGTCTCCAAGCCCTTCGAAACCGACGACCTGACCCTAAAGCTCCGGCTGATCGTCGAACGGCGCCGTCACGCCCATCCGCACAAACCGGCGGCGACGGGCTTGGGGAAGAGTGCAGCCCCTTCGTTTCGAGCGCCTCCGGGGATCGAAGAGGTGGTGTCGGTCTCCCCGGCGTTTCGAGAGGTGCTGGACGTGGTCCGCAAAGTCTCTCGATTTCCGACCACCGTGCTTCTGACCGGCGAGACCGGGACCGGAAAGGAGCGGGTGGCGGGGGCCCTGCATTCCGAGGGGCCCCGGGCCTCGAAGCCCTTCGTTCCGGTGAACTGCGCCGCCATCCCGGACGCGCTCCTGGAGAGCGAGCTCTTCGGCCATGCGCAAGGCGCCTTCACCGACGCCCACAGCGACCGGGCCGGCCTGTTCGAGGCCGCCCACGGCGGCACCCTGTTCTTGGACGAGGTGGCGGAGCTGCCGACCGCCCTGCAGGTCAAATTGCTCCGGGCCCTGGTCGAAAAAGAGATCCGGAGGGTGGGTGACAGTCGCACCATTGCGGTCGACGTGCGGGTCGTGGCCGCGACCAGCCAGGACCTGGGCGCCATGGTGAAGGACGGGAGGTTTCGAGAAGACCTCTATTACCGGCTGAACGTGGTCCGGATCGAGCTTCCGCCCCTTCGGGCGCGCCCGGAAGACGTCCGCGCCCTGGCCGAGCACTTCGTTCGTGCGATCGGAGAGCGACTCGGCTTTCGGGCCCCGTCGATCGCCCCGGAAGCCATGAAGATTCTGGCCGGCTACCACTGGCCCGGCAACGTCCGGGAGCTGGAAAACGTCATCGAACGCGCGCTGGTCTTGTCCGACCACGAAGGCCGCATCGGCGCTGGCGACCTGGACGAGCGCTTCGATGCACGAGCCCCGGCGACCGCCACCGAGGACCTGCCGCTGCCGGTGGAAGGGGACGAGCTGTCGCTCAAAGTCGTGCTCCCTCGCGTCGAGCGGCAGCTGATCCGAAGGGCTCTCGAGCAAACCGGAGGCAACCGAACCCGCGCTGCGGGCCTGCTGGGCGTCAGTCAGCGGGCCCTGCTATACAAGCTGAAGGAGCACGGAATCACCTGACCGGGGGCCGGCTGGCCGGTTCCTTGACGGCATCTCGGGTCCATCTCATCATCCGGCGGCCGGCGCCCCAGGCCCGAGCCCGGACCGGCACAACGGGGATCTCAAGGTCCCGAGGGAGCACACATGGCAAAGGGCAAGTTGGCCGTCGGCCTCGACATCGGTTCTGGTTCCATCAAGCTGTGCCAGCTGAAAGCCGCGAAGCGCGGCAGCTACCAGCTGCAGTCCTTCGGGATGGTGCAGCTGCCGCCCGAAGCCATCGTGGACGGGGCCCTGATGAACTCCACCGCCGTGGTGGACGGTATCCAGGAGCTCTTTGCCAGCCAGAAGATCAAGCACAAACAGGTGGCCACTTCGGTGTCCGGCCACTCGGTGATCATCAAAAAGATCAACCTGCCTCAGATGACGCCCGAAGAGCTGGAGGAGTCGATTCAGTGGGAGGCGGAGCAGTACATCCCCTTCGACATCAACGACGTGAACATCGACGTCCAGATCCTGAACACCGAGTCCACCCAGGCGGGTCAGATGGACGTGCTGCTGGTGGCCGCCAAAAAAGACATGGTCAACGACTACACCGAGGTGATCCAGAGCGCGAACCTGGAGCCGGTGGTCGTCGACATCGACGCCTTCGCGGTCCAAAACCAATTCGAGATCAACTACGACGTTCCGCGGTCGGAGACGGTGGTGTTGGTGAACATCGGCGCTTCCGTAACCAACATCAACGTGCTGGCCAGCGGCGTATCGACCTTCACCCGAGACATCAGCATCGGAGGCAACCAATTCACCGATGCGGTTCAAAAGGCATTGAACGTGTCCTACGACGAAGCCGAAGCCTTGAAGCTCGGCGGCGCGGGGCCCGACAGCGACGCGGTGGTTCCCCAGGAAGTGGAGCGGGTGCTCCAAACCGAGTCGGAATCGATCGCCAACGAGATCCAGCGGTCGCTGGACTTCTATGCGGCCACTTCCGCCGACGCACATCTGTCGCGGATTTTCATGAGCGGAGGATCCGCCCGAATCCCGGCTTTGGTGAAGACGATCGAAAGTCGCACCGGCGTCCCGGTGGAAGTGCTGAATCCTTTTCGCAACCTCGATGTGGGCTCCGGCCGCTTCGACCCGAGCTACCTGAACAGCGTGGCGCCCATGGCGGCGGTCTCGGTGGGGTTGGCGCTGCGCCGCCAGGCCGACCGGTGAACGATTCGGAGGAACCTCGACGATGATTCGCATCAACCTCCTCCCAGTCCGGCAGACGCAAAAGCGCCAGTCCGTCCAGCAACAACTGCTGATCGCAGTCGGCGTCCTGATCCTATCGGTGCTGGGCTCGATCATCTGGACCGCCGCCGTGAGCAGCACGGCGGAACAGAAGCGCCAGGCCGTTCGAGCCAAGGAAAACGAGCTGAAGAAGCTCGACAAGATCATCGGTGAAGTGAACCAGTTCACCGACAAGAAAAAAGAGCTCGAGGAAAAGCTGAAGGTTATCGAGGACCTTCGCCGGGGCAAGACCGGCCCGGTGAAGGCACTCGACGACCTGGCCAGCGAGATCCCGAACCGGGTCTGGTTGACCGAGATCGAAGAAAGCAACGGAGCGGTCACGATAAAGGGTCAGGCTTTGGATGCCGAAGACGTGTCCGCCTTCATGAAGGCCCTGCAACGCTCCAAGTACTTCAGCGGCGTGAACCTGCAAAACCTCGACGCGGACGACGAGGTGGACCGAGGCGTCAAGCTTCAGGCGTTCACCATCAACTGCGTCATCAACTACTCGGCATGAGGCAACGACCATGGACGACTTGATCCAGCAGATATCGAAGGTCCCGCTTCCGCAGCGCATCGCGGCCCTCGTCCTGGCGGTGGTCACGATCTTCGTGCTCACCTACTTCATCTTCGTCTCGCCGAAGCAGGCCGAAATCGCCCGCCACGAGGCTCGGATCCAACAGCTGGACTCGGACCTCATCCAAAAAGAGGCGATCGCGCGGCACCTGCCCCGGTACCGAGTCGAGGTCGAGCGGCTGAAGCAGCGGCTCAACGAGGCCCTGACCTTGCTCCCGAACGAGGCCGAGATTCCGGAGCTTCTTCAGAAGATCGCAGCCCGGGTCGAGCAGTCGGACTGCGAGATGGAGTCGTTCGAACCGCAAGGCGAGCTGGCCAGTGGGTTCTATGCCAAGATCCCGGTGAAGATGTCCATTCGAGGGAATTTCCACTCGATATTGGTCTTCTTCGACAAGGTCTCGAAGCTGTCCCGAATCGTGAACGTGACGAACATCGAGCTAACCAGCCCAACGGTGGAGAACAAGAAGGTGGTCCTCAACGCCGACTTCATGGCCACGACCTTCAAGTTCGTGGACCGAGACCCGAATGCGCCCTCCACGGGGTTCGGCCAAGGTGGAACCTGACATGCGGGCGTTCATCACACTCGCTTTGCTGGGACTGGCGACCGCGGCGTGCGGGGGCGGCAGCCCTGCGGGCTCGGCCACCCAGGGCGGCGGAAAGGCAGCCACCGGGATGAATGTGCTGACTCGAGGATCGGCGGCGGCGCCTGCAGAGCCGGAGGAGCCAGCCACGCCGCCTGCGGCACCGGCGGAACAAGACGGAGCCGCGATGGAGGATCCGACCGAAGTCCCCTACGCGTACTCGCCCATCGGCAAGCGGGACCCCTTCCGGAACCTGTTCGACGTGCTCCAGCAAGAAGAGTCCCAGCAGGAGCTGACCGAGCTGCAGAAGTTCGAGTTGGACCAGCTGAGGCTGGTGGCGGTCGTGAGCCGGATTTCGACGCCTTACGCCATGGTCGAAGACCCCTCGGGCAAAGGCCACACCCTGACCCGCGGCACCTTGATCGGAAAGAACTGGGGCCAGGTCAGCCAGATCCGCGAGGACTGCGTGGTCATCAACGAGGAATACCGGGACTACACGGGGCGCAAGGTCACCAACAAGACCTCGCTCTGTCTGCCCAAGCCCGAGGAGCTGAAACTTGATTAATCGGTCGGCCGTGCCAAGGTGCGCGCCGGGAGGGATGTTGAAGATGTTGGTTGGGAAAGCCCGCCGTGTGCTTCCAGGATGTCTCCTGCTGCCCGCGTTGGGAGCACAAGCCTGGGCGGCCGAGTCTTCGGTCGAATCGATCGAAGCCCGGCGTTCCGGCGACGAATGGGTCGTACGGATTGTCAATGACCACGATCCGAGCTTTTCGGTGTTTCGTCTGACGGAGCCCTTCCGGGTCCTGATCGACATCTCCGACGCCCGTCCTGGTGCGGATCTGAACGCGATCGAACGCGACGGAGGCGTCCTGCGGGCGGTTCGGACGCAGCGGGTTCAAAGCGCCCTGCGGGTCGAAGTGGAGCTGACGGAGCCCCGCGATTACGACGTGGTCGAAAAAGGACGCGTTCTCGAACTGCACGTGGCTGCCGCCGCGCCGCCGCCTCCGGTGGAGCTGGGCGCCCTGTCGGTCCGAAAGCTCGGGTCCGGATGGGGACTGGTGACTTCGGCCCGCGGGACCCTCGAGGCGGACGCAGTGCACCTGGAGACCCTCGAAGATCCCCCGCGGATCATGCTCGACCTGCACCATGCGAAAGTCGAGCCGAAGTATCAGCGATTGAAGGTCGGCAAGAGCGGCGTCCGGCGGGCCCGGGTCGCCGACAAAAACGGCAGCGTGCGGATCGTGCTCGATCTGGCTCCGGGCGCTGGTGTCCCCGGATTGGACGTGGAAGAGGCAGAGGGCCGGCTGCGGCTGCGCTTGAGCCCGGCTGAACCGGCTCCCGAGCCCGAGCTGGCCCAGGCGAACCCTCCGGCCGCCGAGCCGGCACCGGCCGGCAACGGGCGAAAGCCCGCTGCCGAAGCGCCCACTGCGGCGGCACCCGCGGAGCCGGCCCCTCGGACGCCGAGTCGTGCGGGACCGTCTGACGTGCCGAAGCCAGCGCGGACCGCGGCCACATCGAAGAACACGTCCCAGGCTTCCACCGCGGGTACTGAAACGTCGCCCAGCTTGCGGATCCGGGACATTCGGTTCGAACCCCGGGACGGCTTCGTTCGATTCACGATATTGGCGGACAGCCCGGTGGAGCACGTGATCCGACGAGGCCGGGAAAACGCACCGCGCCTGGTGATCCCCGGCGCGAAGTTGCCCAAACGGTTGGAACGAACGCTGGATGTGAATGACATTTCCGAAGGCGCGGTGGCGGCCTTGTCGAGCTACAACACGGCCGCAGGTGTGGTGCTATCCGCGGGGATCACGGACGACACGGAGCACCGCCACTGGACCAAAGACGACCGCCTGATGTGGGACTTCCGGAGCGCCCAAACCCAAGTAACCGCATACCCTCGAGAGGGAACCGCGGCGGCTTATCAGGCGAACTTGGCCAGCAAAGTCGCAGAGCTGTCGACCACCAAGAAGCGTTACAAGGGCCGCCGAATCTCCCTCGACTTGAAGGACGCGGACATCCAGAACGTGCTTCGGCTTCTGGCCGACGTGTCCAAACTCAACATCGTGGCCAGCGACGATGTCCGCGGCAAGGTGACGATCAAGCTGCGAAACGTGCCGTGGGATCAGGCCCTGGACATCATCTTGCGCTCCAAGCAGCTCGACAAGACCCGCAACGGAAACATCATCCGCGTGGCGCCTCTGGAGGTCCTGCAAAAAGAAGAGCAGCTTCGGATCGAGCGGCAGAGGGCGCGGGTGGAGCTCGAGCCACTGACGGTGCGCCTGATCCCGGTCAGCTACGCCGTCGCCGCAGACATTCGACCCCAGGTAGAGGCGCTGCTGTCGCCCCGGGGCAAGGTCAACATCGACGAGCGAACCAACGTGTTGATCGTGGAGGACATCGCCGAGGTGCTGGTCAAGGTGGAGCGCCTGGTCCAGACCTTGGACACCCAAACACCGCAGGTTTTGATCGAGTCCCGCATCGTCGAAGCCCGGAACAACTTCTCCCGAGAACTCGGTGTGCAGTGGGGCGGCACCGTGAACTTCACCCGAGAGTTCGGCAACCAGACCGGCCTCGATTTCCCTTCCGACCTGCGCATCTCGGGCGGCGCGGACGACATTCAGAACAACGTGGTCGAAGGTGTGGTCGCCAACCCGAACTATGCCGTGAACCTTCCGGCCACGGTCGGTGCCGGTGGCGGTGGTGCCCTCGGCTTCGTGCTGGGGAGCGTGGACAGCTCGGTGTTGCTGAACCTGCGTCTGTCCGCTGCCGAAGCGGTGGGCAAGATCAAGCTGGTTTCGGCCCCGAAGATCGTCACCCTGGACAACATCGAAGCCCGCATCCTGAGCGGCGAGCGGATTCCGATCACCGTGATCACCGCGAACGGTCCGACGACCCGGTTCATCGAAGCGAACCTGGAGCTCGGCGTCACGCCCCACGTGACCCAGGACGGCTCGATCCTGATGCGGATCGAGGCCCGGAAGAACGAGCTGTCGGACCGGGTCGACTTTCTGGGTGTTCCGGGCGTGCTGACCAACGAAGCCACCACCGAAATGCTGGTGGACGACGGCGACACGGCGGTCCTCGGTGGGCTGTACCGGCGAAACACCACCGAGAACGAAGCCTACGTGCCCTGGATCGGCAAAGTTCCGGTGATCGGCTGGTTGTTCAAGACCACCAGCCGGACCGACGCCCGAGAAGAACTCTTGATCTTCATCTCTCCGCGGATCGTCAACCGGCAGTCGGCCCTGGTGACGAGGCAGTGAGCGGCCCTCAGTAATGCAACCCAGCTTGCCCAACTGTCCGGTCTTTCTAGCCGGTCCCCCGGGTGCGGGAAAATCGTGGCTCGGCCGGCGAGCCGCGGAGCGGTTGGGTGTGCCTTTGGCGGACACGGACGACGAGGTCGAAGGACTGACCGGCCTGTCGCCCGCCCAGCTCCTGCGGGGGCCGGGAGAAAAGGTCCTGCGCCGTGCGGAAGCGGACGCGGTCCGGCGGCTGCCGGACGGGTTTCGGCTCGTGGCTTTGGGCGGCGGAGCACTGGTGCACGACACCACCCGGCGCGAAGTCCGGCGTCGAGGCCCGGTCTTGGGCCTTTCGGCCAGCACGGACGCCCTGTGGCACCGGCTGCAGGAAAGCCATCTCGAGCGCCCATTGGTCTCGTCGCGGGACGAGCTCGAAGCCCTGCTGCGAGGCCGGGCTCCGACGTACCAGATCGCCGACCACGCGCTGGACGCGGAGCGCCTGGACGAAAAGCTCGTCGACCGGTTGGCCGCGTGGCTCGGCGACACCGGATGGCTCCGCGCCCGGGTGGGCGAGATCGAAAGCCGGGTGCTGGTCGGCGCGAACCTGGAACAGGCCGCAGCCGCTGCGGTGCGTTGTCTGTCCCCGAGCCGGCCGCTCATCTGGATCGAAGACGAGGGTGTGCCCGAGGCTCGCCGGCAATCCTATTTCGAAGCCATCGCTGAGGTCGGGCCCGAGGTGATCCGGATCGGCGTGCCCGGAGGGGAGGCGACCAAGACTTGGGCCTTGCTCGGAGACGGGCTCGAGCGGGCGGCGGCAGCGGGAGGCGGCCGCCAGAGCGTGGTGGTCGGCTTGGGCGGCGGGGCGACGACCGACCTGGCGGGCATGGTGGCGGGGCTGCTGGGCCGGGGTGCTCCGCTGGTGACCATTCCCTCGACCCTTCTCGCCCAGGTCGACGCGGCGGTTGGCGGAAAATGCGCCGTCAACCTGGAGACTGGCAAAAATCTTGCCGGTCTGTTTCATCCGGCCCGGGACGTGCTGGTGGACCGCAGTCTTCTCGAGAGCCTGCCGTTCGACGAGTGGCGCGCAGGCCTGGCCGAGACCTTCAAGATGGCTCTGCTCGCCGGGGATCCGCTCTTTTCGAACTTGCTGGCCAATCCGGATGTGGGCGCCAGAGATCTGACCGCCGCCATTCGAGCGAAGGCGGATGTGGTGGCGTCCGATCCCTTCGAGGAAGGCCCCCGGCGATGTCTGAACCTGGGCCATACCCTGGGCCACGCCCTCGAACGGGCCAGTGGGTACCGGCTCCGGCACGGAGACGCGGTGGCCAAGGGGATCGCTGCAATGACCCGGTGGTCCGAGAACAGGGGCTTGCTCGACCCGGAGATCGGGAGCCGAATACGGGCAGCGCAGCAAGCCCTCGGTCTGCCCGGGCTGCCGGCTCGGTCCGAGATCGAGCAGGCACTTCCACACATCGCCGCGGACAAGAAGGGCAGCCGCAGCGAAGGGACGGTCGTGGGCCTGACCGACATCGGAGAGCCCGCACTGATTCGAATCGAATGGGGCCAGCTCTGCGTCGAGCTGGCTTCTTTGGAGGATTGAGATGAAACGCTGGATGATGGCGGCGGCTGCCGTACTCGGTCTGACCTCCGGCTGCGACAACCCGGACGTGGCGGTCTTCTTCACCAAGCTGGTGGGCCCATCCCTCGAGGACGGCGCCTGCCGGTTCGACCCCGGCACGGATCCGGCGTCCGGATTCATGTTCGACCCGGCAGTGGATCCGTCTTTCCGGGTGGCTGCGGTGCACATCAACCAGATGAACGCACCCGACGTGATCGTGGATCAGATCGACGGCGAGAATCTGGAGCGGGAGTTGTTCTTCGCCCCCCAGAGCTTTCAGTACGTCTTCGAGTGCGATCCATCCCTGTTCGCCGGGACGCCGACGGTGTTCCTGCCGATCTTCGGGGCCACGGACCTTCCCTTCTGTCGCAGCCCCCGGGATGACGACGCGTTGTTCTTGGGATTCGACGAAAAGGTTGTGGATGGCGGAGTCATCGAAGAGAACGAAGAGACCGCGGTGAGCGTGCGGGTGATCTCGCCCGAGCTCCGTTCGGGATTCGTGGAGCTGTTCACGCTGGCCACCTCAGCCGAAGAGTGCTGCCGCGCCCAAGCCCAGGTGGGTGAAGACCTCTGTGGCCTGCAGCGGCCTGGGGAAATCATGATCAATTCTCCAGCCTGCGACGTGCTCCGAAACGAGCTGGAGCGAGACCTGCAGCCGAGCCAGCTGTCCACCGTGCGGGAGTTCGCCAAGTTCAGCCAATTCGCGTCCAGCTACTGGCGTGGGGAGGCGGTGAACACGCCGGAGCCGAACCCGGCGTTCGCGGGCGGGGGCTACGAACTCGGGATTCGAGGGAACCTGGTGGGGCGCCTCCCGAGCGGACGTGAGGTGGTGGCCACCGAAGCCCGCTTCGTGCTCGAGATCTGTGGGGGCTGCGTCGATGCTCGGATCCGGTCCATCGCCGACGACGAAGAACGGGAAGAAACACGGACCGAGCGAGGCTGTCTGCACTGATGAGCAGCGAATTTCGCGTTCCCCTGGAGTCCATCTGCCACGGACTCCCGGACGCCGTGGCGGCGACCCTGATGGGGGCGGACGGGATCCCGGTCGAGACCGTGGAGCGCGACCCGGCCGCAAGCGATGAACCCGACGTGCCTTCGCTTCTGGTCGAGTTTTCGTCGCTCCTGGGCCAGATGCGCCGGTCGGCCCAGATGTTCGCGGCAGGCCCGCTCGAGGAGGTCTCCATCGCCTCCGAACGGCTCGTGACGATCATTCGACCCCTAAACGAGGAATACTTCGTGGCCGTGGCCCTTCGGCCCGGCAGCAGCTCCACCTCGAAGGGCCGCTACCTGCTGCGGGTGCAGGCCCCGCGGCTGGCGGCCGCCTTGTCATGACCCTTCCACGGGTCGAGATCCTGCACGGACCGAACCTGAACCTGTTGGGAGAGCGGGAGCCCGAGCTGTACGGGCAGACCTCCCTGTCGGAGCTGGACGCGCGGCTCGTCCGTGACGGCGCAGCACTGGGTGTGGAGGTGGCATGCGCCCAGTCGAACCACGAAGGCGCCCTGGTTGACGCGGTGCAAGAGGCCCGACACCGGGCTGCCGCGCTGATCGTGAACCTCGGCGCATATACCCACACTTCGGTGGCCCTGAGGGACGCGGTGGCCGCCGTCCGCACGCACCTCGTGGTCATCGAGGTCCACCTGACCGCGCCCAGCGGTCGGGAATCGTTCCGGCGCGAAAACCTGTTCGCAGACCTGGTGCACGGCCGGATCGAGGGCTTCGGCCCCCTTTCATATGTCCTTGCGCTCCGGGCCGCATCGGAGCTAATCCGCGCCCGTGGCGACGTTCGAGACCAGTGACTTTCGCAAGGGGCTGAAGATCATCCACAACAACCAGCCCTACGTGATCGTGGATTTCCAGCACGTGAAGCCTGGCAAGGGCAACCAGTTCACCCGGACCAAGATCAAGAACCTGAGTACCGGTTCCGTGCTCGAGGTGACCTACCGCTCGGGAGAAAAGGTGGAGGACGCCGAGGTCGACGATCGCACCATGAGCTTTCTGTACGCCGACGGCAGCACCTACCATTTCATGGATCAGAAGACCTACGACCAGGTGGAGATCACCGAAGAGGCCCTGGGTTCCATGAAGGACTTCTTGTTGCCGGAGATGTCGGTCGACCTGCTGTTCTGGAAAGGGCGGCCGATCAGCATCCAGCTCCCTCAGCACGTGGAGCTCGAAATCACCTACTGCGAGCCGGGAGTGCGCGGAGACACCGCGACCAACGTGACCAAGCCCGCTACCGTCGAAACCGGTGCCACCATCAACGTCCCCCTCTTCATCAACATCGGTGACAAGGTGAAGGTCGATACCACCGAGGGCAAATACATCGAACGGACGTCCATCGGAAACGGCTGAAGTCAGCGACGAGTACCTCATGGCCACGAAAAAGAAAGCAGCCGCGAAGAAGAAGGCTGTGCGCGCCCGCGCGCCCGCCCCCCGAACCAAGACCCAGGCCCCAGCACCCGACCCCACCGTAGAGCGTCTGCGGGGGATCGTGGAGCTCTTCGACGCTTCGGGCTTGGCTGAGCTGAAGTACGAGGACGAACAGATCGAGCTCCGCTTGAGTCGTTACGCCACTGCGGCCCCTCATCTTGCGCCGGCGGCGCCGGTGCCGGCCGCTCCACAGCCCCCGGCACCGGCGAGCGCGCCGGCAGCGGCCCCCCCAGATGCGGCCCCGTCGAACAGCCCGGGGAGCGAAAGCCTGTCTGTCATCAAAAGCCCGTTCGTCGGAACCTTCTACCGCTCCCCATCCCCCGAAGCCCCGCCTTTCTGCGAGGTCGGACAGCGGGTCTCCAAGGGTCAGACCCTCTGCATCATCGAGGCGATGAAACTGATGAACGAGATCCCCAGCGAGTTCGACGGAACCATCGCGGAGATCGTGGCGGAGAACGGGCAGCCGGTGCAGTTCGGGGACGAGCTGTTCCGGATCAAGACCCAGTGAAATGCGGGCCCGCAAGTTCAACAAGATCCTGGTTGCGAACCGGGGTGAGATCGCCCTGCGGGTCATCCGGGCGGCTCGGGAGCTGGACATTCAGACCGTGGCGATACACAGCACCGCCGACGCCGAATCGCTCCACGTCAAGTTCGCGGACGAGTCGGTGTGCATCGGACCGCCGGCTCCGGCCGAAAGCTACCTGAACATTCCGGCCATCATCTCGGCCGCCGAGATCAGCGCAGCCGACGCCATCCACCCTGGCTACGGGTTCTTGGCGGAGAACGCCAACTTCGCCGAGACCTGCGAGGCTTCCGGATTCAACTTCATCGGACCCAAACCCGAGAGCATCCGCCTGATGGGCGACAAGATCGCTGCCCGGAGAGCCATGCGCGAAGTGGGCCTTCACGGTCTGCCCGGGAGCCCCGACCCGCTCACCGACCCGGTCGAAGCCGAGCGGCTGGCGCAGGAAATCGGATTTCCGTTGATCATCAAAGCCGCCGCAGGCGGCGGCGGCCGGGGAATGAAGATCGTGCGGGATCCGGACGATCTGACGCGCTTGTTGGCTCTGGCGCAGCGGGAAGCCGAGTCGTCCTTCGGAAACGGCGCGGTCTACATCGAGCGGTTCATCGAGACCCCGCGTCACGTGGAGTTTCAGGTCGTGGCGGACAACTACGGGAACATTCTCCACCTGGGAGAGCGGGAATGCTCGGTGCAGCGTCGCTACCAAAAGCTCATCGAGGAGTCGCCGTCCCCCGGTCTCACGGACACCAAACGGGACGAAGTGGGCAACCGCATCGTCGAGGCCCTGAAGAAGCTCGGATACACCAACGTGGGAACCATCGAGTTTCTGATGGACGAGGCGGGTGAGCTCTACTTCATGGAGATGAACACCCGAATCCAGGTCGAACACCCGGTGACCGAAATGATGGTCCGCCGAGACCTGCTCCGGCTGCAGATCCAGCTGTCGGAAGGCGCGCCGCTTCCCTTCGAGCAGTCAGACGTGGCCCTGCGAGGACACGCCATCGAGTGTCGGATCAACGCGGAAGACCCGGTCAATTTCGCCCCCTCCCCCGGTTTGGTCAGCACCTTTCACGTTCCGGGAGGTGCAGGAATCCGAGTCGACTCACACATCACGACCGGCGCCTCGGTGGCACCGTACTACGACAGTCTTCTTGCCAAGCTGATCGTGCACGACATCGATAGAGCACATGCCATTCGACGCATGAAATCGGCTCTTCGAGAGTTCGTGGTCGAAGGCATACAAACGAACATCCCGTTTCATCGTCGAATCCTGGATCACCCGGACTTCGCCAGCGGCAAGTACGACACCACGATCGTCCAGAAGATGTTCTCGACACCCTGATTCGCGTGAAACGAGCGCTCATCGTTCACGTCATCACGCGGTTGGACCTGGGCGGAGCCCAAGAGAATACCCTGGCCACCTGCCGAGGCCTTCGCGACCGCGGGTATCGGGTGGTGCTCATTCACGGCCCGGGCGGCCTGCTGGACCCGGAAGCCGAAAGTCTCGAGCGGCGCGTGGTGCCCCAGCTAGGTCGGGCAGTCGATCCCATGCGGGACACTCAGGCCCTCGCAACCCTGACGGGGCATTTGGCCGAGCTCCGACGGCAGCAATCCCCAGAGGGCGGCTTCGTCGTTCACACCCATACCAGTAAAGCGGGTCTACTGGGGCGGATCGCGGCCCGCCGCTGGGGTCTGCGACCCGTGATCCATTCGATCCACGGCTTCCCGTTCTTCGAAGGTCAGGCCTCCTGGGCCCGAGCCGGCTACACGCTGCTGGAGCGCTGGGCGGGTTCCTTGACCGATGGGTTCATTTCGGTCAGTCGGGCGAATCTGGCCGAGGCGCAGGCAAGGGGCATCGTGCGCCCCCATCACCTGGCCCGGGTGGTCCGGTCCGGTTTCGACCTCGAGCCCTTCCGCGCCGCGGCCCACGCCCGGGCGGTAGCCCGCCGCGAGCTCGAGGTGCCCGAGGACCGCATCCTGTGGATCTCGATCGCGAATCTGAAGCCGCAGAAGGATCCGCTGACCCTGGTGGCGGCGGTCGACCTGGCTCGACGCCGACTGCCGGACCTGGAGGTCTGGTACGCCGGGGACGGCCCCTTGCGGGGAGTCGTCGAAGCCGAGATCCGCCGGCGAGGTCTATCGCACCATCTGCGGCTTTTGGGCTGGCGCCGGGACGTCCCTCGCTTGCTCGCCGCTTGCGACGGCATGATTTTGACGTCGCGCTTCGAAGGGCTGCCCCGCACGGTCGTCCAAGCCCGGGCCGCAGGCCGGCCGGTGGTGGCTTCGCGGGTGGATGGGACCGGCGAGATCCTGCGGGACGGGTGCACGGGGCGACTGGTCGAGCCGGGGTCGGTCCCCGGCTTCGCACGAGCCCTGATGGAGGTCTCGGCGTGGTCCAAACCGGTTCCCGCGACGGACGCGGAGGTCCAAGGGTGGTCCGAGCACACCCTGATCGAAGCCCAGATCCGGTTGTACGAAGAGATCCTGGCCCGGACCGACGGTGGGGTATCGAAGAAGCCCTTGGCGTCTTGAATGGGCCGGGCGAGAGTGCGAGGGCGTGAGCGACGAGGAATCCCGTCCCCACGGTCCCGCGCCCCCGTCGGGGCCCGTGGGCCCCCACCTGTGGAACGTCCGAGCCGTCCGCGACGTGGCGCTGGCCGTGGCGTTGATCGGCGCGTTCGAGCTGCTGGTCCAGATGCAGGTGGCCGTGATTCCGATTTTGATCGCGTTCGTCCTCGCCTACGTCCTCGACCCAGCCATCTCTTGGGTGGAACGTCAGTGGGGATGGTCGCGATTCAAAGTGGTCGGGGGCATGTTCGTTCTTCTCGCCGGCCTGAACACCCTCGTTTTCTGGCTTTTGGTCCCCCGGATCATCACCCAGATCGGCCGCCTGGCCCAGCGTCTTCCGGACTACATCCGGTTCCTTCGAGAAGAATGGGGCTTGGAGGTCCCCGGGGGCCGGGGCTTCGAGAGCATGGTCCGCGACCTGGCGTCCCAGGAACCGGGCGAGATCGCAAACTTCTTTGGGGGCGCTGGTCAGGTGGTCGGGACCCTGACCAACGTGCTGGGCACGACCCTGTCCTTGGTGACCGCCACGGTACTGACCTTGGTGGTTTTTGCGTTCTTCGCGCTGCGGTTCCCCCGATTGCCCTCCTTTCAGCAGTACCTGCCCAAGAGCCGGCGGGACGTGTGGATGGGCCGGGTGCGCCAAGTCGAACGGGTCTTCGCGGGCTTCGTCCGCGGGCAGCTGTTGGTGGTCCTTTTCACGACCACGGTCTTCAGCCTGGGTTTCGCGCTGTCGGGCGTGCCGTATTGGTTCGTGGCGAGCGTGGTCGGAGGGGCCTTCAGCATCATTCCCTACGGCCAAGGAGTCGGATGGATACTGGCGGTGAGCTTCAACTTCTTCGAGGCCGAGACGGCGTCCACGAATGCCGGTCTGGTCGCGATCTTCGTGGGGCCCACCATCACCTACGCGGCGATGCAGAGCCTCGAGACCTTCGTCGTCACCCCGCTGGTGCAAGGCTCGTCGGTCAAGCTCCATCCGGTGGCGGTGCTGGTAGCGGTCATCGCCGGCGGCAGCTTCGGCGGGCTCATTGGGGTGTTCTTGGCCATTCCCCTGGCCGCCGTGGCCCGGATCTTCATGCTGGAGATCGCCCTGCCCGCCCTGCGCAACTGGGCGGAGCGCCACTGAACACAGCCGAGCCCCGGGGTGGGCGGCAGCCGGGGCCGGGTCGACGGGGTCGGGCCTTCATCGAAGCCGGCCAGGCCGCGGCTGGCCCGGCGGACCGGCTCAGCGCGATGCGGTCGAGGTGCCCACGGTCGCGGTTTTCGTTGCGCCCGGTTCGTCACCACGGGGCGCCACGGTGCCCGCAGCCTCCGCGTCGGCTTGCCCGTTCGCGGAATCCGGGGCCTCTCCGTCGGCCTCGACCGCTGTGGCCTCGCCAGCACCGCCTTCGCCCGCATCGGCCTCGCTGACATCGCTTTCGCCGGCATCCCCCGCCCCCGGGGCGGCCGCGGCTTCGCCAGAGGCGCTCTCGACCGCTGCGGCCTCGCCAGCACCGCCTTCGCCCGCATCGCCCTCGCTGCCATCGCTTTCTTCGGCTTCGGCGTCTTCATCGCCGCCGGCTTCGGCTTCGCCCTTGCCGTCCGCCGCGGGGTCGGCGGCAGCGGTGCTCGAAGCGGTCGGAGCCGCCATCTCGCTTTGTGCCGACCCGACGTCCGCCACCGAGGTGGCTCCGGCCGCGGTCGTGCTGGAGCCCGTGGACGTTGGGGCTGCCGCAGAGGTACTGGAACCGGTCCCCTCCACGGCCGCCACCGTGCTGGACCCGGTCGCCCCGGTCCGATCGCCCGAGGCCGCCGTCGTTCCGGTGCCCGTCGGGGTGGCGGCCGCGCCCCCGGCGAGGGTCGATGTGTCGGCCTCCGGCTGAATCGTGCCCGACTCTTCGGCCCGGACCGAGGTCTCGAGTCCCCCGTGCTTTTCCTTCAGCGCCTCGAAGCGGGCGCCTTCCCCAGATGCCCAGACCGGATCTTCGCGCAGCCGAAACGACAACCGACCTTCCCCCACCGGAATGCGCTCCAGCAGGTCCAGAGCGCCCGAGGTGTTTCCGCGCAGTTGCCGAATGGTGGCGAGCTCCGCCACCACGTCCCAGTTGTCGGGCTCCAGCTCACGGGTTCGCTCGAAGGCCGTCTCGGCTGCATCGTAGTCTTCGAGCCCCGAGCGGGCGACGCCGAGATTGTACCAGACCGCGGCCTCGTCGGGATGGGACTCGGCGAGTTCCGCGAAGACCTCCTCGGCTTCATCGAGCTTGCCCCGCTGCCCGAAAGAAATGCCTGCCCGGATCTGCCGCTTGAGTTGCTCGCGGGCTTCTCCTTCGCTCAGGGCACCCGCAGCCTTCCGGCCCGGGCCCCCGTGACCCGACCCTTCGGAACCGTGGCTCGAAGACGGGCCGCCGTGATCGCTCCCGTGGCTGTCTTCGCCGGTCTCGGCCGGTGGCTCTTGGTTGACGCCGAACCACACCAGGGCGCCGAGGGCGCCGCAAATGGTCAGGCCCGCGAGGACCGCGGAGATTGGATGGGTTTTCATGAACACGTCACCTCGATTCGGTCTCGAACTTGGAGACCTTGTATCGGAACTGCCGAAAGCTCAGGCCGAGCAGCTCGGCTGCCTTCGTTTTTACGCCCCCCGATCGCTCCAGCGCCTTGCGGATCAGGCTCTGCTCGAAGTCTCGCACCAGACGTTCGAGGTCGACGCCTTCCTCGGGAAGCTCGGAATCGTCGTGCACGTTGAACACCCGAGTGGGACCCGATTCCGCGGCCCGCACTTCCTTGGGAAGCTGCTCGACACCGATCGTGTTTCCCCGGGCCAAGGCCACACCCCGCTCGATCAGGTTTTCGAGCTGGCGGACGTTGCCCGGAAAGTCGTACTCCAGAATCCGCTGCATGGCTTCGGGCTCGATCTGCACCACGGGGCGCCCATATTCTCGCGCATATTTGTGCAAGAAGTGCTGGGCCAGCAGCGTCACGTCTTCTCGACGCTGCCTCAGCGGCGGCAAGTCGATCTGAACGACGTTGAGGCGGAAGTAAAGGTCTTCTCGAAACCTTCCGGCCTCCGCCTCCGCCTCCAGGTCCCGGTTGGTGGCCGCCACCAACCGCACATCCACCTCGGTCTCGTGGACGGAGCCGAGCTTCTTGACCTTTCGCTCCTGCAGAACCCGAAGCAGCTTCGGCTGCAGCGCCAAGGGCAACTCACCGATTTCGTCGAGAAACAGGGTGCCTCCGCGGGCCGCTTCGAACAGGCCCGGCTTGTCTTGGTCGGCCCCCGTGAAGGCGCCCGCCACGTGCCCGAACAACTCGGACTCGATCAGGTTTTCCGGGACCGCGCCACAGTTGACCGGCACGAACGGCCCGCTCGCGTTGGCGCTGGCATGGTGCAGGGCCCGGGCGACCATTTCCTTGCCGGTTCCGCTCTCGCCGGTGATCAGCACCGTGACCTTGAGCTCTGCCACCCGCTCCACGACGTCGATGACCTCGCGCATGGCATCGCTGCGACCGATGATCCCGCCGACGGTGTTGCGCTGAATGATTTCGCGCCGCAGCTGGGCGTTTTCCTGCTGCAACTGCCGTTTGGTGACGGCGTGCCCAACCAGCACATCCAAGTCGGTGGCCAGGTGAGGCCCCTTCTCGATGTAGAACGACGCGCCTTCGGCCACGGCGGATTGGGCCTTTTCGCGGTTCCCGAAGGCGGTCATCACGATGACCTCTGGGGGCGGGTCCGCGCTGCGCGCAGCCCGCACCACCTCCATCCCGTCGTCGGTGGGCGACAGGCGAAGATCCGTGATCACCAGGTCGAAGGAGCTCTTCCGCAGCTGATCGAGGCCTTCCCCCAGGGCCCGGGCCGTGACCACGGCGTGGCCCCGGGCGGCCACCAGCGCCTCGATCGCCTCCCGAATCCCGGGCTCGTCATCGACCACCAGAACTCGACCCATGCTCCCCTCACGCCACGGCCGAGTCGGGCAACTGCAGATCTCGCGTCGCAACTGGATCGAAGCGGATCGTCACGACCGTTCCTTCGCCCACCACGCTGTCGAACTCCATGTGCGCGCCGTGCGCTTCGACGATCGAGTTGGTGATGGCCAGCCCCAGCCCCGAGCCCTCTTCTTTGGTGGTGAAGAACGGGCTGAAGATCTGGGTGATCCGTTCGGCCGGCACACCCGGACCGTCGTCCACCACCCGCACGGCGGGCTCTCCCTCCGCCTTCCACACCTCCACCCGCAGCGTTCCACCGCCAGGGCGAAGCGCTTCGGTGCCGTTCTTGACCAAATTCCAGATCACCTGCCGGATCAAATCGGGATCCGCGCGGATCCAGATGTCGGGCTCGATGACACGCTCGAGCTGCATCGAGATCAGATCTTCGCTCTCGAGCATGTCGAGGACGCTGCTCACCAACTGGGACAGGTTGCAGTCGCGATATTCGAGCTGGCGCGGCCGGGCCAACACCAAAAAGTCGGTGATGAGCCGGTTCAGCCGTTCGGCCTCTCGGGTCACGTTCATCATCAGCCGCTGCATGGGCTCGGGAGGCGTCAAGGAAGCTCGGAGCACATCGATGGAGGCACACATGCTGGCCAGCGGATTGCGGACCTCATGGGCGAGACCGGCCGCGAACTGACCGACCGAAGCCAGCCGCTCGGACCGCGCCACCGCGTCCTTCAGGCGCACGATGTCCGTCACGTCCTGAAACACCAGGATCGCCGACAGCTCTCCCGGTCCATTCAGCGGGGCAACCGAAAAACCAAGGCGCATGCTTTCCCGCTCCGAAAGGACATGGTCCGCCTCGTGACGGCCCCCGTGATCGGCCGTCGCCTGAAAGCGCTCCCAGGCCGAGGCCATGGACGGCACCACCTGCTCGAGCGGCTGGCCGACCAGGGCCCGAGTGTCGGCCCGCAGGATCGCTCGGGCCGACTCGTTCGCGAAGCGGATCACCCCTTGGTTGTCGACGGTCAGAACCCCAGCCGGCAGAGAGCGCAGGATCGCCGCGTGAAGCTCGTACAGCTCGGCCAGATCCGACTCCTTCTCGGCGAGCTTTTGTCCGGTCGCCCGCAACTTTTCCGCCAGGGTACTGGCCAAAAACGCCACCAGCACCATCCCCGCCCCGTTGCCCGCAAAGGCCATCAAGGCCCGACTCCAGGGCAGCGGGGTCCCGAACAGGCCGAGCAGTTGGCCCGCCGTCAGCAGTCCGAACAGGACCACCGAGGTCAGGGCCGCCAGCAGAGCTCCCCGGCGATACAGGGTCATGCTGGCCGCCAAAACCACGAACACGTAAGCGAAGCTGAACGGCGATTCGACCCCCTGGGTCATGAGCACCAGCGCCGTCACGAGCAGGGCGTCCAGTCCAATTTGACTGTACGCCAGCGTCCGGGTCAGCGAGCCGGTCCTCAGCAGCAGCAAGTAGAGGATCGACAGCCCGTAGGTGATGACGATCAGCCGAAAGTGCCAGGTCTCGACCCGGGCTTCGGACCCGTTTCGCAGCATGACGTGCAAGACCAGGCTGGCCAGCACCACGCTGACCGCCGCAAGGCGAAGGGCGGCGACGGTGAACAGGCTGCGGGACAGGGAAGCCAATTCCGCCGACGAGGATGCGGGTTCGCCGCAATGGGCAGGCTCGGTGCGCGAGTCGGTCGGGCGGCCCATGAACCGGGGTCAGGTGATGTTCCCGGCCAACTCGAAGATCGGCAGGTACATGGCGATGATCAGGCCGCCGAGCAGCACACCCAACACGACCATCATGACCGGCTCGAGCAACGAAGTCAGGGCCGCTACGGCCGTGTCGACCTCGTCTTCGTAGAAGTCGGCGATCTTCTGAAGCATGGCGTCCATGGCGCCGGTGGACTCTCCGACGGCGATCATCTGGACCACCATGGGCGGGAACACGCCGGTCTCGGCCAACGGATCCGCCATGGTGCGACCCTCCGAAATGCGCTCGCGGGTGTACATCACGGAGTTTTCGACCACCTTGTTGCCCGCCGACTTGGCCGTGATGTGCAGAGCGTCGAGGATCGGCACACCGGAAGAGATCATGGTTCCGAGGGTCCGGGTGAATTTGGCCACGGCCACCTTCCGCAACAAACTCCCGATGACGGGAGACTTGAGCAGCACCGTGTGCCAAACCAGCTGCCCGCGCTTGGTTCGCACCACCGCCCGAAACAGCAAGAAGAACAGGGCGATACCGACCACGATGGGGAGCAGGTTCGCCCGCAATGCGTTGGACAGATCGATGACGAACTGGGTCGGCGCCGGAAGGGTCCCGCCGAAGTCGCGGAACATCTTTTCGAAGACCGGGATCACCCAGATCATCAAGATGGCGGTGACGCCGACCGCCACGGACATGACCACGCTCGGGTACACCATGGCACCCTTCACCTGGCCGCGAAGCTTCATGGCCTTTTCCATGTAGGCGGCCAGACGATTGAGGATCGTATCCAGGATACCGCCTACTTCACCTGCGGCAACCAAGTTGACATAAAGCTCGTCGAACACCTTGTTGTGCTTGCCCAAGGCATCGGCCAAGGTCGAACCGGACTCGACATCCGTCCTCACTCCGTTGATCACCTTGGCGAAGCGCTGGTTCGCTTGCTGCGACCCGAGGATCTCCAGACACTGAACCAGCGGGAGACCGGCGTCGATCATCGTGGCGAACTGACGGGTGAATACGACGACTTCCTTGTCTTTGACGCCCGATCCGATGGTCGGGAGGTGGATCTCGGTGGGCTTCTTTTTGACTTTCGAAGCCTGAATCTGCTGCGCCCTGAGCCGCTCCATGACGACGTCCTTGTTGGGCGCCTCCATGGTTCCGGCCCGAGCCTCTCCCTGGCGGGTCTTTCCTTCCCAGATGTAGATCGGCATGCGGTCCTCGGCGGCAGGCTAATCGATCCGCGCCGCGCCTGCAAAACGTACGGAGGGTCGGCTCAACCCCGAGCCGACCCTGGCCGGGAGCGAGCTCGGGCGGCGGCGCTACTCTGCCCCTGTGTAGGACCGGCGGAGAGGATCTGCCGAAGCTCGTCCGGCTCGGAACTGCGGAGCAGGCCATCCTCGAAGCTGATGACCCGGCGCTGGATCAGCTCCGCCAGGCTCTGATTCATGGTCTGCATGCCGAAGCGTGCCTGACCGACCTGCATCTGGCCGTAGATCTGGTGAACCTTGTCCTCCCGGATCAGGTTCCGAATCGCCATGTTGGGCACCAAAACTTCCACCGCCAGGGCCCGACCGGTGCCCGAGGCCTTGGGAATCAGGGTTTGGCTGAGCACACCCTCGAGCACCATGGACAGCTGGGCCCGCACCTGAGGCTGCTGGTACGGCGGGAACACGTTCAGGATCCGGTTGATGGTCTGGACCGAGGAGTTGGTGTGCAAGGTGGCGAACACCAGGTGGCCGGTTTCGGCGATCACCAAGGCCGCTTCGATCGTTTCCAGGTCCCGCATCTCCCCGACCAAGATGACGTCCGGATCCTGGCGCAACACGTACTTCAAGGCCTTTTTGAACGAGTCCGTATCGGCCCCCACCTCTCGCTGATTCACGATGCAGCTCTTGTGGGGATGCAGATACTCGATCGGATCTTCGATCGTCAGGATATGCTCGTGCCGCTCGGTGTTGATTTTGTCGATCATCGACGCGAGCGTCGTGCTCTTCCCCGACCCGGTAGGTCCGGTCACGAGGATCAAGCCGCGCGGCTTGCGGGCGAGCTCGGCAACGGCGGAGGGCAGACCGAGCTCCTGAAAGTTGAGGATCTTGAAAGGAATCGTTCGAAACGCTCCCGAGACTGCTCCTCGCTGCATGTAGATGTTCGCGCGAAATCTCGACAGGTTTTTGACGCCGAACGACAAGTCGAGTTCGCTTTCCTCTTCGAATTGGTGTTTTTGGGCGTCGGTGAGAATCGAGTAGCAAAGCTGCCGGGTTTCGACGGGCGTCAGCGGCGGGTGCTTGAGCGGGACCAGCCGACCGTCGATCCGCAGCTGCGGGGGTGAACCGGTGGTCACGTGGAGGTCCGAGGCCCCCTTTTCGATCATGGCTTTCAGCAACTGGTGCAGGTTCGCTTCCACGGGGCCTCCTATCGGGGACTCGGCCGACTCAGTCGGCGGCCGAAACTCGCGTGACTTCTTCGATGGTCGTCAGACCTTCTTTGAGCTTGGCCACCGCGGCCATGCGCAGGGTCTGCATACCGAGCCTGATGGCTTCCCCTTTGATCTCCGCGGCCGACGCGCCGTTGATCACGAACTCCTTCAATTCCTCGCTGAAGTCCATCACCTCGTAGACCGCGACACGGCCCTTGTAGCCGGTCTCCGAGCAAGTTGCGCATCCTTGACCCTTGAACACCTGGAAGTTGCCGACGTCCTTCGGATTGACCTGAATGTCCAAAAGGGCGCTCTCTGGCACGTCGATCGGCTGCTTGCAGTCCGAGCAGATCCGCCTGGCGAGACGCTGGGCCAAGATCAGGTTGACCGACGCCGTGACCAAGAACGGCTCGATGCCCATGTTGAGCAAACGGGAGACGGTAGAGGGCGCATCGTTGGTGTGCAGGGTCGACAGGACCATGTGTCCGGTGAGCGCGGCCTTCACCGCAATCTCGGCGGTCTCGAAGTCTCGGATCTCGCCGACCATGATGATGTCCGGATCTTGACGCAGAAACGAACGCAGGGCCGCCGCGAAGTTCAGACCGATGTCTTCGTGCATCTGCACCTGGTTGATGCCGTGCAGGTTGTACTCGACAGGGTCTTCGGCGGTGGAGATGTTCACGGTGGATTTGTTGAGCTCGGACAAAGCCGAGTAGAGGGTCGTGGTCTTGCCCGACCCGGTGGGCCCCGTGACGAGCACCATGCCATAGGGCCGCTTGATCGCGGTCTTGAACGACGCGAGGGGCTTTGGGTCGAAGCCCAGCTTGGTCATGTCGAGCTGCAGGTTTCCCTTGTCGAGGAGCCGAAGCACGATCTTCTCGCCGAACAGCGTCGGCAGGCAAGAGACCCGGTAATCCATCTCCCGGCCCTTTCCCAGCTTCAGCTTGATGCGCCCGTCCTGCGGAAGCCGTCGCTCGGCGATGTCGAGCTGGCTCATGATCTTCATTCGGGAGGTGATGGCGTTCTTCAAGCGAACCGGCGGCTTCATCATTTCGTACAGCACGCCGTCGATGCGGTACCGGACCCGAAAGTCTTTTTCGTAGGGCTCGATGTGGATGTCCGACGCCCCCTTCTTGATGGCGTCGATCAGGATCAGGTTCACCAGCTTGACGACCGGGGCGTCCTCGGCGGAACGCTCCAGGTCGACCACGTTCAGCTGTTCATCGTCGCCGCCGACCTCGATCTCGTCTTCGTCGAACTCGGCCATCACCTCGTCGTAGTTGAGTTCGCTGGCCTGCTCCTCCTGGGCGTAGTAGCGGTCGATCGTCTCGCGGATCGCCCCGTCGGAAGCGACCACCACCTCGATGTTGTAGCCCGTCAGGAACTTGAGATCGTCGATCGCAAAGATGTTGGATGGATCGGCCATCGCCACGATCAAGGATGCGCCCGCCCGGTTGACGGGGATGACCTGATGCTTTTCCGCCACCTCGCGGGGCACGAGCTTGATCACGTCGGGATCGATTTCGAACTCGGAAAGGTTGATCGAGGGAACGCCGTACTGCTTGGACAGAAACGCGGTCAGCTCGGTCTCTTCGATGTAGCCGAGCTTCGTCAGGTTGAATCCGAGGCGTCCGCCGCTCTTCCGTTGGTTCTCTTGCGCCCTTTGAAGCTGCTGAAGCGTGATCAGGTTCTCGCGGACGAGGAGCTCGCCGAGGCGTCCGGGCATGGCGAGCCGACGGTAGTCGGGGCCCGAGGTGCTGTCAAAACGGCGGGGGTGCGCCCATGGCTTCGCGAACCACGCCGAGCGGCCGGCCGGTCCACCTTGCGAAGCTCCGGGCCGCTTGCTCCCTCAGCATGTCGAAGCCGTCACGGGCGGCTCCACCTCGAGCCTGTACGGCAGCCACCAGCGCCGTAGGCTTTCCCGGGTCCCCGTAGCTCAGATCGAGCCACGCGCAATCGCGACCAGCTCCCGCTTGGAAGCAGTCCCGTCCCGCCTCCGAGGGCAGGGCCGAAACCACCAGGTCGACCGAAGGCCACTGGCCCCATGCGGCCTGCTCCGCGCCGCAGGCTCGTGCCAGGCGGTCCGCCGCCTCGGCTCGCCGGGCGCTGATCCAGCGCCGCCGGACCCCCGCGCGCCACAACGCCCACAGGGCCGCCGGAGCCACCCCGCCGGCCCCCAAAACCAAGGCGCGCTTCGGCCGGGGCCCCCGGAGGAGCACCTCCAACAGACCGGGTCCGTCGGTGTTGTCGCCTTCCACCCCGCCGAGGCCGGCGGTCATGGAATTGACCACGCCCAGGGTTCGCGCCAGGGGTGTGAGTCGATCGCACCAGGCCGCCGCCTGCGCTTTGTGGGGCGCGGTGACGTTGGCACCGCGCCCTCCCGTACGCCGCCAGGTGTCGAAGGCGGCCCTGACCCCCTCGCCGCCCACCGACCGAACGTCGTAGCGCAGGTGGATGCCCAGGCGGGCTGCGGCACGTTGGTGGAGTTCCGGGGACCGGGACCGGGAGACGTCGGCCCCGAACAGCACGCAGTGCATCACTGGACGCCGTGGATCCGGCGGGCCGCCCCCACATCCCGACCGATCTGGTCGACCAAGGCCTCGATGCCGTCGAAGCGGCGCTCGCCGCGGATCCGTTCCAACAGCTCCACCTCGACCCGGCAGCCATACAGGTCGAGCGGCCCGGGCGCGTCGAGGACGTGGGTCTCGACCGTGACCCGACCTCCGTCAAAGGTGGGGCGTAGACCGACATTGGTCACGGCGGCCCCCGAGTCCAGTTCGGGCGGCGTCCGCCCCGAAGCGGGCTCCAGGACCTTCAAGCGGCTGGCATAGACCCCGTGGCCCGGAAGCAGCTCGGCTTCTGGCAGGACGTTGGCCGTGGGAAAGCCCAGGCTTCGACCGCGCCGATCCCCTGCAACCACCGGCCCCGTCACCGAAAAGGGCCGGCCCAGCAAGATGGCAGCGGTGGCCAGGTCGCCCGCCTTCACAGCGGCCCGAACCCGGCTGCTGGACGCCACCCGATCCCCGATCTGCACCGCGGCGACCTCCTCCACCGCAAAACCCAGTTCGGACCCCATTCGACGGAGGTGGGATGGATCTCCGCCGCGCTGCCGCCCGTAGGTGAAGTTGAAGCCGACCACGACCCGCCGCGGGCGGAGCCGCTCCCACAGATAGTCCCGAACCCAAGTATCCGCATCAACTCGGGAAAACGGGCCGTCGAAGCGCTCCACCACCACCCGGTGCACGCCGGCGCGCAATAGCTCCGCCACCCTCCGGTCCAGCGTCTGAATGGTCGGCGGCGCCGCCTCGGGGACCAAGACCCGGGCCGGGTGGGGGTCGAAGGTGTACGCCACCGCGGGCACACCGGCTTGGTCGGCGGCTTTGCGGGCCCGCCGCACCAGTTCCCGATGCCCGCGGTGCACGCCGTCGAAGGTCCCGAGCGTCACCACGGAAGCCTCGAGCGGTGGGTCGACCGCCAGGGCGCCCGCCGTCCATTCGACCACGTGGTCAAGCTAGGTAGGGGCCCGGAATGGAGTCAACGCATTCCGGGATGGGTTGCAGCCATGCTAAACGGCCGATCCATGTCGAGCCTGGACATGCTGCTCGAAGGCCTGCCCGAAGCGGGACGGACCGACCTGTTCGCCGCCTTGCAGTCCCGGCGCTTCGACGCGGGGACCCGACTGATCGAACAGGATGCGCCGTCGGCGGGGCTGTTCGTCATCGACGGCGGCACCGTCCGGATCTCCTTGGAGGAACCGGACGTGAGCGCACAGGTCTGCGACCTCGGTCCCGGCGAGGTGGTCGGCGAGATCTCTTTGGTGGAAGAGGGAAAGACGAAAGCCCGCGTCACTGCTCAGACCGACGTGCGGGTGCGTTGGCTGAGCCCCCGCGCCTATGACGACTTGGTCGAGCAGTTTCCCGAGCTCAGGCTGCGGCTTCGGCAGCTGGCCTCAGAGCGGATCGCCGCGTTGCGCGAGCCGGGGTGAAAGAGCGCGGGCCCCCGGGATCTGGCCCGGGGGCCGATTCGCGACATTCAGCCGATCTTGCCCTGCAGGAAGAACGCGATCACGAACGTGAACAGCACCAGCGACTCGGTCAGGGCCAGCGCGATGATCATCGGGGTCTGAACCCGGGGCGCAGCCTGCGGGTTGCGAGCGATGCCTTCCACGGCGGCCGACGCCGTTCGGCCCTGCCCGAGGGCGCCTCCGAAGGTTCCGAGCGCCATACCGATCCCGGCGGCCAGGGCGATGAGTCCGTCGGTGCCGAAGGCGACGGCGTCTGTGCTTTGTGCGAACGCCGGAGACGCCAGCAGCATCAGGGCCAAGGTGGAAACGGCGGTGGTGAGAGTTTTCTTCATCTTGTTCATTCCTTTCCTTCGCTTCGGAGGATTTCCGCGTGGCGGCGCCTCTTCTCTCTCTCTACCGGCCCCACGTTTGCCGTCAGCGGGTTCCGAAGCCAGGTCGTCGATGTCCTGCGAAAGCACGCCCCGAGCGAGCGGGCTCCCGCGAACGATTCACTCAGGAGGCTGGGGCCTCCTGGGCACCGTGCTCCGCGTGGTGAGCGTGGTGCTCTTCGATCATTTGTTCGATCTCTCCGATGTACACCGAAGTGAGCATCAGGAAGATGAAGGCCTGCACGAACGACACGAACAGACCCAAAGCCAAGAAAGGCAGGGGCAGGAGCAACGGAAAGATGCCCACGAAGACGGTCAAGACCAGGTGGTCGCCCGCCATGTTGCACAACAGACGCACCGACAGGGTGATCGGGCGGACCAGGTGGGAGATCAGCTCGACCGGGAAGAAAATCGGCGCCAAGAACCATCCCCAGGATTCGCCCACCGGATTGGCCATGTGGGACAGGTAGCTCGGCCCAAGCCGGTAGAACGCGAACACGTTGTAGTAGAGGAACACGATGGTCGCGCAGGCGAAGGTGGTATTGAAGTTCTCGGTCGGCGGCAAAAAGCCCGGTACCAGCCCCAACAAGTTCGAAAAGAGAATGAAAAAGCCCAGGGGTCCGACGATCCAAAAGTGCCGCAGCGCCGCCCGGCGCGGCATGGCGAACTCCATGATCATGAAGACACCCTCCATGAGCAGCTCCACCAGGTTTCGGGCGCTCATCTTCGAATCGGGCAGAATGTCCCCGTTCGCCGACGCCAAACCCCGGCGGGCCATCAGCGCGATCAGCGCCATGACCAAGGTCACCAGCAGGATGGCGAGCAAATGCTGGGCGTGCACCGCTTCGCGGAACATGAAGCTGCGGGTCGAAAACCACGCCTCGAGCTGTTCGGCACCGGGGAGGTAGCTGAGCCAGGTCTTGCCGTGCGGCATGGCCGGGCCCTTACCGATTTTTGTTCGCGCTGTCCGGATCTTTTTTGGCTTCTTCGTGGTCCCGGATCTTCCGTTCCTGCGCCTCCATGGCCGCCCGGCCCGCCGGGGACGAACCGCCGGACTGAAGGCCGAACACCACCGAGAACACCCCGGTCACCAGGCCGAACGCAAAGCCGGTGGGGTCCACCCGCTTCATCAAGACCCACGCCAAACCCAGGACCGCCGCGCCCTTCAGGGCCAACAGAACGCCGAGCGCACCTTTGTTCGGGGCTTCGGGATCCAGCAGGCGCGTCACCAGCATGGTGAGCACGACGCCGCTGCCCGAGAACAAGGCCACGCCCGCGGCGACCCCCAAGGCGACCGTCCGGCCTTGCCCAAGCCCAGCTCCCAAGACGGCCAAACCGCCGAGTACGCCAGCCGCCCGCAGGATCGACCGAACCAGGACCTGCTCCAACATGGGCGGGGCCTATCCCGGCGGCGGGCCGGCGCACAAGCCGCCCCGACGCGGTGCACTCAGTCGTCGTCCTCGGCCGACAGCCGGCGCGCCAGCCGGATCATGGCACCGAATCCGGCCGCCGAACCGAGCAGCACCCCAGTCAGGGCCAACCACGGCTCGGTGCCCCAACGCTGGTCGAGCCAGTTGCCGAGCAAGGTCATGCCCACGATGGCGCCGGCCATCTCCAGGCCGATGGCGCTGTAGCGGGCGGCGCGGGGGTCGAGTCGCGGAGCCACGGCGTCAGGATGCCCCGTCCGTCTCGAACCCGGCCAGCTCCAATGCGGCGAGGGCCGCCGGGCCCGCGGTCTCGGTCCGGAGGTTTCGGCTGCCCAGGGACACGCCCACCCAGCCCCGACTTTCGAGCTCCGTCCGTTCCTCGGGACTCCATCCCCCCTCCGGCCCCACCGCCAGCGCCAGGGCCGAGGGGGCCGGCCGGGCCATCATCTCCCGCAAGGTCCGGGCACCGGACCGGTCCAGGTACCAGCCGGCAGGCACCTGGGCCAGGGCGGCAGTGAGCTCCATGGGGGCGTCCACCGCCATCCGGTGACCTCCGGCCACCCGCAGGGCGTCCTCGGCGATCCGGGCCCAGCGGGGCTGGGCTGCTTTTCGACGGGCTACGGTGCGGGCGGTAACCACCGGTGTCAGCCGGCACGCGCCGAGCTCGGCGGCTTGCCGCACCACCTGGTCCATCTTTTCGGCCTTGCCGACCGCCTGGAGCAACCGAAGTCGCGGCGGACTCGGCCGGGGCAGAGGACGACGGAGGTGCAGCTCCACTTCCGCCGCGTCCTTGCTCATCCGGGCCAGCCGCCCCTCCGCCTCGAACTTGGCCCCATCCGTGAGCTCGACCCGGTCCGAAACGGCCAGGCGCAGCACCCGCTGCACGTAGTGCACCGCTTCTGGGGGGAGTCGCACCGGTCCGTCCCGGTCGAGCGCGCCCTCGGGCAGGGTCAATCGGCGCATCGAAATTCGAGCAGGCTCCACTCGCCGTCGCGGGTGGTTGCGGTGCATCGAAGCCCCTGGGCCTCGTACGCCCGCCGCACCGCGGCCTCCTGCCGGTCCAGCAGCCCCGACAACAGGAGCGTTCCGTCCAGGGTCGGCGTGCGGGTCAAAGTCGGGGCCAGCTCGATCAGGGGCTCGGCCAATATGTTGGCGACCACCAGGGGAAAGGTGCCGAAGGCGTCGGCCGGAGGACCGGCGACGCGGAGGACCAGCCCGTTGGCCCGGGCGTTCTCCTCCGC
>DAPKRQ010000056.1:0-8942 GCA_031800475.1 Myxococcales bacterium LLY-WYZ-16_1
GCTACCGGCTCGAAAAGGTCATCGGGAGCGGGGGCATGGGCTCGGTCTGGGTGGCGAACCAGACCGCCGTGGACCGGCCTGTGGCCGTAAAGCTGTTGCGGCCCGAACTGTTGTCGAGCCCACAGATCAGGGCGCGATTCAAACGCGAAGCGGAGGTCATCGCCAAACTCCGGCATCCCCACAGCATTCAGCTGTTCGATTACGGCGACACCGAGGACGGCATGGCGGTCATGGTGACGGAGCTCTTGCTCGGCACCAGCCTGCAGGACCTGCTGGCCGAACGGGGGCGGCTGTCGGAGGCGGACACGGTTCGGATCGGGGAGCAGGTGGCGGGCGCCCTGGCGGAGGCCCACGACCTGGGGCTGGTCCACCGGGATCTGAAACCGGCCAACCTGTTCGTCTCCACCCTGGACGGTCAGCCCCATGCCAAGGTCTTGGACTTCGGAATCGCCCGCCTGGTGGACGAAGAGCAGGCCCGCATCACCCAGACCGGGCAAGTCTTCGGAACGCCGCGCTACATGTCGCCCGAGCAAACCATGGGTGCGGGCGGGGTGGACCGGCGCTCAGACATCTACAGCCTCGGGCTGGTGCTGTACGAGTGCCTCACCGGCGACTCGCCCTTTCGGGCGGAAACCAGCGTGCAGTACCTGGCCGCCCACCACAGCCAGGAGCCGCCTGCGCTCCGGGAACAGGTCCCGGACGTTTCGCCCCGGCTCGAAGGGCTGGTGCGCGCGATGCTGGCCAAGGACCCGGGAGACCGGCCGGCCGACGCCCGGGTCGTTCGAAACGAGCTGCAGGCGGTGCTCGCCGGCGAAGCCACCCGCATGGAGCGGGCGAACCTCGGAGTTTCGGCGCCCCTCGACGGGCCCGCGCAACATGCGTTGACCCAGCGCTCCTTCGTGGTCGGGCCTGCCGCAGGGGCCGGCACCCTGTCGGAGACCTTCGTGCGTCAGACCGCCGAAGAGGCGCCACCCACCCCTCGGGCCCGAGCGCCCCGAACTCGGCTGTGGATGGGGGTCTTGGCCGCCGTCGGGGTGGGGTTTGGCGCCGCGGCGGCTGCGTGGTGGAGCGCGAACACGGTTCCCAGCGTCGAATCGGTGGTTCTTCACGAGCCTGAGACGACCGATCCGCCATCGACCGAGAGCGATCCGGCCCTCGATGTTCGCTCCGGGCCCGGGGAAGGAAAGCCTGCAGCGCCGGTGGAACCGCCGGCGCGCGATGGGGCCGGGACGCCTCCCAAGGCCTCGGGTGAAGGCCCCGGTCCGGACTCGGAACGCGCCGAAACCGACCGGAGCCCGTCCGATCGGCCGCGCCGGGACGACCGATCGGCCCCGCGCCGTCGCTCCCGCCCCGATCCGTCTCCGCCGGGTGGTCTGGTGGTCACCGGCCCCCGAGGCATGGTCGTCCCCGATGCGAAACCGGAAGGGGACGGGTCCGCGCGAGCCGCTGCGTGCCAGACGTCCGAATGGAAAGGCCTCGGGGCTGTCACGACCCGGGGCTGTCCGGACGGCTGCGCCATATTGGTCGACGCGGTCTGTGCGGGTCGAACCCCTGCCGAGGCACGGCAGATCGCGCCCGGGCGCCGCACCGTTCAGGTGTTCTGCGGAGGAAGACTTCGACACGAAGCGCGGGTGCGATTTCGGGCCGCGAAAGACACCGTCGTTTCGTGTCGATGAGACGACGTGTTACGTTGAGAGCATGAGCCTGCGGATCGACACCGACCACAGCCGGTTCAAGCAGATTGTCCGCGGTCGCATCAAACAGAACCTCAAGAAGTACATTCAAAAGGGTGAGATGGTCGGAAAGCAGGGCAAAGACCTTGTCTCCATACCCGTACCTTCCATCGAGCTACCGCGGTTCAAATTCGGTCACAAGGACACCGGGGGAACGGGGCAGGGCGACGGGGACGTGGGCGACGTCCTTCAACCTGGCCAGGTCGAGCCCGGAGAAGGCAATCAAGGGGCAGGGGAGCAAGCCGGCGAGCACATGCTCGAGGTCGATGTCACCATGGAAGAGCTGGCTGAGATGCTGGGCGAAGAGCTCGAGCTTCCGCGCATCGAGCCCCGTGGTAAAGAGAAGATCGAGAACGTCAAGCTGCGCTACACCGGAGTGAACCAGACCGGGCCGGAGTCTCTGCGTCACTTCAAGCGAACATACCGGCAAGCGCTCAAGCGTTCGATCGCATCCGGGTTGTATGACCCCGAGAACCCCATCGTCATTCCCGACCCGCAGGACATGCGCTACCGGTCGTGGAAAGAAGTGGTAGAGCCCCAGGCGAACGCCGTCATCATCTACATGATGGACGTGTCGGGCTCCATGGGTGACGAACAGAAGGAGATCGTCCGCATCGAGTCCTTTTGGATAGATACCTGGCTGAGGTCGCAGTATCAGGGCATCGAGTCTCGATACATCATCCACGATGCCATGGCCAAGGAGGTCGACCGCGATACCTTCTTCCATACCCGTGAAAGCGGCGGGACCATGATCTCGTCCGCTTACAAGCTGTGCGCCCGCATCATGGACGAGGACTACCCATCCAGCGAGTGGAATGTGTATCCGTTCCACTTCTCCGATGGGGATAATTGGTCCGCGGACGACACCCATCAATGCATCCAATTGATGAAGCAGAGCATCCTGCCCCGGGTGAACATGTTCTGCTATGGCCAGGTCGAATCGCCGTACGGATCCGGGCAATTCATCAAGGACCTGAAGGAGTCCTTTCCCAAGCCGGATGAGGATTTGGTGATCACCTCCGAGATCAAGGACAAGGAGGGCATCTACCAGTCGATCCGCGACTTTCTGGGTCAGGGTTACTGAACCAGAGTCAAAACGACGTGGTCCACACGTCCCCTCCGGCCTTCAGTCGAAGAAGCTTACGGGTGGCGGGCGACAGCACCAAGGTGCCTCCCTCGATGCGCACGCCGGCCATGGCCGCCCGAAACCGGGTCGGGCCCTCGGCCTGCCCGGCGGCGACCAGCCGGCGTTCCACGTCCGGGTGGCCCCCGCGGTTCAGAACCTGGCCCTCGAGCTCGTCCGGAATCGACTCCGTAGAGACCCGAAGCCGGCGGGCTTGCCGGACCGGCGTCACGGTGTCGAGCTCGGCTTCGAAATGGGGGCCGCCGTCGAATGGATCGATCCGTCGGCTGTATCGAAAGCCGATGTCCTCGAGCATGCGGCGGACGGGGGCGGTGTCCGGGCCCACCTGGCCGATCAGGGCCTGCACCTTCTTTGGGAGCAGACTGGCGTAGAGCGGCATCTGAGGGAACAAGGCATAGATGAACTCCTTGTTGCTGTGGGAGAGCTTGTCCGCGGCCTGGTAGTCCAAGTCCGTGAAGGTTCGACCCAGGTGCTCCCAAAGAAGCGAGGTGCCGTCCGGCTCCAGGGGAGGCATCAGCTCGGCGATGACGTGGGAGCGAAAGCGTTCTCGGTACATGGCCATGAACAAAAAACGCACGAACGACAGGGCCTTTCCGAGGCCTTTGGAGCGGAGCTTCGGATCCAAGACCAAGGCGCCGATCTCGCTCGGGCCGCGGTAGTTGAAGCCCAAGCGCAAGGTCACGTGGCTGAAGTGCCGGTCGAGGGTGGAGGAGTACCGTTCGTCGTCGATCACGTCGAAGAACACGTGGGGTTCGTCGGGATGCCCGTGCTGCGCGTAGATCGTCGAGGTGCCGCCCAGGCGGCCGGTTTCGGTGCCCGAGAGCACGAACATGTACCGCCGCCGGGTCGGGTCGGGTTCGGTGCCGGCGAAGCTCCGACGGGCCTTGCGGATCGACGCCTGCAGCACCGCGGGATCGTGGGGCATGTTGACCGAGTCCAGGTGCTGGGCGAGCTGCACGATCGCTTCCAGGTCGGCAGGCCGCACCTCACGGATGACGAACCGTTCGTCTGCTTCCGCCTGGGCGGTCCGAGCGTCCGCCTGGGCAGCCTCGGGACTGCGACCGGCGCTCGGGCGGGCAGTTCTCGACCGAGCTCGGGGTTTGCGGCGGGGGCGGCCCCGGGCGGTTCGGCTCCGGTTGTGGCCCATCGGTCCGGACGCTATCACCGCCCTGGATCATGGCCAACGTGCGCATCGACTCCCTGAAGGCAGCTTTGGAGCGGGACCGGGAGCAGACTCGGTCGGACGTGGCGGCCCGCGCCGACGGGTGGGCCGTGGCCCGGGGGATCAGCGACCGCACCGACGCCCTGCTGCGGCGGGTGGTGCGTGCGGTGGCCGAGTCCGAGGCCGTCGATCCGGCGGACCTGTGGAGGGCCATCGAGCCGCTGGCTCTGGGGAGCTACGCCCGCCGGGATCTGGCGCCGCATTCGGACGTGGACGTGATGTTTTTGGTGGACCGGGCGGCGCCGAGCGAGGTTCGGACGCGGCTGGACCAGCTGCTTTACACCCTGTGGGATCAGGGCTTCGAGCTGGGCCACTCGGTGCGCTCCCTGGAGGAGGCCCTCGAGGCGGCCGAGTCGGACCCGCGGGTGTTGTCGACATTGATCGAACACCGCCCGGTGCCCTTCGAAGGCGGCCATCGCGTCCGTCATCCCCGTCTCGACGCAGCTCTGCAGCAGCTGTTTTCCACGCCGAGCCGGGTCCGGGCGTTCATCGAAGCCAAGCTCGACGAAGCCAAAGCCCGACGGGCCCGATACGGCGAGACCGTCTTCTTGCTGGAGCCGAACGTCAAAGAGAGCGAAGGCGGCCTGCGGGAGCTTCATACGCTCCGGTGGGTTGCCTGGGCCCGGTGGCGGACCGCGGACCTTTCGGGGCTCTTGAAGCAGGGTGTCCTGTCTCAGTTCGAGGCCCGAACCATCGAAAGAGCCTATGGCTTTTTGTTGCTGGTGAGGGCGCACCTTCACGCCAAGGCTGGCCGGCGGCAAGATGTCTTGCGATTCGACCTGCAGGAGGAAATCGCGCCGTCGCTCGGATTTTGGCCTCGGCCCACCGCGAAAGACCGGCGCAAAGCCGCCACCGAACGATTCATGCGGGCCTACTATTTCCACGCCCGCCAACTCGCCCTGTCGTGCCGGACGGCAGTCGACCGGGCGGCGGCCCATCGTCGCCCTCACACGACGGTGTTGCCGGCTCCGGGCGGATTTCGCCTGTGGAACGGACAGCTCAACGCGGCCCATCGCAGGCAGTTCGTGGAGGATCCGGCAGCCCTCGTTCGGGTGTTTCGGGTGGCGCAAGAGGAGGCGCTCCCGATCTACGACCACACGAAGAATCTGATTCGCGAAGGGGCCAACCGAATGGATCGCGAGGTGCGTCGGAGAACCGACGTGGTTCGGGAGTGGTTCGGCTTTCTCGAGGACCCCAAAGGCGACGCCACCCTGCTTCAGACGATGCACGATCTCGGGGTACTCAAAGGACTCATGCCCGAGTTCCGGCGTGTTACGTCGCGCTGGCAGCATTCGCTATATCACGTCTACACGGTCGATATTCACTCGATGATGGTTCTGCGCAACCTGAAACGCCTTCGCCGTGGGGACTTCGACAGTGAAGTTCCGGAGCTGGGTCGATGGATGGGAGAGCTTCCCCGTCCCAACGTGGTCTACATGGCGGGTCTTCTTCACGACGTCGGCAAGGGCTGGGAACGGGGTGACCACTCGATCCGCGGCGAAGCGGTAGCGCGTTCGGTGGGGGCGCGCTTCGAGGCCGCTGGGCTTCCTGGGTGGACCGAACGAGAGACCGAAGACCTGGCGTGGCTCGTGCGGCAGCACCTGTTGATGTCCGACATCTCCCAGCGGCGAGACATCTCGGACCTGCAGCTGGTGCGGAGTTTTGCCGGCGAGTGCGGCTCGGTCGAACGCTTGCGCATGCTTTACGTGCTGACCTTCGCGGACATGCGGGGCACGTCCCCCAAGGTCTGGTCCACCTGGAAGCACAGCTTGCTGCAGCAGCTCTACCTGAACGCACACAAAGTCTTGACCGAAGGGCCCACCGGGTCACCCCAGGCCCAGCTGCGTACCCGGCGGCGGGCTCTCATGGACGAGATCGAGCTCGAAGCCCGCTGCCGTCCCGACCTGCATCTGGATCTGGCGGCGGTTCGCTCCTTCGTGGACGCCATGCCGGATCGCTATGTGTTGGGCTTCAGCCCCCGTCGCATGTTGCGCCACGCCCAGATGTGGCGGGACGTTTCCCGCCTCGGGGGCTTGGCGGTGCACGTGGCTCACCTGCGCCGCGAAGGCACCACCCGGCTCACGGTCATGTGCCCGGATCGACCGGGCCTGTTGGCTCTGCTGGCGGGCACCTTGGCGGCCAACCGCCTCCAGATCCTGTCTGCTCAGATCTTTTCGGTCGAGCGGGGAGAGTCCGCCCCGGGCGATGCGGTCGACTCCGAGACGGGCGTGTCGGGAACCTACGACATCGTCGGCGCCTCGCTCGATCGCCGGGAGGAGGAGCTGGCCCTGGACGTGTTGCACGTGGTCGACCACCATGGCGGGCCGTGCGACGACCAGGCGCGCTGGAAGGCCGTTCGCGAGGACTTGGAACGGGTCTTGTTCGGTGGCGCCGACGTGGATCGGCTGGTGGCCGAACGAAACCCACCGTCCGGGCTCGAGGTCCGGGCCCGTCCGCCGGTTCCAGTCGAAGTTCGTTTCGATAGCGATGACGGAGAGGGCGAGACGATCGTCGACGTATTCGGGCCAGACCGCCTGGGGGCGCTGTATCGGATCGCAAAGGCCATGGCGGACGCTGGCCTCAGCATCGAGCTCGCCAAGATCTCGACCCAGGGAGATCGTTTGGCCGACGCTTTCTACGTGAAGGACGCTGAAGGCAACGCCATTTCCGATCCAGACGACAGAGCCAAGTTGCGCGAGGCTTTGGTGTCCGCACTCGAAAGTTCCATGACTCCGCGCAAGGCGCTTTCGCAGATCGTCTGAGGATCAGCTCTTCTTCTTTTCGATGAAGGTGTCGTTGTCGATGTCGCCACCGCTGCGGCGGCGCTGGGCTTCGGCCACGCGGGCAGCTGGGCTCGTGAATCTCTTGACAGGAACCTCGGGGCGCAAGGTGGTTCGGCTCGTTCTTCCTCGGCCGTTGACCCGTTCGACGAACACCTGCTGGGCCCGAACTGGAGCGGCGTCACCTGGACTTCGCCGCACGTAGTTGCCGTCGGACTGAAGCTCCCAGCTGAACGTGTTGTCCCGAAAGGCGGTTCCGAGTATGTCGTGCATCACGCGCCGTTTGGCCTCTGGGTCGAGAATCGGGAAGACCACTTCGATCCGCCGATTCAGATTGCGGGGCATCCAATCGGCACTGCCGGAGTAAACGAGGTCGTCCCCGCCGTTGCGCCACCAGAAGATCCGGCTGTGCTCCAAGAATCGGTCCAGGATCGACCGCACTCGAATGTTCTCGCTCACCCCGCGAACCTGAGGTCGAAGGCAGCAGATTCCGCGCACCAACAGATCGATGCGGACGCCCGCGCGGCTGGCCCGATACAGATGCTCGATCACTTCCGGATCCACGAGCGAGTTCATCTGGGCCACGAACCCCGCCGGTCGTCCGGCTCGGGCGTGCTCGATCTCTTGGTCGATTCGGTGGAGCACGTGACGTCGCAGATCGAACGGGGCTACCACGAGGTGGCGCAAAGTCGAAAGCTCCGCGTAACCAGTGAGTACGTTGAATAGAAGCATGGCGTCATGGGTGATCGCCTCGGCAGCGGTAAACAGTCCCAGGTCCGTATACAGCTTGGCGGTGGTCGGGTTATAGTTGCCGGTTCCGAGGTGGAGGTAGCGTCTGAGCTTTCGTCCTTCACGTCGCGTGACCAGCAGGATTTTGCAGTGCGTCTTGAGGCCGATCAGGCCGTACACCACGTGCACCCCGCTCTGTTCCAGGGCCCGTGCCCATGCGATGTTGTTCGCTTCGTCGAAGCGGGCTTTGAGCTCGACCAGGGCGGTCACCTCTTTGCCCGCTTCCGCCGCTCGGGCAAGGGCCCGCACGATCGGAGAGTCCCCGCTGGTTCGGTACAGGGTCTGTTTGATGGCGACCACGTCTGGATCGGTCGCGGCCTGCTCGATGAAGTCGACCACGTGCCGGAAAGAATCGTAGGGGTGGTGGAGCAGTACGTCCCCCTCCTCGATCGAACGAAAGATCGTGGGCGCGTACCGCAGCCTCTCCACGGGTTGGGGCACGAAAGGCGGATCCTTCAGTTGAGGAAGGTCCACCTGCCGAACGATGGCCCAAAGGTCGGCCAAATTGACCAAAGATGGAGCTTCGATCAGCTGACGGGGCTCGAGTTCGAGCATGGTGCGCAACCGTTCCTGCAGATGGGGCGAGGCGCCGTGGGCGACCTCGAGGCGCACCGGATCCCCGCGGTCCCGGCGTCGCAGCTCGTCTTCGATGGTCGACAACAGATCTTCCGCTTCGTCTTCTGCGATGTCCAAGTCGCTGGCTCGCGTCAGTCGAAAGGGTCGGGCCTCCAAGATGGTATGGCCGGGAAAGAGCGCGTCGGCGCAAGCGCCGATCAGAGCCTCCATGGCTACGAAGGTCAGGCTGTCTGGCTCGAGCCGGACGAATCGGGGGAGCACCGAGGGCACCTGCACCACTGCGAGCAGCTCTCCGTCGGGCGCGTCGAACGGGCCCGGGTCGCCGCCGTCCCGCCGAATCCGAAAGGCCAAGTTCAGGCTGCCGCTCTTCAGGATCGGAAACGGGTGGGCATGATCGATGGCGATGGGGGTGAGGCACGGGTGAACCTCTCGGTGGTAGTGAGCCACCGCCGCGTCGCGGAGACGCTCCAGGTCGCCGGGGTCTCCGATCCGGATGCCGTGATGGACGAGCTCCGGTCCGACTTCGGACGCGAAGGTGTGGGCGATCTCCAGGCTGAGCTGCCGGGCTTCGGCGGTGGCTTCGGCGAGCACCTCGGCGGAGGTGCGGCCGTCGGGTCCCGAACTCGATGGGCTGTCTCGGTGGACCTGCCGCTCCAGGCCGCCGATCCGCACCATGTAGAACTCGTCCAGGTTGGACG
>DAPKRQ010000057.1:0-29106 GCA_031800475.1 Myxococcales bacterium LLY-WYZ-16_1
GGCAGCGGGGTTTCGGGTGTGGACCACCGCCCACTCGGCGCGACCCGACAATTCGTACCGTGTCCCGGCGGGTACCAGCCAGGCGTGACCGGGGCCATCGCGCCAGTCACCCCGCCGGACCGAGCAGCGGTGCGGGCCGACCTGGACCTCGCCCTCGCCCTCCAGGAGCACCAGCCCGGTCTCCAGGTCGGACTCGGTCCGGGACCAGGGCGCCTTGCCGTCCAAGCGGATCCGCCCGAGGGCGAGCGAAAACCGGTCCACCGACACCAGCTCGGTCCAGCCCGGCTCCACCGGGCGGGACCCGCGAATCAGACCCTCCATGTCGAGAGGTTTCGCACGAGGGCGACCGGGTGCGCACCCCCAAAGGCACTGCACCGTTTCCCTTGCCCCCAGACCTCGACGCCCCCAGCATGCGCGGCCGTGCCGGGCCGACGTTTCCAGATCCAGACCTACGGCTGCCGGGTGAACCAAGCCGACTCGGCGGCCCTCGCGGACCGGCTCGGGGCGGACCGCTGGACCCGGGTGGGACCGGAGGAAGCGGCGGACTTGGTGGTCTTGAACACCTGCACCGTCACCCATCGATCCGACGCCGACGTTCGCAAAGCGGTGCACCGCCTCCGGCGACAGCAGCCGGGGGCCCGCATCGTGGTGACGGGCTGCATGGCCCAGCGGGACCCGGATGGGTTGGTGCAGCTGGGGGTGGAAGGCGTGCTGGGAAACAGCGAAAAGCACCGGCTGGCCGACCTGGCGGCACGCCTGGAACGAGCGCCGGGTGCGGAGCCGTTGGTCCTGCACCGGGACCTCCGCAGCGGCCCCGAGCCGGACGCTCCCCTGGACCCGGTCGGCGGGGTCTTGGATCGAAGCCGCCCGTTCGTGAAGATCCAGGACGGCTGCGACGCCCACTGCACCTACTGCATCATTCCGGCAGTCCGGGGCCGGGCCCAGAGCGCTTCGCCCGACCGGGTGATCGACTGCGTTCGGGATCTGGCCGGCCGCGGCCACGCCGAGGTGGTGCTGACCGGGATCCACCTGGGAACCTACGGTCGCCACCTGGATCCGCCCATCGGGCTGGACGGACTGGTCGACCGCCTCTTGGCGCTGCCACGGCTTCACCGGCTGCGGCTTTCGTGCATGGAGCCCATGCAGTTCCCGGAGGGCTTGTGGGAACGGGCCTGCCCTCCGTCGAAGCTCGCTCCCCATTTCCATCTGCCACTGCAGGCGGGTTCCGACCGCACACTCAAGCGAATGGTTCGGCCATACCGCAGCGCGGACTACGTGGCTCTGCTCCGCCGAATCCGAAAGGCAGTCCCCCAAGCCTGCCTCGGCACAGACGTGATCGTCGGCTTTCCGGGCGAGACCGAAGCCGAATTCGAAGACACCTTGCAGACCGTCGAAGCCGCGGACTTGGACTACGTGCACGTCTTCAGCTACTCGGACCGTTCGGGTACGCCGTCCGAACGCCTCGGCCCCAAAGTGGACCCCAAAGAGATCAAGCGGCGGAGCGGGATCTTGAACCGATGGTCGAAGGAGCGGTGGGCGGCGTTCTTGGATCGGCAGATCGGCACGATTCGTCAGGCCGTCACCCTGGAAATACGCCAAGAAGATGGCCGTTGGCTTCGGACCCTGACCGACAACTACGCTCCCGTCGACGTACCCCTGGACCCGCACGGGCCACGACCGGCTCGAAATGCACCGATCACGGTGCGCATCGACGGGCGAAGGGGATCGAGCCTGTCGGGAACCTGGATCGACGGCGCTGCTCGACCGGATCGAGCGCAATCCGCATTTCGAACCGTCCGACTGTGAGATACATTCGTTTCGGTTGACCTTGCCGCCGGCAGCGCACTGCCTGCAGAGTCGGAGCTGGTGACCGAGCCGACGTACAGCGAGCGCGCGTCGCACCTACGAAAAGCCGGGCTGCCGGTGGTTGCCGGACTGATCTTGGCCGGCGCGCTGGTGCTTCGCTGGGTGCCGCTCGGCGGCCTCGCTCTGTTCTTGGCGGCGGGTGGGGTCTTCTTGACGTGGTTTTTGGAACGCCGAGTGTTCGGAGCGGCCCGTGCCCTCGAGCGAGCCATCGATCGGCTGGCCCGGGGCGACTTGAACGAACCCTCCAAACCGTTGGAAGCATTTCCGGAACTGGCCGACCTCCGCAGTCGGATCGACACGGTTCGCGACAAGCTGATGGTCCAGGCCGAGTCCGAGCGCGAGGCGAAGAGTCGCAGCGAGATGATCGCCAACCTGAGCCACGAGCTTCGGACCCCGATGACCGGCGTGGTCGGGCTGGCGGATCTGTTGGAGAAGTCCGAGCTGACGCAGCGCCAGCAGGTTCTTTTGAACAGCCTGCGGGACTCGGCAGACCTCCTGCTGACCCTGCTCGACGACGTCGTCGACCTGGAGCGCCTGGACGAGTCGGCGCTTCAGCTCGACGAGGTCGAGTTCGACCTGCGCCGCGCAGTACGTCTGGTGGGCCACGTGCTCCAGCCAGGCGCCCGAAACAAGGGCATCGAGCTCGAAACCTGGGTTGCGCCCGACGTTCCGATCACGGTGCGGGGTGACGCCACGCGGCTGCAGCAGGTGCTGTTCAACCTGGTGGGTAATGCGGTGAAATTCACCGAATCCGGCAGCGTGCGGGTCGAGGTGCGGGCCGACGCGGCTGTCGAAGACGGCATTGTACCGCTTCGGTTCGAGGTGGTGGACACGGGCATCGGCATTCCCGCGGAGCAACTTCCACGCCTGTTCGGCCGCTATGTCCAAGGTGTCGCTTCGACCCATCGCCGCTTCGGAGGTTCGGGCTTGGGCCTGGCCATCTCGAAGCGCTTGGTGGAGCTGATGGGCGGCTGCCTCTCGGTCGAAAGCGCCGAGGGAGCCGGCTCTCGCTTTCACTTCGAGCTGCGGCTCCCTGTCGGCACCTCCTCCCCCGACCCGGACGGGTCCGCGGAGGGCGCGTCCGAGCCCCACCCCGGCTGGGCCCGGGGCCTTCGCCTGCTCGTGGCCGAGGACCACGAGGTCAACCGCCAGATGATCCGGCTGCTCTCGGAGCAAGAAGGCTTTCGGGTGACCACTGCGGAAGACGGTCGGTCGGCGCTTCGAGCCATGGAGCGAAGCCCGTTCGACCTGGTCCTGATGGACGTTCACATGCCGGATCTGGACGGCATCGAAGCGACCCGTCAGATCCGCCGGCTGCCCGGGCCCCCCGGACGGACGCCGGTGGTGGCGCTGACCGCCGACGCCACCCTCGAACACCACAACGCTCCGGTCGAAGTGGGCCTCGACGCGGTCCTGCTCAAACCCTTTCACCGCTCGACGTTCGTCCAGTTGGCACACCGGCTGCTGCTACAGAGCGGTCGCGTCGGCCCGGCCCCGGCTGCATCGGCCCCCGTGTTCGTGGACCGGGAGCGACTGGACCACTTGGCCGAACACCTGCAGCCGGCCGATCTGATGCACCTGATCCGCCGGTTTTCGGAGCGGATGCGGACCGAAGTGGATACCCTCCTGGCGGCGCTCGACGGCGACGATGCGGAACGCACCCAGATCCAAGCCCATCGACTGGCCGGATTCGCCGCCAACTTCGGCGCCCGGGCCCTGGCCGAGTGGGCCCGACAGGTCGAGCACGACGGACCCGCGCCCACGAGCCGCGAAGAAGTGCTGCGCTTGACGGAATCGACGCTGGCTGAACTCGACCGCTGGCCCGAACAGGCGCACCAGAACTCTTGACTCGACAGAGTGGACGGTGCCGGCCGGGTACCACCCCGATGAAGCGATGGGCAGCGTCGAAAACGGGGACCGGTCGGGCAGCTTCAACCGGGCCAGGATATGGCCCTGGCTCAGCTTTCTGCCACGGGCACGGCCCCGTCGGCCTCGATTTCCGGATGCAAGCCTCGTTGCAGCCAGTAGCGAGTCGCCTCGGTCACCCGGCCGCGGTAGTCCTCGGACCGGAATATGGCCTGAAGCTCCGGATCGAGAGGTAGAACGTGCTCTTTCACCTCCCAGCGCACGGGCGTCCCGTCGGCAAGCTTCACATGGCCTTCGTCCACGAGCCGGGAGGCTTCGGCGATGGTGAGACCGGACAAAACCACGCCCATGGCTCGTCGCAGACCCTCGTCGGCCGGATCGATGAAGCGAAAGCTCTGCGGTGCGCCTTGGGCGTTGTGATAGTGGGCTGGGCGATGGGTGATACCCGCCAGCGACAGGCGCAGGCAGGCTCGCTTCAGCATCTCGGTCATGACCATCACCAGGCCCAGTCCCGGATGCTCCTGACCCGGTAGGCGTGGCCGATCGAGCGTGAAGGATGCAGTTGGGTCCTGCAGGAGCAGCCACTCCACGTGCAGCGCCGAAAAGCGCCGTCCCTCGACCTCGATCAGTCGCTTCCGGGCGACCAGTTCCAACAGCCGATGAGTCTCGTCGTCTTTGTCCCCGTCAACTGCGATCACCTGCCGTTCCGGGTTGGACGCGTCGAGGTGGGTTTCGAGATTCGAAAAACCACGTTCCCGCAGGGCCTGGTAGATGCCGTAACGTTCCAGCGCGATGCGAACGCCCTCGTCGGAGTAGTAGTCCAGGAAGCGATGGGCGCGGGGTTGGGCCGACAGCTGGCCGAAAAGATCTCGTTCGTCGATCGACAGATCGAGCACATCTCCCCGCAGATCCCGCTCGTCGAGAGCTCGGGCCACCCGCTCGAAACTCTTCTCCAGCGCATTTCCCCGGCCTCGGAGTTCGGTCACGCGAGCTGATCCGCTCAATAGAAACCGAGCGTGGTTGTAGTGGGCAACCCAGGCCGAACTGCTGTAACCGCCGCCGAGGGTGACGACCAATCCGGCGCCCAAATCTCTGACCCACTCCGTCACCATGCGGTCTCGCCGAAACACCCCCTCCAAGGTGAGCCCGAAGGTACCGAGCCGGTCCTCGGCCAGGACGTCTGCGCCGGCCACGTAGAACACCAGCTCTGGGCGATGCCGGTCCAGAAAGGACGGCAGTGTGGTCCGAAGCACAGCCAGATACCGGGAATCGTCGGGACGGCTGCGCAAGTGAATCTCCTGGTGATGGGGACACTCCATGCGATTCCAGCGACTTCCATGGATCGAATAGACCGAGACGCCGTCATTCGGTCCGAACGCAACTGTATTGCCGTTGCCTTGATGGACGTCGAGATCGATGATCCCGATCCTTTCGGTGAATCCGGCGGCACGGAGCCTCCGGATGGCAATGCCCACGTCGTTATAGACACAGAACCCAGACCCGGCCTCGGGTTCGGCGTGGTGAAAGCCGCCGCCCAGATTGAGACCCACGCGAAGGCCGGTCGTCACCACGGCTTCGGCAGCCTCGACGGTACCTCCCACCACCGTGCGCGCCGAAGACAGGAGCCTTTCGACATCGATCATCTCCGGAACCACTCCGTAGATCCGAGCCAGGGTCTCCGGACGTCCCGTCGATTCGATATAGGCCCAAGAGTGGAACGAGGCGACGTCATCCACGTCGACGGGTTTCGGATTGCGGACGGCGCTGGGCTCGATGAAGCCGTCGTGGGCGAGTCGCCCCATCACCAGATCCCCGCGCCGGGAACTCGTGGCAGCCCCCGCCTCGGCACCCTCCGGATCGAACGGGATGTAGAGCGGGTCGTACCAGACGCCCACGACGCCCGACGCGACTCGCCGGCGCGCTCGAAAGCTTCCGATCCAGCGGTCCAATCGCTCCAGCGCGAATCCCGCAACGCTCAATGCCGAGCCCCTAAAGGTCCACGTCCACGAAACCCGGAGGAGCCCGACTCACCCGAACTCGGGTGGGGCGAACGGGCTCGGGTGGGGCCGGCCGGGCCTCGGGCGCAGGGACGGCCCCGTGAAGCAGGGGCGCCGGCGGACCGAGAGGGTTCACGACGGGCGAGGGCCGGGCAGGTACCGCCTCCGTCGCACGGGCCCCGGGCGCGTGGGGCGAGGGAACATCGACCCGCCCAGGCACCAGGACCCGGACCGCCCCCAAGGTGAGGGCCAACAGGAAAAAGACCACTCCGGCGGCGCCCATCCACACGGTCGGGTCGATCCGGCGAGACGCGGTCTTCGCGACAGGCTCCACCTCCGCCATCCAGGTGCTCGAAACGAGCCGGGGGCGAAGCTGGGACAGCTCGTCGTCGGAGTCGAAGTCCCAGACCGGACGGGCCGGAGGGGCCACGGTCGGATCGTCGGCCAAGGGCGCCAAACGGGCATGCACCTGCAGGGCATTGTCCGGGCGACCCTCGGGCTCCTTCTCCAAGAGCGCGGCGACCATCTCGTCCAGTGCGTCCGGAAACTCGGCACCCACCTGCCGCAAACGTGGCGCTTGGACCAAGGCATGCTTCAGGATCAGGGTCTGGGGGTGGGGAGCGAGAAAAGGCGGCCGTCCGGTGAGCATCTCGAAGAGAATCGCTCCGAGGGAGTACAGGTCACTGCGGCCGTCCACCTCGTCCTTCAGCGCCTGCTCGGGGGACATGTAGGCGGGCGTACCCATGATCATGCCAGGCTCGGTCAAGGTGGTGGACGTGGCCAGCCGGGCAATGCCAAAGTCCAGTACCCGCACACGTTCCCCGCTGTCGGTGCGATGCAAGAAGATGTTCGAAGGTTTCAGATCCCGATGAACGATGCCTTTGCCGTGTGCCTCGGACAGGGAAAGCAAAACGTCCTGCGCGACTCGAGCGGCGTAACCGACGGTGATCGTGCCCTTGCCCATGCGCTCGGCCAGGGTTTGGCCGTCCAGAAGCTCCGTGACCAGGTACGGCCGACCGTCCTCGAGCCGGCCAAAGTCGAAGAGCTTCAGCGTGTTGGGATGCTCGAGTTGAGAGATGATCTCCGCCTCCCGCACGAACCGCTCGACCGCTCGTTGGTCGTCGGCGAGCGCCAGTCGCAGGACCTTGACCGCCACCGGCCGGCCGACCCGAAGCTGTTCAGCCTCGTAGATCGTGCCGGTGCCCCCATGCTCGATGCGGCGGCACAGCCGGTAGCTGGAATCCAGCACGCGGCCCAACAGCGGGTCGCGGATGTCGAGGGCGTCGCTCGCCAAGGGACTCCAACGTGACAGGGGACCCGGTCGTTGGCCAACCCTTTCCTGGGCGGGCGCTGCGGGCAGCCGCTGCGGGAAAGATTCGGACCATCGTAGGGGCTTTGGCGTTCGTCATGACGACCGGAAGCGTGATGGTGCCCACTGCGGCCGCGTCCCAGCCTCCCTCCGATCCCGAGCCCGACGCAGCGGAGCGGGCCCGGCGCCTGCGGGACCAGGCCTTCGAGCTGTTGGCGCGCGGTCGGTACGAGGCGGCGATTCAAAAGCTGCAGTCCGCGTATGCCGAGGTGCCGGATCCCGGTTTTCTGCTCAACATCGCCATCGCCGAACAGCGCGCGGGTCGGTGTGGCCGCGCTCTGGAGACCTTCGACCGCTTTCGGGAGGCATGCGGCCCGGATTGTCGGTACGCCCGAGAAGCCCAAGCGAAACAGGCGGAAATCCGGCAAGCCTGCTTGTCGACGGTGGTCGTGCGCAGCCAACCCGGAGGTCTGCCGGTGATGATCGACGGGCAGGCTGCCGGTCGCACGCCGCTGCACCTCACCCGACGGCCCGGGCCGATGCGGGTCGAGACCGCGTCGGCTGCGGCGCAGATCGTCTTGGCCGGGGGCGATCGGGCCTGGATCGAGACCCTGGTGGCCGAGCCTCCTCCTGCGCCGGACCGCGCCCGGCCCGCGTTTCGCCGGGGCTTGGCGTGGGGCACGGCGGGGCTGGGGGCCTTTGGGTTGGTGCTGGGCAGCACCTTCTTGGGGCTGTCTTCCGCGAGCGACGGAGCCCGCGACGAAGCGCGGGCGGCAGGTGCTCCCCCGGGCGAGGTTCGGGCCTTGGGGGCTCGACACGACCGGGACGTGGCGGTGGCCGTGACCGGGTTGACGGTGGCCACCCTTTCGGCCGTGGCGAGCGGCTTGCTCTTTTGGAGCGCGGACCGGCTGGAACGAACTCAGCGGGCGGCTGGAGGGAGAGACTGAGGCGGCAGGCCCAGCCCCTTCAGCCGGGACGCATCCCCCTCGCCGCTGAGCTGCCAGTAACGCAGGCGCTCGCTGCCGAGCAGCTCGGCCTGCTCGCCGTCGGGTCCGGTCCAGCGCACGATGCGATGCGGAAAAGCGTGCTCCACGTCGAAGCGATACGAAAACCGCTCCGATTCCACCCGGTAGACGTCGACCTCGAAGGTGCCGGCCGGGACCTCCACGGAGACCGTCTCCGCAGACCGGGACACCCGCCCGGGCCCCCACGCCACCGGTCGATGAAAGAGCACCGCCCGCTCGGCGCGAACCAAAAGAGGTCGCTCCACCGACTGTCCGGGCGCGAGCAGGGGCCCCGGCAGCCCGCGAATGCGAGCCAGCAGCTGATCCACACTCCACCCGTTGGCCGGCAGCGGCAACTGCAGGGTCCGATCGCCTTCTCCGTCGAAGTAGCTGAAAGCCCGCCGCAGCAGGCCCCCTTCCCGGGGCAGCCACTCCTCGAACGTCAGGCCACACCATTCCTGCGCCGAGAAAGTCAGTTTGGCCAGGGCTCCGGCCGGCCTGCCGCCGTGGGGCTCGAGTCCCACGAAGGCGGTGGTCATCAGGTGGTAGTCGTAGATGCCGGTCTGGAAGTCCTTCACCACCCCGACCTTCACCACGGAGAACAGGTCTTCGGGCGGATGGCGCCCCGAATCAGCCTTGACGCGGGCGCTTTCCGAAAAACGCTCGGTCACGAAGATCAGCACGGCCTTGCCGGTCCGTTTGGTGCCGTACCGGGGCTGGGTCAGCCGGTAGCCGCTCACTTCGGCTCGGCCGTCGTACCAGTGGGTCTTCCAGTCTGGGCGCTCGGTGTCCGAAGCCGAACCTCGGTCTTCGGTCGCCGGCGTGCCGATCGCACCCCCCAACCCGACGGCGAACCCCAGGCCGGCCAAGACCGCCAGTCCCGTGGCCCCGAGGCCTGACCGGATCGCCGACTTCAAGCAGCCACTTTCGGAATGCTGACGGCCGGCTCCGGCACGTCATCCGCTACGGCCAAGCGCCGCCCGAAGCCCTGCAAGAAGAAGAACGCCAGGCACGCTGCGCCGTACATCAGGGCCGCCCCGACCCCCAAGTCGACGATCCCCCGCCACGGCTGAGGCAGCTGCCGGACCGCCACCACCAGTCCCACGATGCCCAAGGTCACGGACCAACTCACCACCATTCGGCGTCGGGTCGCCCCGAAAAAGCCCATGCAGAACGCGGGCGCCAGAAGCACCCGAACCCATTGCGGGTCCCGTCGCAAAGCGTGGGCACGGGCCGCCACCCGGGGAGAAAAACCGAGCTGAAACGCCTTGTAGCCTTCCGTATACAGGAAGAGACCGAGGCTCACGGCGTAGGCGACCCAGTGGAACCAACTGAGGCCTCCTTCTCGAATGGGGGCCCACCCGATGGGGGTCAGGCGAATCACCGCGTAGCAGAGAAGGCAGAAGACGCCGCCTGCGCCCCAAAACGCTCCGATCAACCCCACGCGTCCAGTGAGGAGGGGGCAAGACCTGGTGTCAACGAGATTCTGGAGCCCGAGTTGACGGGTCCGATGGTGCGGACATAGGTTCGGATCGTCCCGTCGGGGACAAACCTGATGTCTTGGGGGTTTCCATGAAGCTTGAAACGGTCGTGATCACCGGCCTGATGCCGACCCGAGCGGCCCGTGTGTACGGAGCGTGGCTCGACAATCGCGAACACGGGAGCTTCACCGGAGGACAGACTTCGAACATCGAGGCCCGGGTCGGCGGTCGAATCGAGACCGACAACTACCGGGGGAAACTGATCAAACTGCGGAACGGGGCCAAACTCGGGTTCACCTTTCGGACCGACGCGTTTCCCGAGGAGCAGCCCGACTCGCGGGTCGAAGTGGACCTGCAGGACCGGGAAGACGGGACCTCGTTGGTCACGATCCAGCACACGCAAGTGCCCGCCGCCCTGGTTTCGGCCATGGAGTCGCTTTGGCTCGACCGCTACCTGACCCCGATGCGGATGTACTTCACCCAGCTGCCGGAGCTTCCGGCGGTCAAGGAAGGGAACGGGACGACGGCCTCGGGCAAGACGAACCCGCCCGCCAAGGCGGTGCCCGCGAAAGGGGCTGCGAGGACGAAAGCGGCCACCGCAGCCGGTTCCAAAGGCGCGGGCTCGAATCAGGTCGCTTCGGCCGAGATCGGCTCGAACCAAGCCGCACCCCCTGCGAAAACTGTGGCCTCGGCAAAGGCCCCCTCGTCGGAGGCGACCGCCGCGGCAAAGGCTCCCTCGGCCAAGGCGACCGGCTCGGGGAAGGCCACATCCAAGACCAAGGCCGACGCCGCGGCAAAGGCCCCCTCGGCCAAGGCGACCGGCTCCGGGAAGGCCACATCCACGACCAAGGCCGACGCCGCGGCAAAGGCCCCCTCGGTCAAGGCGACCGGCTCGGGGAAGGCCGCATCCAAGACCAAGGCCGACGCCGCGGCAAAGACCCCCTCGGCCAAGGCGACCGGCTCCGGGAAGGCCGCTTCCAAAACCAAGGCCGCCGCCTCGGCAAAGCCCCCCCCGGCAAGCACCACCGGCTCGGGGAAGAGCGCTTCCACGGCAAGGGCCGCCGCCCCGGGGAAGGCTTCATCGGCGAAGGCCGCTGGTTCGCGCAAATCCGCTTCTGCGGCCAAGACCGCTGGCTCGAGCAAAGCGAGCTCGGGCAAGGCCTCGAAAACCCCGGCCAAGGTGTCGGCTTCGGGCCGGGCAACCCAAGGCAGTCCGAGGGCCCAGGCGGCTGCGAAGGCCCCATCGGCCGCAAAAGCGAACGGCTCGACGAAATCGAGCCCCGCCCAGAATCGGTCGACCGCCAAGACCCGAGCTTCCGCCCCCGAGGCCCACAGCAAAAAGGCGACGACCCAAGCCCGCAGCACGAGCCGGACCCGCAAGGTCGCTGCACCCGCGACCGCGAAGCCCGTGCCCAGCAAAAAGGTCGCCGCCGCTGCCAAGAAGAGCACCAAGAAGACCTCTCGCCGCAGCGCATCTTGAGCGAGCGCCATCGATGACGGATGCCGCGGACCCCGTGGAAATTCCTTTCCGCGCCGAGATGCTGCGCTTGGTGCAGCACGGAAAGCTGCCGGAACTCGTCCGGGATGCTTTCGGCCCCGAGGGCCGAGACGCACCCCACTGGGCATGCCTGTGGCCGAGCGGCCGCGCCATGGTGGGCGAAGTCGGGGCCCGAGACGACTGGTCGGACCTGGATGTTCTGGAACTCGGGTGTGGCATCGGACCGGGCGCCATCGCGGCGGCGAAAGCTGGCGCCCGGCGTGTCGTCGCCGCCGACCTAGAGCCCCGCGCTGGCGCATGGGTCGAAGCGAATGCGCGGCGCAACGGAGTGACCGTGGTCTTTCGCGCGTTCGACTGGAACGAACCTCCTCCGGACCTCGGAACCTTTCACCGAATCTTGGCGTCGGACGTCTTCTATGATGATGGCATGCTCAGGGGCGTGCTTCGCTTTTTGCAGGCGCGCTTGAGGCCGGCCGGACGCGCACTGATCACCGACCCGTTTCGGGTTTCCGCAGCCGGCGTGGCGGGCGCCGCGCGCTTGAGAGGTCTAAGAGCCTGGCAGCAAACGCTCTCTGCCGGGCCGTCGATCGTGGGGGGCGTGCAGCTGTTCGAGTTCGAACGCTCCCGCTGAAGCTCCCCGGCTGGGTCGAACCCAGTCGCACGAATCCCGACAACGTCGAGACCGAAGGGCCTTTCGTCAGGCCCCGCCCAGATCCATGGTGTCCTGCTCGGGTTGCACTGGAATCGGAATGGTCTCGGTCAGCGACCTCTGAATGGCGTGCTCCAGATCCCGGGTGGAAACTGGCTTTTCCAAGACCGGAAGATCCACATTGTCGCAGAAGGCACCCGCCCGATGGGTGAAGGCTCCCCCGCTGCAGAAGATGAATCGGCGGGAAAGGGCCGGAGCATGCAGCCGTGCCCAGCGATGGACTTCGATGCCGTCGATTTCGGGCATCATCAAGTCGCACACCACAGCGTCGAATGCCGCGTCTCGTCGGAGCAGATCCAGGGCCGCACGGCCGCTGTCGACGGTGACGACCTCGTGGCTTCGTGCGAGCGACCGGCGAAACGCCTTCAGCAGCAACGGTTCGTCATCGATGACCAAGATACGGCCCTTGCGCACCGGAGCTACGGGCTCCTTCCGTTCCGCGATGCGTTCTCGGGGCACGAGCCCGGTCTCGACGGGCAGAATCACTCGAAAGCAGGAGCCCACTCCGACTTCGCTGTCCACTTCGATTCGACCTCCATGCTGGCGAACGATGTCCGCGCAGAGCGCGAGTCCAAGGCCCGTCCCTTGTTCGTGCCCCTTCGTCGTAAAGAAGGGATCGAAGATCTGGTCCTTCATTTCGGGCGGAATACCGCGGCCCGAATCGATCACCGAGATTTCGATCTCGTCGGCGCGCCGCTCCGTGCGCACCCGAATGAACTTCCCAGTCGCATATTCCGGAATCGCCTGGGCAGCGTTCATGAGTAGGTTCATCAAGACCTGGGTGAGCTTGTGTCGGTCGGCGGGAATCGAGGGTACGCGGTCGAGCTCCTTCACGAGTTGCGCGCGGTGCCGGATCTGGTTGTACACCAGGTTGCAAGCCGCATTGACCGCTTCGTTCACGTGAACCCACTCGACAGTGTCTCGCTCGATTCGTGAGAATCGACGGAGATCCTTGACGATGGCCGAGATGCGTCCCAGTCCCTGAAGGTTCTCTCGGGTCACCTCTACGCACTCCTGCAAGCGAGAACGCAGCTCGGTTTGGTCCGGAGCCTCTTCGAGCCCCCACAGACTCGTCTCGAGAAGCTCCTGCACCAGGCAGAGGTTGGCCGTGACGAATGCAGCTGGGTTGTTGACTTCGTGGGCGACGCCGGCAGCCAGCTGCCCCATGGCGGCCAGTCGCTCCGCATGCAGCAGCCGGTCTTCGAGTTCTCGGGACCGGACGTCCGCGGTCACGTTCTCGATGCGGATCAACCGGGTTGCGTCGTCGATCGCGCCCGGTGGCAGCACCGACTCCGAAATCCGGGCCCAGCGACCGTGACCATCGGCCTTTCGCTCGGAACCCGTCCACGAGTTCTCGGCGAGCTGCCCGGCGGACAACCTCAAGGCGTCGAGCCAAGCCGAAGCCGCCGGGTTTTGGTACAGCTCCCGGCCTCGACCGTTGAACACCAGGACTCCGTTCGGGTCCGAACCAAACAGGTCGGCCCAGATCCGGGACGCGTTCGAAGTCATGACATGCCTCGGTGAGGGATCCTTCCCCGCGACGATCATCGGACACCGGTGCCTCAACTTGAGGTGGAGCGACTTTCTCCCTCGAATCCGGCCTCGCGAGCCACCGCATCGAGGACGCGGGCCGCCTCCGACTGCGGCTCGTGGGCGGCCACCGTCCGCAGATGGGCGATCAGGGCCGCCCGGTAGGCCGCGAACCGGGGCCCGCCCCGGCGCCGGAGCACCGGACCGAGCCACGCGTCCAACAGGGTCAGGTGGCCGGGACCCGGGACCCAGGCCATGGTCGGGAACAGCCGGCCGCGCTGGTAGCCCAGACGCTCGTCGTCGATGCGCCATCCACGCCCCGCCAGCACCTGTCGGACTTCCGACACCCGGCTGTTGGGCTGGACGACCAACCGGGTCACCCCCGACGGCACCGATTCCAGGATCTCGCAGATGGTCGGGCCCCCCATCCCCGCAAGGGCCACCACATCCGCCTGATGGGGTCGGACCGAAGCGAGGCCCTCTGCCAGGTGCAGAGCCACCCGGTCTCGAAGACGCGCCCGGGCCACCGTGTCCCTGCCCCGGGCCAGGGCAGAGGGTCTTCGGTCGATCCCGATGGCCCTCTGAAAACGGCCCTGGCGGACCGCGTCCCGGGGCAGCCGGGCGTGGTCGGTTCCCACGTCCACCAAGCAGTGGCCGCTCCCCGCCAGATCCAGCAGGACGGCCAACCGATCGGTGGGCTGATCGACTCCCTGCGTCCGAAGCATCCGGGTCCGTCAACTCCACTGGCCGGATCGGTCCGCGTCTTGTAAACTGGGGTTTCGCCCGGAGGCGCAAGATGACAAAGCCCTCAACCGAAACATCGACCGACCCTCGCGACCTTTGGGACCTCCGGGTCCGAGACCTATATGGCACCGCCCTGCGAAAGCCGAAACGTCACCCAGACGGACCGGAAGGATGGGTGCACGACGTGCGCGTGGCGTGCCGGCGGCTCGAAGCGGCTGCTGCATTGTTCGCGCCGGTCCTCCCCAGTGCCCCTCGAAAGCGGGTCGAAGCCCGCGCGAAGGGCCTGCGGCGTCGCCTGGGCGCGAGCCGGGAGATGGACGTGATCCTGGAGGAGTTGGACGGGCTCGCGGAGGCTCTGTCCGTGGACCCAGCCGCTTTGGCGAGCCTGAAAAAGCGCCACGACAAGCGGCGCAGGAAGATCCTGTCCGCATGCCTGCAGCGCTACGACCGACAGCGCCTGAAGCGGCACCGGCGCAAGGCCAGAGCCCTCGCGCCGGCCGACTCGCCACCGTTTTCTGACCTGGTGGCCACGCACCTGTACGCGTGCACGGAGGCGGCCGAAGACCTGTACGAGCCGTTGAGCGACCCGAAGGCCGCAACGCTACACCACAAGCTTCGCATTCGTATCAAGCGACTTCGCTACGCGCTGGAGCTTTCGTCCGAAGAGCTCGCTCCACAACTCGACGTGTCGGGTCCACTCAAGCAACTGAAGAAGTTTCAGGACGCCCTGGGCCGATTGAACGACGCGGTGGACCTCGAGCACTTCATCGCTCGCGGCGGTCTGGACGAGGCTGCCGTGGACGCCGCGGGTTGGCTCGAAGCCACCCGCAAGATGCGCGAAGAGCGCCATCGCTTCGCCGTGGGCTTGGTCGGCACCAACCTGCCGGAGCTCCTCGGCCGGATCCGTCGTTCGGCCGGACGAACCGGGCAGATCGCCCTGCGCTGAGCGGATCTCGCTGGCGCCTCCGCGTCCGGGGCCCGAAAAGCGGCTCGGGGCCGGGCCACCGGATCGAAATCCCACGACGGGCGTTCACTCGGTCTCGTCCCGGAGCCGACGGAGCTCGGACAGGGTTCGAAGGGCACCTTTTCGGTCCGACAGCCTTTCTTGCACCCGCGCCAAAGCCACGTACGCGTCTTCGAACCGAGGGTCGGTCCGCACCGCGGCCTCGAAGAATCCCCGGGCTTCCTCTTCCCGCTCGAGTGCTTCGAGGGCCAGACCCAAGTGAAAGCTCGCCACCGGGTCGGTCGGCGCCAGCAGATGGGCGATCCGAAAGTGGGCTTCCGCCCCGTCCAGCCGGCCACGGTCCAGGGCGAGACGGCCCAGGGCCATGCGGGCCTCTCCATGCTCCGGGTCCAGCTCCAGACAGCGCCGGTACGCGTCGCGGGCCTGGTCGGCAGCAAAAGACTCCAAGTCCGCGCCCAGCTCGAACCACTCGTCGGCCGACAGATCGTCTTCGGTCTTCTCGACCGGGCCGGAGGTCTCGGGCAGGGAGCGGATCGCCCCGGCTGGCGGCACGGGCTCGACCTCGTCCGCAAAGCGAAACAAGGATTGGCCGGATTCGGGCTCCCAGGGCCCCGAAGCATCGGACGCGACCAAGCGACCTCCCCACAAACGGATCGGCACCGCCGAAAGGGGCGTGTCGTTCGGCAGCCTTCGCCGCAGGGCATCCAAGGCCGCCTTCACCCGAGAGGGCTGCACCCGTTGGTCCAACAGCTGCTTCGCTCGTCGAAGCAGCACCACATCGCGAAAGGAAAACCTCGGCTCGCCCTCTTCCGAAAAGGTCGGTTCGACCCAACCGTTTCGAACCCATCGAGCCAGCCGAGCCGTGGATATGCCCAGGAGGTTCGCCACCTCCTTCGAGCCGTATCCTTGCATGGAGACCTCAGGAGCTCTTGGCCTTCTTGGAACCGGTCTTCTTTCGGCGGCTCGACTTCTTGGGCGGGCCCTTCGAAGTCTCTTCCGTTCCCAAGCTGGCCTTGAGCGCGTCCATCAGGTCGATGACCTGGGCCTTGGGCGCCTCGTCGGGCGACATCGTGAGCTCTTCACCCCGGGTCTTTCGCTCGATCGCTTCCATGATGCGGGTCCGCACTTCGTCCTCGTACTTTTCCGGCTCGAATCGATCGTTCGCGAGCTGCTCGATCAGTTTCACCGCCAGGTCAAGCTCGCCCTCCTTCGGCTCCGCGTCTCCCTTGGGCACCTCGTCGAAAGAGACGATCTCGTCGGCGTAGTGCAGCTGGTGCATCACCAGGCCATCGTCTCGGGGAGCGATCAGCACCAGGTACATCTTGCCGCGCGCCGCGTACTTGGCCAATGCGCACCGCTGGGTTTCGCGGAGCGCCCGCGACAGGAGCTTGTACGGTCGATCTCCGCCCCGATCGGGCCCGAGGTAGTACGACTTGGACACGTAGACCCTCGGCACCTGGTCTTCCGGAACGAATTCTGCGATCTCGATCGTTTGGGTGGACTTCTCTTGAAGCTCCCGCAGTTCGTCTTCGGAGAAGGTCACGAACCGATCTTTTGCGACCTCGTAGCCTTTGATCATATCCTTACGCGGAACAATCTTGTCGCCCGCCGCCGGGTCCACGTACTGCTGCTTGAGCCGATGACCCTCGGGAGACAATAGCCTGAACGAGACCGATGCGTTCGGGTTCGCGGTCGAGAACAGACGAACCGGAATGGCCACGAGACCGAACGAGATGGTCCCGGTGCTGATGGCCTTGGGTGCCACGCTCGGGAATGTACTGAACAATGCCGGTGCGTCTCCAGAAAATCGCTTCCGGGAACCCGGGTGGCTCCCGCAGCCGGTCCCGGACCTTCTGCGCTCCGGTCGGAAAGTCGACCACCACCACAGAGCGCCCCGTGCCGCAGGGATTCCTTGAGGGGGCGGTGCCGCCCTCGCTATGGGTCGCCAATGGGCGAAAGCCGCAGACGGGGTTCTTCGGAGGAACGGCTTTCGACCTACCGGGCGAAGCGCCGCCCCGACCACACCCCGGAACCAGGCACCCGACCGGCCCTGGAGGAACCGGCCGAGCGGTGGCTGCCGCCTGACGTGTTCGTGGTGCACCAACACGCGGCTCGGCGACTCCACTTCGACCTGAGACTGGCCCTCGATGGCGTGTTGTTGTCTTGGGCGGTTCCCCAAGGGCCGTCCGTCGACCCGTCGGTCAAGCGCCTGGCCGTTCGCACCGAGGACCATCCCCTGGAGTACGCCGACTTCGAGGGGGTGATTCCGCCCGGCAATTACGGCGCGGGCTCGATGATCTTGTGGGACCGCGGCCGGTGGACGGCGGCCGAGGATCCGCGGCGGGGACTGCAGGAAGGAAAGCTCCTGTTCGACCTGTATGGGCAAAAGCTCCGTGGACGCTGGACCCTGGTGCGCACCAAGTCGGGAGACTGGCTGTGGATCAAAAAGAAGGACATTTTCGCTCGAAAAGATGGCTCGGACCTTTCCCCGTCTTCGATCCTCAGTGGCTGCACCGTCGACGAACTCCCCCAACGGGGCCGTGCCCTGGCCGAACGGCTCGCCGCGATCGATCTGCCCCCCGCTCCGGCAGATCTGGTGGCACGCCGAACGCGCCCCATGCTCGCCGAGACCATCGACGCGCCGTTCACCGATCCACGATGGCTGTTCGAGCTGAAGTACGACGGTTATCGGCTCCTGGTCGAGCGCGACGGGAGCCGGGTGGAACTCAGAACCCGCAGCCACCGGGATGTGACCGAAGCATTTCCGGACCTCGCCCGTCTGGTGCGCCGCTTGCCGGCGGAACGCTTTTTGCTCGACGGGGAGGTGGTGGTGCTCGACGACCAGGCCCATCCCCGCTTTCAGCTCCTTCAGCGCCGTTCCCAAAGCCGCGCTCCCCGACGGGTGGCCCAGGAGCTCCCAGCCACTTACTACGCCTTCGACCTGCTGCAGATCGCGGGAAAAGATGTGCGGGAGCTGCCCCTGGAGGAGCGCAAGGAGCTGCTGCGGCTGGTGGTGCCGCCGCTGGGGCCAGTCCGCTTCGCCGACCACGTGCGGGAGCGGGGGGAAGCCATGTTCGAGCAGATTCGGGCCCGCAATCTGGAGGGCCTGGTCGCCAAGCGGGCCGACGCCCCGTATCGGGGGCGCCGGTCGAAAGACTGGCTGAAGATCCCCGCTCTTCGGGAAGGAACGTTCACGGTGCTGGGCTACACCCTTCCCAAGGGAAGCCGAAGCGGCGTGGGGAGCCTCCATCTGGGAAGCCCTCTGGCAGCAGACGGATGGGCCTATGCGGGCCGGGTGGGGACCGGCTTTTCGCACCGAGAGCTACAGCGCGTTCGAGAGCAACTCGACCGATATGAACGGGAACAGCCCCCGCTGGACCCGGTTCCCCCCTCGGTGAACGAAAAGGATACCGTTTGGACCGAACCGCGACTGCATGTCCGAGTACGCTACCTTCAGTGGACTGAAGAAGGCGTCTTGCGCATGCCGCGCTTCGCCGGTTGGTCCGACACCCCCCCCGATCCCATTTGCTCTACGGCGCCTCCCGCGCCGGAACGAGAAGCGAGCGGGCCCAGCTCGGCGGCTAGCGCGGCCATATTGGAGCGAGGCATGGAACCATCGAACCTCGAGAAGATCTTCTGGCCCGAAGACGGCTACACCAAGGGCGATCTCATCGAGTATCATCGGAAAATTGCTCCCCACATGCTGCCCTGGCTCGCCGACCGCCCGGCTGTACTCGCTCGATACCCAGATGGAATCGAGGGAAAGAATTTCTTTCAAAAGAATCTTCCCGAATTCGCACCGAGTTGGATCCGCCGGGTGCGCATCCACAGCGAACACGGCGACCGGGACATCGACTATCCGATCCTGGAAGACCTCGACTCTCTGCTATGGGCGATCAACATGGGAAGCATTCCGATCCACGTGTGGGCGAGTCGAGCGTCGTCCCTCGAGCGGCCCGATTGGCTGATCCTGGACTTGGATCCCAAAGAAGCGCCGTTCGTCCATGTGGTTCATCTGGCCCGGGCGGCGAAGGACCTTTGCGACGATCTCGGCATCCATGGTGTGTGCAAGACCAGCGGCAGCACCGGCCTGCACGTATTGGTGGCGCTGGGCGGTGCGCTCGACTACCCGCAAACCCAGCATCTGGCCATGCTGCTCGCGAAGCTCTTGGTACGGCGGCACCCCGACATCGCCACGGTGGACCGGGCGCTGACCGCCCGCGGCGGCAAGGTATACGTGGACGCCCTGCAAAACGGCCCCGGTAAACTCTTGGTGGCCCCCTACGCCGTGCGGGCCCGTCGGGGCGCTCCGGTGTCGATGCCCGTTCCGTGGAGTCGAGTGCGCTCCGACCTGGACCCTCGCCGCTACGACATCAAGACAGCACCGAAACGCGCCGGCGGTCGAAAGCGGGATCCTTTCGAGGGACTGTTGGATGATACCCTGGATCTGCGAGCGGTGCTCGCCACCCTGGAGGACGCCTTTTCGAAGCGAACTGACGGCGTGTCCCCGTCGATGGATCCCGGTGGCTTCGGAGCAGCAGGCGCTGCTGGCGGTAGGGGTCCCCGCTTTTCGAAATAGTTTCGGGCCCGCTCTCCAGTCGGCAGATCCCCTTGGGCCTTTTACGGCGCGAGCGGCACGGGCGGCCCTCGAGATTTCGAAAGGTACTGGAACCGAGGGCGGCGGTGAACTGCGGGGCGGATCAGGGCTTTGTGGGCTTTTCTTTCTTCATGCCGCTCGCTTTGGCCGCCTCCGGAGGCAGGTCCGGCGGAAAGCCATTCAGCTGGCGCCACAGCTCGTAGCCCAAAGGAACGCGCCCGAGCAGGATCCAACCGTTGACCCGGTTGCCCTGCCGGAGCACTTCGGCAGAAGGCCACTGGGCGTTTTCGCCGGGCAGCACCAACGTTCGAAACCGACCGCGAGAGGTAGCCCGGGCGTCCACGAACGCGACCTCGCCGGAGAAGGTACCGACGGCGGCTTTGGGCCAACCCCCGAACTGAATGGCGGGCCACCCCTCGAATTGAAGCCGCACCTTCTGCCCCGGAACCACCAGCGGCGCATCGTTGCCAGAGATGTACATCTCGACGGCACGAACGTCCGACCGCGGCACGACCACCGCCAGGATCTGGCCGGGTTTCACGAAGGCGCTGCCTTCTCGGGCCCGGACATCGGTCAGCATGCCATCTCGAGGGGCCCGCACCTCGAGAGAGTCCTGTCGGGCCAGGGCCCGTTCGGCCTGGGCCAGCTTGGAGCGAGCGGTGGCTCTGGCGGCCTTGGCGGCTTCGAGCTCGTCGGTGGCCGCGGAGATGCGACCGGCCAATTTCGCGCCGAGTCGGGCCCGTTCTGCCTTTTTCGACGCGACTTCCGACCGGGCTGCCTCGAGCTTGGCGCGCAGTTCCTCGATGCGGGCATCGGCCTGGGCGGCGTTTCGCTGAGCCAGCTCCAGATCTCGCTGCGAGTTCAGGCCCTTGGCAGTCAGCTTGCCGATGCGTCTGCGCTGAAGCTGCGCGGCCCGCGCTTTGGCTCGACCCGCATCGAGCTGCCGCTTCACGGCGTCGACCTTGCGCCGAGCCACTCGGATCTGAGCCGCGGCCGCCTCGAGAGTCAGCTCCCTTTCTCGCCCGATGGCATCGATCTTCTGTTGAAGCGCTTCCACCGAAGCGCCCGCGGCTTCGAGCCCTTGCTTGGCTGCATCCCGCTGAGAGCGGTAGCGCTCCAGCACTTTTGGGTCGTTGTCCGAAAGCTCCACCAAGACCTCGCCACGCTCCACTTGGTCTCCCTCTCGATGCAGCCACCGTACGACCCGCCCCTTCACGGGTGCCTGGACGTCGAGACGTCGTTCGTTGGGCGACCATGCGACGACCTGGCCAGCGCCGACCGCGTTCTGCTGCCAGGGGGCTACCAGCAGCACGCCCAGCCCGACCAGAGCGATCCCGCCGAGGATCCGCGCGAACCGCGCTTCGTCTCGCCATCGGGTCAAGCGCGCGATCTGCAAGGAGGTTCCCTGCGCACCGATGCCCATCATGAGGAGCTCTCCACCAAGCCTTGGCCCGACCAACGGATGACCCGGTCACACCGAGCGAGAAGCTCCGGCCGTTCCGTCGCCCAGATTACGGTCCAGGCACGCTCCGCGAGCGCGTCGGCCAGAGCCTCGGCCCGATTCGGGTCCAGCACGTCGAGCGCGTGGTCGATCATCACCAGGCGCGGAGACCGCAGCAGAAGCCGCGCGACTTGGATCGCCAGTTGATCGTCGCGTCCGAGCGGCTCTCCGTCCGGATGAATCCATGTGCGCAAGCCATCATCCAGTTCGCGTACCAGGTGCCCCAGTCCGACCCGGCTCAGGGCCTGCCGCATGTCGTCGGCCGTGGTCTCCGAGTCTTGACTGCTGAGGTTCTCTTCGAGCGAAGCCCCGACCGGAAGGGCGCTTTCGAGCCAAGCGAGCTGATGCCGGCGCGCCCGCGGTGCCAGCGCCCGGACCGACACTTCGTCCAGCAGGATCTGTCCCGACTCGGGAGCCCGGGTTCCAAAGACGGTGGCGAACAGGCATTTGCGGGCTCCGTGGGGTACGCCCACCAATCCAACCCGTTCCCCTGGCGCGGCCGAAAAGCTGCACGAAACGCCGCCCAGCGAAACCGAGCGCACATCCAAGCGAAGCCCTTTGTCCCGCTGCTCCAAGAGTTCTCCCGAAGCGGGTTCGGTGGGCAGGTCGAATAGAGTTCCCAGCTTGTCGACGCTGGCATTCAGGTCGTAGAACGATTCGACGTGCTTGCCGAACTTGGCCAGCTGGCTCACCACCGACGTGATGATGAGCTCCGATGCAACCAGCTGGCCGAGCGTTAGTTGACCGTTCCACACCAAAAAACCGCCCAGACCGAGCAGGCTGGCGCTGGCGAATGCTTGGATCGCCGCGAACCCGATGGTCTGCCGAAGCAGGATTCGGAAGTGGTCGGATCTTCGGCCCAACCACTCGACCGTGAGGCGGTCCGTGTTGCGCGCGGCCCAGGTAGCTCCCTCGGGCGAAGCGAAGCGCCGCTTTTGGCGAGCGATCGACTCCAGCCAAGCTGCAAGCTCGTACTTGGCGTGCGACTCCTCGACGGCGGTCCCTATTCCGCCTCGACCCAAGCGAAAGATCACGAAAGTGAGTGACGCGATCAGCACCAGATCGAAGATCAGCAAGTAGGGGTGATAGAACCCGAGCACGAGCAGACCGGCGATGCTCGACATGACGACTTCGGTGGCGCCGAGCAGCAGAAAAGACGCGGCCTTTTGTGCCCCGACCACGTCGAAGAAGCGATTGATCCGTTCGGTGAGCCCCCACGGTCCACCGGCTTCGTCTCGGACGCCGGGAAGCCGGCGAGCCAAGTCCCGCGCCACATCCGAGAACATGCGGCGCTGCAAAAGCTCGACGATGTACACCTCGAGCACGCGGAGAGCAGCCGCCAGCGTCAATAGGAACAAGAGCCCCATCGAGATCACGATGAGCGGCTGAAGCAGGCGTCCCAGAGCGAGGGAGTTGACCAGCGACTGCACCGCCAGAGGCAAGGCCAAGGAGATGACGCCGATGACTGCGGAGTAGGCGACCACGGCCCAGACTGTGGTTCTTTCGAGTCGAACCCAGCGCCGCAATCGCTCGAATGGTGGAACCTTCTCGGGAGCTCCGCCGGAGCGAAGGGGCTGCAGCGGAAGCTCGGGCGTGACCCGGACCCAAGTAACCGGTTCGTCCGACTGCTCCAGGCCCAGAACCTCAGCCAGCGTCTCGGGGTCGTTGGGAACGTCCCGGGCGGTGGCGCCGTCGATCACGCTGGCGCGGGATTCCTCGGCGCGCTCGCCGGTCAGAACCAGCCAGCGCTCCGGGCCTCGGGTGCTGCAGGACACCCACCAGCACTCCCGCTCGCCACCGATGGCGCGGGGAGCCGCCTCGACCCGCTCGGCTTCCCACCCGAGGGCGCGGGCGGCGGACACCAGCCAGCCATCCCAAGACCCGTCGCCCGGTCGCCGAAGGGCCGACGCGATGCGGCTGTTGGGAATCTCGTCGACCAGGGCCCCGGCAAACCACTCGAGCAGGGTCCGCCGGGGCGCGCTGACGGAGCCCGCAGGGGGGCCCGAGGCGGCCGTCGCGCCAGGCATGGGGCAGGGTCCGAGGGTAGGGTCCTCAGATCAAGGCCCAGACCCGATCCGCGAAGCAATGCGCGGTCCGCTCGGTGCGCTCTGCCCCGGTCCGGCCCGACGCATCTGGGCTTAACCCGTACCGTCCGTTAACCCGTACCGCCCCCATCGGGGAGGTGGGCTGGGACCCATCGCTGGCTCGAACCGGCCGCGCAGCCGTCGGAGCCTTCGAACAAGGCGCAGCCCACCTTGCCGCCTTTGTCGCTTGCGATGCCGTGCACCTCCACGGTTACCGCCCACCTTCCCCGGCCTTCGCGTCGGCACCGAGCACGAGGCCTGCTCCCATGCAAATGGTCGTCACTCCGTATTTCGATCTCATTTGGTACCTTCCTTTCACCTGAGTCTTCCCGGTTTTCTACGACGTCGCTTCGCAGATGACGATGCAACGACCGAGTCATTCGAGTGGACGGGAGCGTCGCTAGGTCGTCGGACTTTCAGCGCTCAACCCGGCTTTCGCCCAGCGCCCGCATCAGCTGCGCTTCCCGGACGCGGATCTGGACGCCCGCGTCGATCACCGCCAGTCGTGCCCGATCCAGGTCCAAAGAGGCTTCGAGGAGCTCGCTGCCCTCGGACAGCCCCAGGCCATAGCTTTCGAGTCGGGCCGCATACGCGGACTCCGCCGCCTTCCGCTGAGCGGTCGATGCCTCGAATCTTTCGAACGACGCGCGATAGGTCGAAGCGAAACGCGATACCTCGATGCGGATCTGGTCGAGCAGGGCGGACCGCTGGGCTTCGATCCGGGCCGCCTCTCGCCGGGTTCGCCGAGCCCGGCGGGAAGCCGCCCATGCTCCGTCCGGCGACCACTGCAACACCACGCTGGCGGCGCCGTTGGTTCGAAACCCGTCACCCGGCGGCACGAACGAGGGGTTCGGTCGGGCGCTCTGGATCTCGGCGGACACCGACAGGCGCGGGACGGCCGCGCCGCCCGCGGCTCCGGCGGCGGTGCGACGGGCTTCGGCCAGTCGAGTCACAGCTCGAACCTCCGCCCTCTGCTCCTGCGCCCGCTCGATCAACGTGCCGATCGGCTCCGAAAATCGGCGCGCGGGGGCTTGGTCCACCGGCTCGGCAATGCCGATTCGGCCCCGGCCTTCCAAGTCCAGCAGGGCCCGAAGCGCTTCGGCCGACGCCTCGACCTGGGCCCGGCGCTCCGCCCGGACGCCTCGAACCTCCGCGAGACGCGCCCGAAAGCGCAGCACTTCGGGCTCGGCACCCGCGCCTTCCCGAAAGCGAGCCTCGGCCCGCTCGAGGTTTTGGCGGGCCTCGGCAACCGCCACCTTCGCCACCGCGTCTGCGGCCCGAGATCGGGCATGGAGAAAATAGATCTCGACTGCGGTCAGCTCCGCGGCCCGGCGAGCCACCTCGGTTTCGAGCACCCGGGCGGCCTCCACGCCCTTTCGGGCCTGGATCCCTGGCAGGATCTCGAAAAACAGGGCGGTGACCGGATACGCGATGGATGCCCGAAACGCTCCCTGGTTTTCGGGGATCTCGATCACGCTCTGTTCGAGAACCGCGAGTTGGGTCAGCCACAACGCCTGGGCCTCCGGGTCATCGACCTGAGAGGCGAGAGCCACCGCTTCGGCCGTGCCTCCGGGCAGCGACACCAGGGGGTCGTTGTCGATGGTGGTCAGCCGGGTGAAGCGAGCCGAAAGCTCGACGCGCGGCAGAATGCTTGCCTCGGCCTCCTCGGTGTGGAATGCCGCCGCTTCTGCATCGAGGCGAGCCGCTCCGATGCCCGGATCGACCTCGAGAGCGCGACGAGCCACGCGGTCAGCGCTCCATTCGGTGTCCCCGTGCAAGGCTTCTTGCACGAAAGATGCTGCGAGCAGCAGCATGAAGAACGTCGGGTTCACGGATGCACCTCCGCGGGAGCCCTGGGGCTCGGTTCGGAAGACGGCTTGCTCAACTCCGGTCCTCGGGTCATCAAGAGGAAGGCCGCCGGCACGAAGTAGAAGGAGACCAACGTCGAGAGCATCACGCCACCCGCGATGCCCGTGGCGAAGGGCGGCCAAAACCCGCCTTCGGTCAGAATGAGCGGCAAAAAGCCCCCGAAGGTGGTGACCGTGGTCGAGATGATGTGCCGGCTCGATTCGGTCACCACCGACTCTCGGATCGCTTCACGGTCCCCTGCCAAAGCCCGCGGCTCCGTACGGAGCGCCGACTGGATGACGATCGCCGCATTGATCGCCACGCCGACCAAGCCGATGAGGCCGATCATGGCCTGAAAGCCCAGGGGGTGACGGAAGAGAGTCAGACTGAGTAATCCGAGCCCGATCGACAGAAACGCGACCCCGAACACCACCCCGCCGAGCCGAAAGCTGCCCAGGCTCAGCGTGACGGTGGCGACCATCAAGAGTACGAGCACCGGCACCGACGCGAACAGGTTGCCCATGGCATCGGCCCTCTCCGCGGCGTCGCCTCCGGTTTCGACCCAGGTTCCGGGCGGGAGCTCCACCGGATCGGTCTGGAGCACCCCAGCCAGGGCCGTCTGGGCCGTCTCTGGATACACCCCGGCCCCCACGAAGGCCCGAACCACGTTCACCCGCAGTCCGTTGCGGTGGGGCACCCGAGCCATGGCAGGCTCCAAGGTCAGGTCACCCAAGCTCTCCAAAGGAACGCCCGCCACGCCACCCGAACTCGCCTCTGCACCGACTTGAAACCGCGACCTACGGATCCCGACGAGAGTCCGGCGCTCCGGGCCCGTCGCCCGGACCTCGATCGGAAGTTCCCGATCGCCTTCGAGGACCGTTCCGCCCCGAACCCCGTCGAGACGCAGGGCGAGTTGACCGGCCAGATCCACCAGCCCCAGGCCAACACCAGCCGCCTCGGCTTCGTCCGCGTCCAACCATAGCTTCGGTGCTCCGGCCGTCAGCGTCATGGTGGTGTGGGTCACCTCCGGAATCCGGCTCATGCGCTCGCGATACGCCTCACCGACTCGACGCAACACCTGCAGGTCCGCGCCGTAGATGCGAAGCTCCACGGGCGCGTCCACCGGAGGCCCCTGCAGGAGTTCCTTCACCAGCACCTGGGCTTCGGGCACCTCCCGATCGAGCACGTGCTGAATTGTCGGGATCAGGCGCTGAACCGCGGCCACCGACTCGGCCTGCACGAGCGCCTGGGCGAAGCTGGCCCGCCCATCCTTGTTCTGGCGCAGGTTGTAGTAGAAGGGAGGCGCGCTCTTGCCGACAGTCCAGGTGGTGCGCACCACGCCCGGCTCGTCACGGAGCAGCCGATCGACCCGGTCGACCACATCCCGGGTCGCTCGAATCGAAGATGAGGGAGCGAGCCGGATCTCCAGATTGATCTGGTCTCGGTCGGCCGGAGGAAAAAACTGCCGCGGAAGGGTCGAAGCTCCGGCGAAGCCGAGCAAGGGCAGCAGAGACACTCCCAAGACCGAAATCCAAGGGTGCCTCAGGCTCCAATCGAGGGACCGAGAGAACCAATGGGTTCCCCCCAGCCAACGGAATCCCTCGCGCAAAAACGAGCTCCGAGATGCGGCATCCGACCCGGCCACGGCGAAACGCCCCGCGAGAGCCGGCACGATCGTCATCGCCAGGACGTACGACGTGATCAAGGCAATGATCACGCTGAGCCCAATGGTGCCCACGAACTCGCCTACACGCCCTTGCAGGAGCAGAATCGGCATGAAAGCCAGAACCGTCGTGAAGGTGGAAGCGAACAAGGGCACCGCCAGGTGACGTACTGATGCAACCACTGCATCCCGAGGCGGAACTCCTCGAAGCCTCTTCGCTCGAACGGCATCTACCATGACGATGGCATTGTCGACCAAGAGACCGAGTGCAACGATGAGCCCGGTGACCGACATCTGATGAATGGGCACTCCCCCCAGCCGCAGAACGGATACAGAAGCAAGACTGACCAAAGGGAGGGTGAGCGTGACGATCAGTGCCGAGCGAAGGCCCAGCGTAACGAAGAGAACCGCGACGACGAGCGCAAGGCCCTGAAGGAGGTTCGAAAACAAGACCGAGAGGCGCTGCTCCGTGTAGACAGTCTGGTCGAACACCCGCTCTAGGCGGACTCGACTCGGCAGCTGGGTTTCGAAGCGGTCCAGCACCGGCTCCATTCGGGAGATCCATCGATCGAAGGGCTGCCCGGCGGCGAGCTGAGCGGCGACGAGCACCGCAGGTCGTCCGTCCACGATGGCGAGCTCACCCGGAGGATCCACGTGAGCCCGCTCCACCGTGGCTACATCACCGACGCGAAGAAGCGCACCCCCGGCTCCCGGCAGCACGGGAACCTGACGTATTCGCTCGAGTGAATCGAGCTCTCCGCGCAGCTCGATCGGTACGTCGTGAGCATCGGCATGCAGCGCTCCGGCAGCTACCTTGGCATCGGCTCGAGCCAGAGCGTGTGCGACCCGAGCAGGACGCAGGCCGGACGCGGATAGAGCATCCGGATCGAAGGACACCCGAACGACCTCTTGCGGGGCACCGAACACCTTGGCGTGGTCGGTTCCGGGAACATCTCGAAATCGGTCTTGCAGGGTCTCCGCCCAACTAGAGAGGATTCCGCGATGGAGCGGCTCGCTGGAGTCCCAGACCAGGCCGACGGTCAGGGTGTACGAGCCGAAGCGTTCATCGTCGAATCTCGGCTCCAAAGCCCCCGGCGGCAGGCGGGCGTCGTCCAAGGCGTCCCGAACCTTGGAAAACGCGGGTTCGACGTCGTCGCCCAGGATCCGTTCGTCGAGCTCTACCGTCACCACGGAGACGCCGCTGGCCGATACCGAGTTAAGAGTCTGAATTTCGGCCAGCTCCCGCAGCTCGTCTTCGATCTTTTCGGTAACACGACTCTCCACCCGTTCGGCCGACGCCCCGGGAAAGGCCGTCACGATGACAGCGACCCCGTTGGTGATGGTGGGATCCTCTTGCTTGACGATGGTGACGGCCGAGGAAAGGCCGCCCACGAAGAGCAGCGCCAGCACGATCACCAGGGCGCGGGGGCGGTCGAAAAACAGGGCACTCATCGCAAGTCTCCGCGGGTCTTTGCCGGACCGACGGCCGGCAACGGACTCACGCGTTGCCCCGGAACGACCCGGTGGAGGCCCGCGCGGATGATCCGATCCCCTTCCTCCAGGGTGCCCCGCACGAAGACCCGTTCGGATTCGGCATGAAGCACCTCGACCGACTCCCGGCGGACGACCGAAGCTCGACCGTCGGGTTCATCGACCAGTCGGTAGACGCTCCAAAATCCATGGTCACCTTCGGACAGGGCGCCAAGGGGCACCCAGTACCCCGGCGTTTCGATCCACCGCTCGATTTGTAATTTGGCGAGCTCTCCGTCCGAGGCTGGTTCTTCTGATTCGATTCGAAAGATGAGGAGCGAGGTCCGAGTTCGCGGGTCCAGGTCTTCGACCATGGACTCGAGCACGCCAGACAGCGACCGCCCGCCGATGGTTAGCAGGTGAACCGAGCCCTCTTTCAGGTCCCGGGCCAAGTTCACGGGAACCCCCACGGCGGCCTCTCGACCGTCCCGCTCCTGAAACCGGAGCACCGGCGCCCCGGCGGCGACCACCGAACCCTCGTCGACGAGTCGGTCCGCTACGACTCCACCGAAGGGAGCCCTGAGTCTGGATTTCTTCAGATCGACCCGTACCGCTTCGAGCTGAGCCCGCAGGCGGTCCGCCGAAGCCTTCGCGGCAGCCAGGCCAAACCGGGCTTCGTCGTGGGACTGCCGGGACGCGAAGGCCTTGGCCGAGAGTTTCTTCAGACGGGAGTTCGTCACTTCGGACAAGCCGACTTGCGCCTCGGCCTCTTTGAGGGCGGCCCGAAGCTGGCGCTGGCGTACGCGCAAACGAGCCACGTCCAATCGTCCCAAGACCTGACCGGGTCGGACCCGGTCGCCCTCGTCGACGTCGAGTCGCACCACCCGGCCCGAGCGCTCGAACCCGAGCAGGCTCTCCCGCCGGGCCCGGACGGTCCCGGCGAATCGCCGGACCACCGAGTGACCAGGCTCGCGG
>DAPKRQ010000058.1:0-1532 GCA_031800475.1 Myxococcales bacterium LLY-WYZ-16_1
ATAGGCCTTGCACGCCGGCGAGAGCCTCGCGCACGGCCGATTCCAGGGCATCGGCCTGCAGCGAAGGGCCGTCGGACCGGGCCCCCACCACGTCGACGGCCACCACCACCACCTCGGGGGACTGGGGCGGGCACCCGAAACCGAGCGCCGCCTCGATCAGCAGGGTCGCTGCGAGCGCACGATGAGGCATCAGATTCCGAGGAGCAGGCGCGTCCCGAAGTTTTCGGCCAAACCGGCGTCGAGGATCTTCTGGCGCTGGCTTTCCACGTCGTACTCCACCCGCAGGTATTCGAAGGTTCGGGTCTCGGTGTCGTAGATGCCGGCGCATGCTCGCGGGTCATAGTCGCGTGGCTGTCCGACCGAGCCCACCGTCACCACATATTTGAATTGGGGTTTGAGACTGAATCGGGGCGCCACCACGTCCAGCGCCGATTCTTCGGACACCGCGAAGACCTTGGTCAGGTGGCTGTGACCGATGAAGGTGACCTTCGCCAGGTCTTCCTTCAGTCCGAGCAGGTCTTGCGCTTGTTCCGCTGAAAATACGTAGTCGTACTCTTCGGGCTGGTGCGGCGAGCCGTGGCTCAGGTCGACCTCTTCGTGGATTCGATGGGTGTAGGGCAGACGCTCCAGCCACTCCAGATTTTTGGGGCTCAGTCGCTCGCGACACCAATCGAGCGCTTCGCGTGCCGCGTCGTAGTAGTAGGAGTAGTCCATGCGACCCGCCACCGCGGCATCGTGGTTGCCCAGTAACGTCACGTCGGCGATTTCGCGGATTCGCGTGCAGCAGGCTTCAGGCTCTGCCCCGTAGCCCACGATGTCGCCCAAGCAACAGTAGCGGTCGATGCCCCCGACCTCCTCGAAGCGTTCGAGGACGGCCTCGAGCGCCTCGATGTTGCCGTGCACGTCCGAAAACAACGCAAGTCGCATGGGGCGCCCGGAGGCTAGTCCTCGCCCGAAGACGGCGCAACGTTTCTCGTGCGACTGTTCTCGAAGACCGCCAATTGGGCCACGGCGAGCTCTGCGAGCTTGTCCATCAGCTGCGCGCGCCGTTGCGGGTCCAATTTCGCGGCAGCCGCGCGCAGGCCCTCTGCAGCCCGAGCTCTGTCGGGCGCCCGTCCGAACTCGGCCAGACACCGGCGGACCTCCGGGTCCAGGAGGAAGCTTCGGCCGGCCCGCTCCCGGTCCAAAAGGCTCAACCCGTTCCTCCCGGTGCGTCGGGCGTGGCTCGACCGGCGGAGGGAGCTTCCCCGTCGGCGGCCCGCTCCGGCCGCCGGACCGCTTCCCGAGCGGCTTTCAGGCGGCTGAGGGCACGTCCCCGTTCCAGGCCTGCGCCCCCTTCGGCGATGGCGGAGCGAATGGTCGATGCACCGGGCGACCGGTCGGGTCGGGCAGCATCATCGGACACCAGTTCGTCGATCCGAGCCCGCAATCGCTCGCGCAGGCGCTCGTCCACCGACACCGAGGGCTGCCTCAGGGCAGCGCTCGCCCCCATGACCGCAGCGGGCAGGGTGGGCGACCGGGTGGCGTCCATC
>DAPKRQ010000059.1:0-22704 GCA_031800475.1 Myxococcales bacterium LLY-WYZ-16_1
CCCAGGTCCCCACGCCATCGAGCACCCAGACACGGCCGTCCTCCACCTGGACCACGTCGCGAACGTCCCGGGCGGACACCCGAACCGGCGTTCCCGACGGTGCCACCTGCTCGTCTTCCGAGCATGCGAAAGACAGGGTCACCAGGGCGACGAGCACCCATGTTCGTCCGATCGTGCCGTTCACTGTCCTTCTCCTCGAAGGCGGTACACCCGCACCAGCCGTCCCTCGGTGCTTCCGAAGGTGAAGGACGCGGCAAGGTAGCCGGGGCCGTCCGGGGTCAGTCCCAACATGGTGTCTCCCGGCACCCCGATTCCCACCGCGTCCAGGTTGCCGTCCAATTCCGTGTCCACGTCGACCTCGAAGATCTGACCGGCGCCCGCCACGCCGAATCGACGGTCCGAAAGAGCGACCAGGCCACGGCCGGCTCCGACCGCGAAGGGCATGTCTTGAACCTCGAAGGCGGGCTCGGCTGCGCCACCCCGCAGGGTCCAGAACAGGTAGGTCTCATCGCTCACGACGAACACGTCCCCGACCCGAGTCACCTCGAAAGGCTCGGCCCCGTCCACGAACTCTTCCACCACCGAGACCTGCCCACCGTCGCTCACGGCCCGCAGCACGCCGCCGTCCCGGTCGGTGACCAAGTAGCGGCTGCCGGCGTCGTCCCGGGCGAGACCGAATGCCGCCCCCAGCCCATCGGCAAACTGGCTGCTGCTCCCGTCGGCGGCGATGCGAATCAACGTTCCGTCGAGGGTCGTCACCGCGAACCCGGCGCCATCTCGAATGATGGCAGCGCCACGCTGAAGAAGCGGATCTTCCGCCACCACGTCGATCACGTCGTTCAAGACATCGTACAGATAGACGCGTCCCTCGCTATCGACGACGGCCACCGGTGCGCCCGGCCCGAGCCGAACGAGGTCACGGGGGCTTCCGAATCGATCGCCGGCCCCGCCCAACACGTCGTGAAGTGGCTCGAAGTCGATCTCCGGTGCGGGCCGCCCCGCGTGAGCTCCGGCAAAGTCATCGTCGTCGGTGACCGCGACATCGAACGTGCAGGCTTCCAGGCGGGGACCCGCAACGCCGGCGTCTCGACATGTCCGAGCGGCCTCCTCCACCAAGTCGGCATCCAGATCCCACAAGGTGATGGCTTGCGCCGGAAAGTCCAGGTCCGTGAACGTCGCGGTGGACTCGCCCGGCGCATAGTCGAACAGGGACTCGGACTGGGTGATCCGCCAGCTGTTGGCGAAGTCACCGTACAGGGTCTCGTAGCCGAACACCGCACCCGTGAGCGGCTGGCCCGAGCGGTCGACCAGGTCCGACTCCGGATCCCCGTCGTATTCGCCCAACAGCCCGGCCAACTCGCCCTGCCGGCTTTGGGGAACGTCGACGGTGATCACCAAGGCTCCGGCGGGCTCTACCAGCAGCCGTTCACCTCCGGGATACCGGAGCTCGTATCCATTCGACCTTCGGTTGAGCATGCCCCCGCCAATGGGCAGTCCTCCGGCGCCGACCATCGTCTCGGCTCCGTTGAGAAGAACCCTGATCGTCTCGTTTCCTTGGTAGTAAAAGCCCACGCGATCGCTGCCGATTCGGGTGGCGGCCGCCGTGGCAAACGACGCGAAGTTGGAGTTTCCCGCGGGCTCGAAGCGAGCCTGCACCACAAACTCGGGGGCCGAGCCAGTGGACTCGGTCAAGATAAACTCTCCGACCGCCTGAAAGGAATAGCCGAGCCCGTCGATGGTCCGAAGGTGGGGGTCGCCGAGGGACTCGCCGCAATCCCCTTCGCAATCTTCGCAGTCGTCTGGGTCGACGCAACAGGGGTCGGGCCCTCGCGACGGACAGCGGCCGTCGGCACACGGCCCAAACAAACAGTCCTGCGGACTCGAGCAAAACGGACCGGGCTCTGGCGGGCACTCTTCGATCTCTTGGTCGCAGAAGTCGGGAGGGGGGTCGCAGGCACAGCGTTCGTCGTCGGAACACCCTGGTGGGGGACGGGCACCGCAGCAGCCCTCCACCCGCACCGAGCCCTGGCCTTGGGTTCCCTCGAATCCGGGGTTTCGAAGCTCGGCCGTCACCTCGTAGGCGTAAAAGCACCCATCGGGCTGAGAGCAGTCCGGCGCCCGATAGAATCCGAGCTCGGGATCGGTCACCGCCCCCCCGTCGGTTCCGAAAGACGTCCAAAACAGATCGGGATTGTCGATGCAGGCGACATCGGCCTCGAGAAAGGCCATGCCTCCGGATTTGGCCACGACCGTCGGTACCTCGATCCGCACCCGGTCGGCCCGGAGCTTGGTGTCCTTCGAAATAGTGTTCCCGCGGAAGCGAGACGGCTTGGCCGATATGGACAAGATGGCGAGGCCGGTCATGCCGGTGGTCTCGTACCGGTTGGGATCGACCAGGCGAAACGCATTGCCTCCCAGGATCTGATCCACGTCGTCGGGGTTGCCCGACGCGGGCCCAAAGGAAAACGGACCGATCGAGAACAGCCCATTCGACGCGGTTCCACTGAACCCACCCACACTGACGATGCCGGCAGCGATTCCATCCAAAATTACACCGGCTGCCTCGACGATCTCGTCGCCGTATTTTCCGAGTCGCGCCGCAGCCTCGGCCCCTTCGACGGCCTTGCCGTACGCCGCACCTCCGCCTCCAAAACTCAGTATCGCATCGACGATGGTCCACACGGTGATCTTGTAGACACCGCTATCCGCGAAGAACTGCAGGTTGGTCCATTCACCGGACTGGGGATCTTGATTCATCAGCTCCGACACGCAGAACTCGGTCGGACCGATGTCGAACAGCATGTCCGTCAGCGACTGGGGAAGCAGGGCCTGTAGGCCGTCCAGGGTCTGCTGGAACGCGAAGTTCGCGAGGCCGATGGCGACACCCCCCGCACCTCCAGTGAGGGCCGCGGCGATGCCGGCCGCCACGCTCAAAGACGTACGAATGGCCTGCCCCGCAGCGGAGGTGTTCACGCGTTCGATGGCGTCCTGCAGTCGAAACAGGCACGACAGCTCATCCGAAGTGTTGACCGTCGGAAAGGAACTCGCGCACCCGGTGACGCCCTGCCCGCCGATCGAAGAGCCAAACCCCTCCAAGTCTTCGGGATCGAAGCCCGCAGCCTTGAGGGAACGAGCCAGAACTTCTTTTTCCCCCGGGTCCAGGGCGAGGGGTCCAGTCCCGTTCGCGATGGAAGAAAGGTCGGAGGGGTTGTCCGGGTGGTCGATGACCCACTGGGCCAGGGCCAGGGCGGTGAGGCTGCGGGGTACCGACGAGGCGTCCCGCAAGTCCAGATCGGGTGTGCCGACCACCTCCAGGGTCTCGTTCAGGAAGTCCTGCGTCACCGAAACCATCTCCCGAAGGAACAAGTCCGGGTCGTCCACTGTGGGCAGGGGTGCGACGGAGACGTCGTATCGGCACGCGAAATCCGTGCCCTCGACCACTGCCGTGTAGTCCCCCCCAGTGTCCGCATCGCCAGGCAGGAGCAACGCCACGAATTCCAAGGTCTCGTCGACGTAGCGGGCGGGTGCGACGCGCTGCGTGGTGGGCCCTTCGAGCCGCACCTCGAACTCCGCAGGAAGCCCCGAAAGCCCCTGTACCTCGGCGAACGTGCCGGGAGCGAAGCTCGCCGCGACCAGGCTGCCACACGGATCTGCGGGCTCGCTGTCGTCGCAGCCCGCAGCCGCAAGACAAGCTGCAGCCCAAAACCAGGACCGACGCATCCTCCCGTCGTGGCTCAGACCGCGCCCGAACGCAAGTGGGTGGACATGGGTCGAGCCGTTCGGTCACTTTCGAGGGTTGTCTTCGACCCAGACGACCGGGCTTGGGTCCACTGTCGTCCCGGATTGGTGCAAGGTCGCCGAAAGATTCGCTTGGGAAGAGAACAGGGGTGAGAAAAGGGCACATCGACTCGTGTAGAAACGGAAGCCGTCCCGCCGGCGAGCAAACCCGAGCACTTTGTCGCGTCCATCCCCCGAGAGCGCAAGGAGCCTGCGGGTGGGTTGGGCTCCCTCACGCCGCCAACCCACCAAGGCGCGGGCCACCATGGTCATCGGGATCGCTCGCCCCGCCAGACCCGGGACACGACACAGGGGTTGAATCGGGCGATGCCAGACTCGACGATACGCTTTCCAACCAGGTTCCCGTTCGTGACCTCGACCAGGCAGCGGCGGCTCCGGTGGTCACGAGCACGGCGGCCAAGGCGACGATCTTCGTTCCGTCTCGGGCCAGCACCGAAACGAAGGTCGTTTCAGCACCTCCGCCCACCCAGTGCACGAACACCACCAGCCCCAGGGCCCCCCTGGAGGCGATAGCCGAAGTGCCCCGCCGCGATGGCGACGAAGAGGACCCCGGAAGTGCCCAGGCCAACCCCACGAACCTGGAGCCGCCCGAGCCCGATCTCCAGGGCCACGGGCGGAAGCCAGCCCGAAGGGCCACGCTCGGGGCGACGGGGCGAAGTCCCCGCCGCCCGAGCACCAAACTGGCTCAAAGCCCCCGGGCGTCAGTCCGTCTGGACCGGAATGCGCCGGCTCCGGGCCGACTCGAGCTTGGGCAGATGGACCTGGACGACACCGCGGGTGAGTTCGGCCGAAATGCGGTCCGCGTCTACACCGCGCCCCACCTGGAACGAGCGACGGTAGGCGCCGGGCCAAGAACCCGTTTCGCCCTGACGCTCCGCGTACAGCCGAAGCTCCCCGTCGCTGAACTCGATGTGCAGGTCTTCTTGCTGCACCCCGGGCACGTCGGCGAACACCAGGTATTCATCCGGCCCTTCGAGCACGTCCACCGCTGCAGTGGACCAGACTCGCGGCGCCCCGGCTCCCGTCTCGGCCATTTGACCATTCGGAACGGTGATCTGGTTCTCATTTCGCGTCGTCAGCGCTGTCGACATGATTCCTCCCCCTCCTTTCAAGAGACACTTACCGGGATCTGACGAGGCTGCGCCTCGGGGCGACGCGGCACGCGGATGCGGAGAAACCCGTTTTCGAGCCGCGCTTCGGCCTGGCTCGGATCGAAGTGATCCGGCAGGGAGAATGCCCGCACGAACTGGTACGGACTCCGCTCTCGCCGCAGGTACCGGTAGCCCTCCGGTGCCTCTTCGTGGCGCCTCCCTTTCACGGTCAGGGTCTGGTCCTCCACGTGAATGTCGAAGTCTTCATCCGACAGCCCCGGAAGCTCCGCTTCGAGGGCCAGAGCCTGGCCATCGTCGCGCGAGACGAACCGCGGGGCCCCGCTCGAGCTTCGCGTGGGATCCCGGAACCAATTCTCGAGTACGTCGTCGAAGGGACTCACCCAACCCGAAGGGCGGTCCCACCACGGAATGCTCGGTCCGATCGAACGCAACAACATGGAAGTTCCTCCTTTCAAGGTCGGCCGCCCCGGGGGCGGCCCTGTCTTTCCAACCGCTAAACACCAGTCTGTTCCCGTCAAGCGAGTGGTGGCTACCCGGCGAGTCCCGCCCCACGCTCGGGGGTCGCCGAGACCTGGCGGGTCACGTGCGATGCATGGCCATCACGACGTCCAGACAGCCGTTCAGGGCCGTGGCCAGCACGACGAAGATCGCCACCACCGAGAACACGTAGAAGAAGTCCCGGACATTTCGGCTCGCGTTTCCCATGCAGTCGAACCTTTCCCCGGGGCCAGACCGCCAGCCCCGACTCCCTCGGCCGGAGAACTCGGCACCTGGAATCCCGGATCCTCGGGTTGGGACACCCCCACCCCACTTCCTCTACCCTCACCGCTAGCCACGCGGGCGTTCTCGTCAAGCCCCTCCCCGCTCGGGCGGCCGTGGGTGCGGGAGTTGGGGCCGGCTGGGGGCTCTGGGATGTCTGGACCGATGGGCTCCGTCGCCGAGTTCTGCGGCTCGAGCAGGCACGCACAGCCGCCGGCGTGAGGCCGTTCCAAAAGCCGCTCCCGATGCCGACCGCAGGGTCACCCGAGCTCCATGCCTTTTCGAGCAAACCGAAACTCGATGCGTTGCAGTGGGCGACGAGTCGGTCTTCAGGATGCTCGCATGTCGATGGCCACCGGGCCCAACAGGGGCGTCGGCCCGGTACCCGGCCGAGAAGACTCGGGGAGCACTCCATCCGCCATTTCTCGGCGAGGATCCGCGGCACGGGCGAGAAGTCGGAGCCGCTGCGCCAAGGTTTCCAAATCGCTCGCCACGGCGTTGGCGTCGGTAGCCAGGGAGCCGGTGGTGGTGGCCCGCGAAGCAGCAGAGCTGGCGCGCTCGGCGATGCGGCCGATGCCTTCTCGAGACTTTTCGATGCTCTGGCCGATGTCTCGGACCGTCTGGGTCTGCTTTTCCACAGCCGAGCTGATGCTGGCCTGGGCGGAGTCGATGGTTTCGATGGTCTCGAGAAGCCGTTCCATGGCCTCCATGGCGCTGGAAGTTCCGGACTGGATGCCCTCGACCTTGTCGTGAATGTCGTCGGTGGCGCTCGCGGTCTTCCTCGCCAGCTCCTTGACCTCGTTGGCCACCACCGCGAACCCCTTTCCCGCGTCCCCAGCCCGGGCGGCTTCGATGGTGGCGTTCAGCGCCAACAGGTTCGTCTGCTCGGCGATGGTGGCGATCGTCTTGGAAATGCCGCCGATCTCGTTCGAGCTCGCCCCCAGCTGTCGCATTTCGACGCTCGAATCGCGAGCGATGCGCAAGGCGTCCTTCGCCACCTTGGCCGCCTGGCCCGCATCGCCCGCCACCTCTTCGACCGAGCCCCGGAGCTGCGAAAGGCCGCGGGCCATGACGTTGGCTCGTTCCACCACATCGTCCGCCTCGGAGGCCAAAGACTGAATGTCATCCTGCGTCGCGCGAACGCTCGACTCCACCTGGTCGCTGGCTCGGGCGATGTGGCGGGAAGCCCCCCCGATGTCGTCAGCAGCCTGGTCGAGGGCGACGAAGGCCTCGACCAGATCCGTGATGTCCGAACAGAACTTCACCACTTTGTAGGGACGGCCTTCCGGGGTTTGGACCGAGCAGTAGCTGGCCTCGATCCAGATCCGACGCCCGTCCTTGCGCACGCGTTCGTACTGGGCACTGAAGGATTCGCCCGAAGCGAGGCGCTTCCAGAAGGTTCGGTAATCCTCGGACTCTCGGTCTTCGGGCAATACGAAGATGCGGTGGTGCTTGCCGCGTATCTCTTCGAGTTCGTAGCCGACGGCGTCCAGGAAGTTGCGATTGGCGGTGCGAATGGTCCCGTCCAGGTTGAACTCGATCACCGCCTTCGACGCATGAAGAGACCGAAGCTGGCTCACCGCGTCGTCCGCGTCACGGTGCGTGCGGGTCACGTCAGTCCCCAGCGCCAAAAACCGCCGGGACTCTCCCGGGATCTCCGTGAAGAGCATCATGAACCAAGCCGCGCGCTTGTCGGTCCTTCGGGTGAAGCGGAACAAATCCGCCCCGGCCTCTCCCCGGCACAGCCCGTCCCACAGCCCGTCGAAGCGGTCAGCGTCCCAGGGCACCAAGAGGCTTCGAAAGGGGCGCCCCACCGCATCGGCGATGCCGGTCTTCGAGAAACTCGCGCTGACGCCGCTCACGGTACCGTCTTCGTCGATCTCCACCCAAGCGTGCGCCGATTTCAGGGCGTGCGCCAGCCCCGGAACGTCGTCCGGCCACTGTCCTTCCTGCGACACGACGTCCGAAATCGGCCGCAAGCGCCAGGGGTGTAGACCGGCCCTGGAGTCTTCGGTCACTCCCCGTCACCGAAAACTCCCGGGGCCGCGACAACCCCGGCGTGGAAGCGCCCCCGAGTGGGAACCGAGACCCCCAAACCCGGCACGCTTGCCAAAAGCCCACCTAGGCCCCGAGGCCATCGTCTCGAAACGAGACGGCATCGGGGCCACCAGACAGGACTCCAGGCCCTGCCCACTCGCCAACCTGAAGGATCCGATCTCTTCTCGGCATGGACGCGAAAGGACCACGGCTCGAGTTCATGGAAGGACATAAACCTCCTCTTCCGTGTCCGTTTTCCCATCGTTCCCAACGACGACAATGCTTGGCTGCCCGCGGTCGATCCAAGACTCGACCCCCATCGAACCCGTCCCCACGACCTGCGTGCTATGCTCCAAGGCGTCCACACCGTTCACCCGGAACCGAAGATCTCCGTATTCGTCCTTCAGCCGTATCCGCACCTCGGTTTGAGCGAGCGTGTCCAGGGACAGTTCGATGTCGAAGGGACCGGCCCGTTGCGGTGGATTCGGAATTCGAATGCTTAGCGGCATGAATGCGTCACTCCTCTGAGGAAGAGACCTCGGACGGCTCCGTTTGCAGGCGCGGCAAGCCCAGGCCCAACGGAGCGATCACTTCGGCCGCGGTCAACACATCGGCAGTGAAACCGACGTACGGAGCTGCGGCGATGTCGAGGCTTCGCTGATTCTCATAGACGTTGATACCCCCAGCGATCCGAAGAATGGAAACGGGGTTGAACGAGGCCCCCACCATCAAAGCGAGACCTCCTGAGCGAGGGTTGGGCGTATCCAAAGTGGCCGCCGCGACGCCAAAGTCGACGGACCAAGCAGACCAAAACGGCGCGCTGAAGATATCCTCGTCCGCCCGCAAGCACCCCGCGGGGCATACGCTCAGGAGCAGCGGCGCGACCACGTCATCCAGATCCCCCACGTACACGACGCCCGTGGTGAACTCCCAACGTCGCCGCGGCTTGACGTTCGTCAACTTCGCTGCTGCCTGTTCGACCTGCCTGGTGACCCGCTGGACGAACCCATCGAGCCCAAGCTCTTCGATGAGCGCGTCTTTGGCATTCGCGGCGTGCTTCTCTTGAGCAGCCCAGACCAGGGCAGCGTGGTCGTAATACTCCCCGATGTCGACGTTGGCGTCCCTTTGCGAAGTTGAAGTCGCGGTCTGTGCGAGAGTTTCGCCAGCGGTCGTTTTCGAATAATTCTCGTCTGGATCCAGGGCACTGGGGTCGAAACCGAGAGTAATTCGTTCCGTACTTTCGAGGGAGGTTCGGCACGTGGCAAACACCACCTCCAGCTCCTCCATGTCGGGTGGAGTGACCTCGTCAACACCGGCTCGGGCTCGTTGGGTGGCTCGTATACAATCGGGAGCGACGCCCGAAGTCTTCGCTTTATCCAGTCTACCGAGCGCCTCGAGTGCAAACCCGCGATCTGCCCGCTCGATCAAAGCCTCTGCCTGACGGAGACTGCTGCTCTCTTGAAGGGACCAAACTTCGCCGTTCTCTTCGAACTGCAGAGCCTTCAGCAGCGCTTCGCTTGCAGGCTCATCTTCGCCAACAAACAGATTCGAGAGGCTGTCGTCCTCCAGCAGACCATTGACGGACTTCGTGAGGGGCGCACGAAATGCTGGCGTATTCAGCGCTGGTTGGCGTCCTGCCGGTTCGGCCGCTCGGGCCTCTTCGGAATAGGCTCGCGCGACTCGAGCCACGAGTTCTCGCACGAAGGCCTCGACTGCTTTTCGCACCTCAGCTTCGTCTGGCTGGAAGACATAGGTGTATCGAATTCGAATCGACCCGTCGGGTTTCGGCAGGTAGGGGAGCGTGATCCTCCACTGGACTCCGTCGGGCTCAACGCGCGCCGCGACCCGCTCTCCCGAGGGCAAGACGAGACTCAACTCGAAACCGATGTTCCTTTCGATCGAGGGCCACTTGATTTGCTCGATGACAGCCAGATCCTCGGCCACCAAAATCGGCTGGTTCAAGGGAGGTACCTCTTCTTCGGCCCAGGTCACCATCGGGCACACGAGGACAAAGACGAGACAGCCGCCTCCGGCATTACCCGCTTTCACGGTCGTCCCTTCGCTCGATACGTACGGACAGGGCGGGAAGGGGGGCGTCTGGATCGCTCAGATCTGGCTCAGCCCCATCGACCCAAACCAAAATCTCCATCATCGTGGCCGCTCCCGTGCTCGAGACCACGACCTCCACGTCGGCCACTCCCGAAAGCCGGATCCCGTCGAGCTCAGCCGGACCGGAATATCGAGAAACACGCCGCGCCCCAGGTGCCGAGTCACCGAGAGCCCGCAGCGAAGCTGCAGTCGGGTCGAGGCTGAAGAATTCGACCCGATGGTCATTTGCGGGAGCGCTGTCCTCATTCAACACCTGCACCAAGAGAAACCCGGTGTTGCCGGCGCCGATGAACGGAGGCGCTTGGACCAACCGAAGTCCGATGGGCGCGTCCCCACACGCCAGGGTTCCGATCAAAAACAATGAAACGAGGAAGGTGAAAGGCCAGGCCCGTTCCACTCCGGGGAGATATCATCGATGTGCGGGTTTGACAACACGCCTTCCCATTCTCATGCCCTCTCCGCGCTGTACGAGATCCCTTCGAGCGCCTGCGCTGGATCAGTGACACGCCTCGAGGCGAAAATCGTGCGTGTTCGAGTGGCGACTCCCCGAGCCAGTTTGATGGGTGGGGTCCCATATCTGCTTCTGGGATGGCTGGCGAAAGTCAGCCTCAGGCGGTCGAGCCGGCCCACACCCTCGTCGATCCACAGCTTCGGAGTCTCGATGCCTGTCTCGACACCTGGCTCGCTTTCCGCCCGGGGTGACAGCTCGGCCCAACGGACGCTTGCTGCTTCGGCGGGCCGATTGAAATGCGAGCGGACCGCCGCTCTTCTGCCATGGTCTGCGCCTATCCACCGCAGTTCGAGGGGCCGAGCCGAGAACGGCCCTCCTTTCGAAAGGGCTCGTTGCCCGGGCCAAAGTGGACAGCTGCTGCACCGCTCGGCTACTTTCAGAGGACCCGGTGGGAATGCGCGTCCTTTGACCGGACGCAAGATCGGGCGGTCGAGCGATTCGGCTCGGACCCGTTCGTCCTCGGCCCCATGGGCCCTCACTTCGAAGGGCTTGCGCCTCGCCGGGACCCTCCGGCAGAGTTCGAGGATGGTGCGACGAACCTGGGCTCGACGCACGATGCCCTGGCTCGGAGCCGTCCTGCTCGGCCTGGGGGCGTTCGTGGCCCTGCTCGCCGTAGCTCGCGGTACCCAGCTGCGGGACGTAGCACCGGCGTTCCTCGCAGTCGGCGGGGTTTCGCTGATCGCGCGCGGCGCATCCGGAGCCCGCCGATGGTGGTTCTTGGCTTCCAGCCTGGCCGCGGCGGTACTGCTGTTTTCGCTCACGCGGTGACGAGGCGCTCATGCAGCGGCCGGGTCCCGTGGCCTTTCCAAGCACCCGAAGGCTTCGGTGACTCGCGGTGGGCGGCAGAAGCATCGCGATGCCCTCGGAGCCTCCGGCCGATCATGAATCCGCCCGGCCCGTTGAACACCGCCGCAACCCAAGTCAGGTGACAACGCTCTTCTACAGTCGCAGCGAGACCTACGGGCTCGAGGGCTGGGGTTGACGGCCGGCGTGGGTCATCCGCCGCAGCACCCACTCGAACGGGCCGAACGTGAAGCGGGTACGCCAGATGGCGAGCGCCACGATGAGTCCTGCGGTCGTCGCGATGGCGATGGCGACCGCCGTCAGCCTGTCGCACTCTCCCCACAGGCCCAGCCCATAGCCCGAGAACACGGTCGACAGAATGATCGACTGTCCGAGGTAAACGCTCAGGCTCGACCCGCCCGCTGCGAGAGCGCGTGCCATGGTCGGCCCCGGCGGACGTGAGATCGCAGCGATCACGCCCAGGTAGCCGAGGGTCGCGACCGGTGCCACGGCGATGGTCACGACGGCGCCGGGTCCCGCGGCGCCCCATTGCCAGATCGCGGCCCCGAAAAGGCTCACCGCAACCCCCGGCACCAGACACCAGCGCCGTGCGCGCCTCCATAACGGATGGCGAAGGTCTTCGATCATGTTGGATTGGACGGCGGCGAGGCCGAGGCAGAACCACCCGAGCGCCGAAACCCCCTGAATCACGAGAAACGACGGCATCGTGAAAGCGAAGCCGATGCTGCGGAACGCGACGGCGTCCATGAACCCGCCAGCAGTCAGGGTCTCGCGCTCCAGGGCGACGATGTGGGGCGGCGTCGCTGGCGCGGCGAGTAGCAGCGGCGGGGCGATGACGGCTTGTAGCACCAGCAGGGCCGCGCCAACGCGTGTGAGGCGCCGTACCGGCCAGTCCCGGAACAGGTAGAGGATCGAGCCCGTCACCGCGTAGATCGTCAAGATATCGCCTGGAAAGAACATGCATCCATGGCCGATGCCGAGGATCAGGAGCCCGATCATTCGGTTGCGATAGATTGGCCCAAAGGGCTGCCCCCGCCGTTCAGCTGACCGCATCATGAAGCCCAGCCCGACACCGAACATGAAAGAAAACAGCCCGTATGTCTTGAACAGCGCCTGTCCGTTGACGAGCCACAGGGTGATCGCGTCCCGCGGATTGTCTCCGACCGGATCTGCGAAGCCATGCAGGGCGGAAAATCCGATATACTGAACGTTCACGACAACGATGCCGAAAAGCGCAACGAGCCGAAGGTAGTCGGGCATGAGAGCGCGGGGCGGTGGCTCGATCACCGAGTGCGTCGTCATGCTCTGCAAATCATCGGACGCGGCTCTCGCTGGGATGCCGGGTCTCACGCAAACGGGTACGCGCCAAACGGCCTCGGGTACAGCCATGGCCTCCATGCGCATCTCCCCAGCGCGGACGACTCCACGGCCAGGGATTCTCCGGGCCGGAGCGGAAGACCTCGGCCCCGCCGCGACGCGCCCATCGCCACGTCCAAAACGACCCGATAGGGCTTGCAGCGCCCGTGGGTTCGTCCCGCGGAAAGCCCCAGCAAGGCCACGAATCGACGCCTTGCCGCACGGTTCGTCCCCATGGACGCAGACTCTCGCGGGCGTTGACCGGACGGATCGGCTGGGGCACATCGAGTCCGAGGTCGCGGAAATTTCCGTGGTTTTCCGAGCACGCAAAGGCCTGGACCTGCCGATCACCGGTCAACCCGACCAGACCGTCAGCGAAGCGCCCGACCCCGCGCGAGTTGCAGTACTGGGCCACGACCATGTCGGTCTCCGCCCCCGCATGCGGACGCGAGAGGGCGACCGCGTCCGAAAAGGGGAGCCGCTCTTCGAGGACCGCAGTCTGACGGGCGTCCTCTTCACCGCGCCGGCTTCCGGAACCGTACGAGCCGTCCACCGGGGCCCGAAGCGCGTCTTCCAGTCCCTGGTGATCGACGTGGACGAACAACGCGTCGAGCCGGTTCGGTTCGAGCACTTCCGTCCCGACGCGGACCGCACCCGCGAATCGGTCCGGGCCCTGCTGTTGGAATCGGGTCTGTGGACGGCGATGCGGACCCGGCCATTCAGCCGAACGCCAGACCCCAGCACGCAGCCCCACTCCCTCTTCGTCACTGCGGTCGACTCCCATCCGCTGGCCCCCAAACCCGAGCTGGCGCTGCAGGACCGAGATGAAGACTTCGAACGGGGCCTGACTGCGCTTTCGAAACTGACCGATGGGCCCGTCCATCTGTGTGTCGCTCGAGGCAGCCCGGTCCACGCCGGCGCCAGCGGCGCCCGGCGCAGCGAATTCGAAGGCAAGCACCCCTTCGGCACCGTCGGTTTTCACATCCATTCGCTCGATCCCGTCTACCGCGACAAGATGGTGTGGCATTTGGGCTACCAGGACGTCCTCCGCATCGGCTACCTGTTCCGTACCGGCAACCTGGACGTCACACAGATCGTATCGCTGGCCGGCCCCATGGTTCGAAATCCACGGGTGCTTCGAACGCGGATGGGAGCCGAGCTTGCGTTCGTGACCGAAGACGAGCTCGAAGCAGGCGAGGTCAGGATCATATCTGGCTCGGTACTGAGTGGAATAAGAGCCATGGGTGAGGTATTCGGCTACCTCGGTCGTTACGCGTGCCAGATTTCGGTGATTCGAGAAGGGCGGGAACGGCACTTGTTCGGTTGGACGGCCCCCGGGCTCAACCGTCATTCGGTTCTGCCGACGTTCTTGTCGGCGCTGATTCCCGAGAAGCGATTCCCGATGACCAGCACCACGAACGGGTCTCGCCGGGCCATGGTGCCCATCGGCCTCTACGAGAAGGTAATGCCCATGGACTTGATGCCCACGCACTTGCTGCGTGCCATCAGCGCCGGCGACCTGGAGTGGGCGGAAGAGTTGGGTGTCTTGGAACTGGACGAAGAAGATTTGAGCCTTTGCACCTACGTGTGTCCGAGCAAGAATGACTTCGGTCCCGCTCTCCGTCGCATCCTAGACGAGATTCACGAGGAGCAGTGAGTTTGAGGTTTTTGCTGCATTGGCTCGAAAAGGCGGGCACGAAGTTTCAAAAGGGTCAGCCCCTCGAACCGCTGTACCCGGCCTTCGAAGCGGGTGAGACCTTTCTATTCACGCCCTCCTCGGTCACCCGAGCCGATGCCCACGTGCGTGATGGTCTCGACCTGAAGCGGATGATGATCACGGTCGTCTATGCCTTGGTCCCGACGATCATGATGGCAATGTACAACACGGGGCTGCAGATCCACAGGACCGTGGAGCAAGGCGGCACACTGCTGGCCAACTGGCAGACGGCGGTCTACCGGTGGACCGACCTGCCAGTGGCGTCCGATGCGGTCCTGGGCTGCTTCGTCCACGGAGCCTTGTACTTCGTCCCGATCATGGTCGTGACCTACGCAGTGGGCGGCGTCCTGGAGGTGGCCTTCAGCGTGATCCGGGGCCACGAGGTGAACGAAGGTCTGCTCGTCACGGGGATGCTCATTCCCCTGACGATGCCAGCCACGGTGCCCCTGTGGCAGCTATCGCTGGGTACCGCTTTCGGCATCGTGATCGGAAAGGAGATCTTCGGCGGCACGGGTATGAACTTCTTGAATCCGGCCCTCACCGCCCGGGCCTTTCTGTTTTTCGCTTATCCCGCCCAGCTTTCGGGCGAAGTCTGGGTGGCCGCCGAGCCTCCTGCCGACGGCATCAGCGGTGCCACATGGCTTGCCAGCTACGCCGAGGGCTCGGGCCACCTGGCGGGCCACACCTACTGGGACGCGTTCGTGGGCACGATTCCGGGCTCGATGGGAGAGACCTCGACGCTAGCTTGCTTGCTGGGTGCCGTCCTCCTGCTGTGGACCCGGATCGGAGCGTGGCAGACGATGCTCGGCGTGACGGTCGGAACCGGGTTGACGGCCTTGGGACTCAACGGAATCGGCTCCGACAGCACGCCCATGGTCAATATGCCGTGGCACCATCACTTCGTGGTGGGGGGATGGGCTTTCGGTACGGTCTTCATGGCCACCGATCCCGTCTCGTCTGCCTTCACCGCGTCGGGTAAGCTGGTTTACGGTCTGCTCATCGGGGTTCTGTGCGTGCTCATCCGCTGCATCAATCCGGCCTATCCCGAAGGCATGATGCTGGCGATCTTGTTCCTGAACATGTTCGCGCCACTGATCGATCACTACGTCATCGAAGCGAACAAGCGCAGAAGGGCGGCTCGGTATGTCGGCGCCTGACCGCAAGAACTCGGTACCGTACATTCTGGGCTTCGCCATGGCCGTGTGCCTGGCGTGTGCCATGCTGGTGGCGACGGCAGCAGTGGGCCTGAAGCCGCTACAGGAAAGAAATGCCCGGGTCGATCGATTGACCCGGGTGCTCGAGGTAGCCGGTCTCATCGGGCGGACTGAGAGATTGAGCGCCGAGGAAGTCATTCGGCGCTTCGAGGAACACATAGAACCCAGGATCGTCGACCTCGAGTCCGGGGAGTACAACGACGGTGCGGTGGACCCAGCCACCTACGACCCGCGCGAGGCGACCTCGGACCCGAGCCAAAGCCGGCCGGCGCCCAGCAACGAGGCCAGGGTGAGTCGGCTTCCCATCAACGCGCTGGTCTATCACGTGAAGAAGGAAGGACAGGTCGAGCAGGTGATTCTTCCCATTCGGGGATATGGCCTGTGGTCGACCATGTACGGGTACCTGGCCATGAAACGAGACGGACGAACGATCAGCGGCATCACGTTCTATGAGCACGGAGAGACGCCAGGCCTGGGCGGCGAGATCGAGAACCCTCGCTGGCAGGCCAAGTGGCCCGGGCGCAAGGCCTACGGGCCCGGCGGAAAAGTGCGGATCGAAGTTGTCAAGGGGGCTGTCGGGCCTCCCGAGGAGGCGCCCTATTCGGTGGACGGCTTGTCCGGCGCCACCATCACCTCACGCGGCGTGACGAACACCCTCGACTTTTGGCTGGGCGAGCATGCCTTCGGGCCCTATCTCGATAAATTCAGGACGCATCAAGGAGCATCGACATGAGCAAAGCGACCGACGCGCTGACGGAGCCATTGTTCGACGACAATCCGATCGGACGGCAGGTCCTCGGTATCTGTTCGGCCTTGGCGGTCACCACCATGCTCAGCACCTCGGTAGTGATGTGCATCGCCGTGACCGCGGTGCTGCTGGTGAGCAACGTCTCGATCAGTCTGCTGCGAAACCACATCCCGCCGTCCATTCGAATCATCGTGCAGCTCACGATCATCTCTTCACTCGTCATCGTGACCGATCAGGTGCTCCAGGCCTACGCCTTCCGCATCTCCAAGCAGCTGTCCGTTTTCGTCGGTCTGATCATCACCAACTGCATCATCATGGGGCGAGCCGAGGGGTTCGCCATGCAGAACGGACCCGCTGCTTCGGCCATGGACGCATTGGGCAACGGCCTGGGCTACAGCTGGATCCTCTTGGTCGTGGCGTTCTTTCGGGAGCTGTTTGGCTCCGGAAAGCTGTTCGGCTACCCCGTGCTTCCGCTGACCACCGAGGGCGGTTGGTATGAACCGAACGGCCTCATGGTGCTGTCCCCGGCCGCATTCTTCGTCATTGGCGGCATCATTTGGGTGCTTCGCGCCGTCAAGACAGCCCAGGTCGAAGAAGAGAGCGTCGTCGAAGTCCACGAAGAGGTGGTGCCGACGGCTGCGCCGGCCCACCCGAAGCCGGAGGCAGCCCGAGAGATCGCGCCTGCGATGTGAGGAAGATCGATGCTGGAGCACTATTTGAGCCTCATGGTGAAGGCCATCTTCGTCGAAAACATGGCCCTCGCCTTCTTCTTGGGCATGTGTTCGTTCCTGGCGGTTTCCAAGCGGATCAACACCGCCATCGGCTTGGGACTGGCGGTGACCTTCGTTTTGGCGATCACGGTCCCCATCAACAATCTGCTCCTCAGCCAAGTCCTGAGCGAAGGCGCGCTGGCGTTCATTCACCCGTCACTGGCCAGCGTGGATCTGACCTTCTTGGTGTTCCTGACGTTCATCGGAAGCATCGCGGCTTCGGTGCAGGTGGTGGAGATGGCGATCGACAAGTACGCACCCGCTTTGTACTCGGCGCTGGGCGTCTTCTTGCCCCTGATCGCGGTCAATTGCGCCATTCTGGGCGCGTCCCTGTTCATGCAGCAGCGGGAATACACGCTGGCCGAAAGCGCCGTCTTCGGCATCGGCTCCGGCATCGGCTGGCTGCTTGCCGTCGTGGGTCTGGCTGCCATTCGGGAGAAGCTCCGCTACAGCAACATGCCGGCGCCGCTGCGGGGCCTGGGCGCCACGTTCATGGTGACGGGACTGATGGCGATCTGCTTCATGGCCTTTGCGGGCATTCAGCTGTGAAGGAGGGATCAAACCGATGCTGACCGTTCTTGCTGGAGTCGTCACCTTCGTCGTCGTCCTGCTCATGATCGGGCTATTGTTGGGGGCGCGCTCCCGACTCGTCAGCACCGGCGCTGTGCACATCTCGGTCAACGAGAACCCTGACCACAGCTTGACCACCCAGAGCGGCGGAACGCTGCTGGGGACCCTGGCCGACAACGAGATCTTCATCCCCTCTGCATGCGGTGGCAAGGGAAGTTGCGGTGTCTGCAAGGTCAAGGTCACCGAGGGTGGGGGTGCTCTGCTTCCGACGGAAGCTGGTCACGTGAATCGGAGCGAAAGTCGCGAGGGCGTTCGTCTTTCGTGTCAGGTGAAGATCAAGGGCGACATGAAGATCGAACTGCCCGAGGAGATCTTCGGTACTCGGAAATGGAAGTGTCGCGTCCGTTCCAACGACAACGTAGCCACCTTCATCAAAGAGCTGGTACTGGAACTACCCGAAGGGGAAGAGGTCCCTTTTCGTGCGGGCGGTTACATTCAGATCGAGTGTCCCCCTCACGTGGTGAAGTACAGCGACTTCGACATCGCCGAGGAGTATCGGGCCGACTGGGATCGGTTGAAGCTTTGGGACCTGGTGTCCGAGGTCAAAGAACCGGTGACCCGGGCCTACTCCATGGCCAACTATCCCGAGGAGCATGGTGTCATCATGCTCAACGTGCGGATCGCCACGCCGCCCCCCCGCACGACGGGCGTGCCGCCCGGGGTCATGTCATCCTACATTTTTTCGCTGAAACCCGGTGACGAGGTGACCATCTCGGGTCCCTACGGAGACTTCTTCGCCAAGGACACCCAAAACGAGATGTGCTTCGTCGGCGGCGGAGCCGGGATGGCGCCCATGCGGTCGCACATCTTTGATCAATTCAAACGAATCCACACAGACCGCAAGGTCACCTTTTGGTACGGAGCCCGCTCGATGCGCGAGGCGTTCTACGTCGACCAGTTCGATCAGATAGCCCGGGACAATCCGAACTTTGAGTGGCACCTGGCTCTGTCGGAGCCGCTCCCCGAAGATGAATGGACGGGATCGAAAGGCTTCATCCACCAGGTGCTCCTGGACGAGTACCTGAGTCAACATCCGGCACCGGAGGACGTGGAGTACTACCTGTGCGGCCCACCCATGATGCTGAAAGCTTGCATGAAGACACTGGACGACCTGGGTGTCCAGCCCGAGAATATCGCGTTCGACGACTTCGGTTGATGGGCAAACCGTTTCGAGGATTTTCGATCCAGCAGGCCTCGGCGCGCTGGTGGTTGATGCTGGCCGTACTGTCGGGCGGTACGGCGTGGATCTACCTGCGGCCTGGACCCGAGAATGCTCGGGCCACGGTGCTGGAGGGTGCCACCATGGGAACCCGGTACCGGGTGGTCCTGCCCGAGCCACAGGCCGAAATAAATTCGCTTCAAAAGATGGTACGGGCGAAGTTCGACCGGGTCGTATCATTGATGTCCACCTACGATGACAGCTCTGAGCTTTCTCGTTTCAATGCCTCTCGATCGATGGACCCGATGCCGGTTGCGCCCGAGACCCGGGCCGTGCTCGAGATCGCTCTCCAAGTCTGGCGCAGGTCCGGTGGCGCCTTTGATGCCACCGTGGGGCCGTTGGTCGAGCTGTGGGGCTTTGGTCCCAGTGGGAGACCCGAAACGATGCCCGGCGACGCGGAGCTTGCCGAAGTGAGGGCGGCGGTGGGATCGGACGGGCTGAAGCTGACGGCGGCCGGTCTGGCGAAGGACCATCCCGAGACTCGGGTCGACCTGTCGGCGGTGGCCAAGGGCTACGCGGTGGATCTGGTGGCGGACGGCCTGGAGGCGGCTGGGGTGAAGCGTTACCTGGTGGAGGTGGGTGGGGAGATCCGGGTTCGGGGGTTCAGGCAGGGTCGGGACCCCTTTCGGGTCGCCATCGAGGCTCCCGATCCGAAGGCCCGTCGGGTTCACTCCGTCTTCGAGCTGACGGAGGGCGCGGTGGCGACCTCGGGCAATTACCGCAACTTCTATGAACGGGACGGCGTGAAGTACGTCCACACGCTGTCTCCATCGACCGGACGCCCCATCGAATCCCGCCTCCTCAGCGCCACGGTCCATCACCCGTCCTGTGCGTGGGCCGACGCCTGGGCCACGGCGCTGATGGTCCGTGGCGACCAGGCCTGGGACCTGGCCCACAGCCAGGGTCTCGAAGTCCTGTTGCTCATGGCCGGCCCGGATGGAACGGTGCAGGAGCAGATCACGCCGGGGTTGGCCGCGCTGCGCGTTCGGGCCCCGGCCATTGCAGAGGACTGAGCATGGTGTTGTTCGTCGTGACCCTGACCGTGATGCTGGTCGCCGTCTCCGGGATGTCGCTCGGCGTGATCCTGACCGGACGTCGGCTCCGGGGCTCCTGCGGGGGCCTCACGAGCGGCAGCTGCGCCTGCAAAGAGCAGGGACTCGAATCCTGTCCCCGCGAGACTTCCAGCCCGTCGAGCCGGCTGAAAGCGTTCGGAGGGCTTCGTCCCCCCAGCTAGGTCTTCACCTTGGTGTCCGGATCCAACCGCGCCGGCAGATCGTCGGAGGTGTAGATGGCGCTCAAGAACAGGGGTTTGGCCTTTCCCTTCGCGGGCGGGCGGGCCGCGTCATGGAGCGCCTTCATCAGATCGCGCCGGCTGACTTGGCCCAACAGCATGCCTTCGTCGTTCACCACCGGCAGCCGTCGAATTCGGATTTCGTTGAAGTGGTGCGCCAGCGTGAGCAGCGTGGTGTCGGGCGCCACGGTTTGAAGCTCCTGGGTCATCAGGTCCTGGACGAAACCGACCGGCTCGTTGTTCACGATGCAGTGAACCAGATGGTTCGTACAGTCGAGCTCGCTCAGAATACCGAGCAGTCGATCGGATCGATCGACCACCGGCGCTCCCGAGATCGAGTGCTTCAAAAGAGACGCTACCGCTTCCATCACGGGCGTCTCGGGCGAGAACGTCACCAGCTTTCGCCGCATGATGTCCGAGGCGGTGGTCGTGGTCGGCATTCGCAGAAGATACGGCCACGGGCCCAACCTGAAAACCCGAGTTGCTCCGGGTTCCGGCCCAGCAGTCACGGGACGAAGAGGGGCTGCGTCGCCAACGGGTCGCGCCATGTGGGCCAGATGCTCGGGCAAGCCGGCAACGATGCACCACGAACCGAACCACACCTTCCCCGGGGGGTCCGAGGGCCCGGCCCCGGGGCCTCGAAGACCGGAAGATCCCTGTAATACGGAGACTTCCTTCGTCTCCACCGTTGGCCCGCGTCCTGTTACTCCCGGTCCGACGGTTCCAGTCCGTCCACGAACTCTTCGAAGGCGGGTCGAACGAGGTCCAATGATCCTTGGGGCGCGGAAGCCGTGACGATCAGGGCCAGCCCGGATTCCAGCACCATGAACGCCTGCAACTGCTCCAGCGTCCGGCCATTTACGTGGACCCGATGGTGACGCTCGAAGACCGGCCGGCCCCGAAGTTCCCGAGTCCCCTCGGACAGGACTTCCAGCTGCTGCATGTCCGGGGGAAGCTGACGGAGTTGCGACCGTGCGAAGGCTTCCGGGGACGTATCGACGGAGACCGGCTGCCGCGTGACGACGAGATTGACGGCGAACCCGTCCGGCGCGTTCGGGCCCACGAGGACGAGGCTCGACCGATCTTCGAATCCACTCGGGAGTCGACTCGAGAAGCCATTGGCGACGAACCGCATGCCATCGCACCTAGCGCCGCGTGAGCCGGGCCCGATGGGCCTTCCAGTGCGCCGCCCGCTTTCCGAGTTCATGATGGGGGGCGCTGCGGGTGCGCTCCCGGGCCACCGCGAAGTATTCGTCCAGCGCGACAGCCGCTTCGCGGACGAATGCGTCTCGGTCCAGGTGGACCGCGGAGAAGTATGGGCTCAGGCGGGTCGCTGGTGCGTCCCCCGAAGCGTCGAGATACGAGAGCGCCAATCCTCCGTCGCTGCGCTGCAGTAGGAGCTGTGACTCGTCCTCCCCCAGCAGCTCGGCCACGACGTGCTCATGGCCCATGAACGTTCCATCCGAGCGAAACCTCTCCAGCTCGGGCGGAAGGTCCGCATCGCTCAGACCGACCAACGCTTGCAGCAGGAACGCGACGTAGCTGTACAAGTCGCCGGCCGCATCGGTCTCGAGAAGGGTGTAGATTCGCCGCTCGGAGATGCGCAGCCCACCGGACGCGGCACGGAAGGCGTCGGGATCCAGGTCGTCCGGCGCGATGACCCCCTCCCCGCGGGCCAGGTGGAACAGGTACGAAGTTCCCACCTCGGGATGGCTGTAGAACAGGCTGATGCTCAGCTCGGTCACGGAGTGCATCCTACACGCTTCGCCGGACTACTCGAAGGTCCACTCATAGGCGGTTTCTGCGGCTTCGCCGCCGACGAAATAGCCTCCGACGCTGGCGCCGAGAACGATGCCTCCGTAGGCCGCCCATCCCCAGGGACCACCGGCCAGGAGCGGCGATGCGGCGTTGGCGGCTGCGCTCCCCGCCCCGATGGAGGCCCCCCAGGCGCCCGCCTTCTTGGTCAGGGCCTTGGGGCGATTCTCGGCGTTGTACACCTCGTACGCGTCCACCGCCAGACCGACGACCAGCAGAGTACGCCCACCCCACTTCACGAAGCGGAAGGGCTTGCCCCCCGCTTTGGCCTTGGCCGCAGCCTGGGCCTCCGGTGGCACCTTGGCGTTGGCGCTCTTTGGAAGGTGGGGCGCCAGGGCGCGGCCCAGTTCATCGCTCGAATATCCGAGCTTTTCGGCCACCGCCGTCATGGCTTGCTGGAGCTGCGGCGTGACCTGGTACTTCTGCCCTGCCATCGCCCGGCTGACGTTCTCCAAGGCCTGTTGGGGAGTGACCTTGCCGCTTTTGATCTGCTTGGCCATCATGCGCATGAAGCTGACCTCTTGCTGGGAGAGCTTCACGATCCCCGGTCCACTGACTGGAAAGAACTTGCCCGTCGTCTTGTTGAGGCTCCACGTCTGGCCATTGGCCAGCTTCACGGTCCCGGCCTTGCCCGACATCGTGTTGAAGGCTTCCCCATAGAGTTTCCCCAACTCGCCTTTGGCCAGGGGCTGGAGGAGGTAGCTGTTTCCGGCGCCGGCGCCGGCGCCGGACTTCACGCCCTTGAAGAAGTTCAGTTTGTCGAGCACGTGGCGGTCAGCCATGTGCACCGGCGGGGCGCCGCGCGGGGGCGTCT
>DAPKRQ010000060.1:0-3734 GCA_031800475.1 Myxococcales bacterium LLY-WYZ-16_1
CGGAAGCCTTCGGTCCGACCCGACCCCGGTCCCGTTCCTCGACCGAGAGGGGTCGGACCCGACCCAGGCCGACCTGGAAGATCCGTTCCAGGAGGACCCGCTTCCCCCCGTGGAGTGGACCTTCGAGGCGCCCTCGATGCGCATCGAGGGCAACGAGCAACGACACATTCCGACGCAGGTGGTCCGGGCCCGACAACCGGTCTCCGAAGTTTCCACCGAAGAGGAGCCTGCGGTTCGGCCCCTCCTCCGAGGGTCGGGTGCCGGCAACGAGCTCAGCACCGACGATGCGCGGTTGGTCTTTCCGGTCTCTGAACGGGAGCTCCAGGCCGCCGGCGACCCGAGGGCGCGGGGATGGCTCTACTGGAGCGTTGCAGTCCTGGCCACCCTCAGCCTGGTGGCAGCCTGCTGGGTCCTGCTCTTCGGACTTCCCTGAGGCCAAGGGCGCTCTGCAGCCCCAACCCGCTCGCCCCCCTTCCCGGGTTGGACCGTCACGGCGCGGGGACCGGCGACGCCCAGGACAGCCCCAGTCGAGCTCCGTAGCTCCACAGCTCCCCTCCGTCGTTCGGTCCGGCAGAGACCGAAAGCAGATCGACGAAGCCCGACACACCGACCCGAAGCCCCGGAGGGCCGAGCTCGGCCGACAAACCCAATTGTCCACCGGCGCCGAGGCCGGCGAACCGCAGGTTGTCTTGCCGTTGGATCCGCGACCACGGCAGACCGATCCGGAGCGACGCCGGAATCCACAACGGCCCCGGACCTTGCAGGCTACCTTGCACACCCAACTGCAGCGACCATACCTCGGGCGAGGCGCCCCGAGTCGGTCCCGAAACGCGGTGGTCCGTTCGTTCGAGCACGAGCAACGGGCCCCAGCCCATACCGCCGAGACCTGTCTGAAGACGAACTCGATCGAAACGAGCCCTCACGTCGCCGGTGCCCTGACTGACGCCGTGAAGCCAGACCACATCGAAGCTCCAGCGCCCCCACGGAAGAGGCAGCATTCTCCGAAAGGGGCGAAACGAAATCCCGACCTCGACAGCGGGCCCCAAAGATTCCACTCGAGATAGTCGACTCGGAAGTTGTTGTTCGACCCGCAGGCCCCCGACCGAACCGCGCATCAGCACTTCTGCCGCGACCGGCTCCGCGCCGAGCCCCGTCGACAGCACGAATGCCGCGGTCGCGCCGATCACGGTTCATCCCACCCGAGCATGCCGCCCTCCGCCACCGGGTCGACCCGGGCCGCTTGCCCGCCGGTTCGCTCCAACCAGCGCACCACGCCCGTCAGGGCCACCAAGGCGTCGAACGCGTCTTCGGAGGCCTCGGCGGCCCGCAGGTCCGCCAAAGACGCATCTGGCGACAGCGCCGCGAGCGCCCGGGCCCGAACTTCGGAACGTCCCTTTGCACCGCCGAGGCCGCCCGCGGGATAGAACAGCCGAGGATAGAGTTCGGCCAGGATCGGGCCGTCTCGCCCGGCCTCGCCCAAGGCCACGTCGAAGGGCCAGATCGGCACCGTGCGACCGGCGCGGTGCATTCGATGGATCTCGGACCAAGCAGACCGAGACGCTTGACCGACCACGCCCGGGATTCCGGAAAGGGCGAACACGGTCTTCGCCCCGGTCGCCCGGTCCACCTCGCGCCACAGCCCCGGACTCTTGCTGGCAAAGGCGCGCAGGCTTCCCGAACCAGCTGGAACCCGGAAGAAAGGACGTTCCGGACACCAATCATCGGCGCCCGTACAGGTGCGGTCCGCAGGGTCGGGCAACTCCCGGATCCAGTCGGCGAAGTGCCTCGGACCGGCCCCCCTTCGGGCCGCCCACAGGGCCCGAAAGCAGCCCCCGGGTATGCCGAGCCCCACATCCAAGCCCACCCACAGCGGTCGACGGCCCGCGCTGCGCCACGCCCGCTCGAGCAGGCTGGCCAGGTCTGGGCCGGGATCCAGCCGCTCGATCGGTGGATTTCGGTCCGGCCGAAAGATGAAGGCCGCCCGGCGGTCCGCGCGGACCGACCAATCCGCGGCAACCACGCAGGGAAACGGGTGGAGCCTCACCGTCGCCGGACCGCGGACAGGTCGGGCAGCCCGCGGGTGTCCAGATCCAGGGCCGCCAGGACAGCGGCCACGGCTTCGGCCTCGGACAGACCCGGCCGCTCGGGGTCCAAGGCTCCCGTTCGCCGATCGAAGCCCACGGTTCGGCCGGTCACCGGCGACACCCCGCCCCACACTCGACCGCCCCGCACCCGCGGCGACGCGATCATTCCCGCTCCCTCGAAGTCGTGGGCCGAGCCAAAGCCGCCGCCAGCGCCGGGCCGGTGCTGCACCCGACCGAACTCACTGGGCATGAACAGCACGCAGTGATCCCACAGCGTGCCACCGTCCTGGGTGGGCTCGGACTGGAGCAGATCGATCAGGCTCGAAAGAACCGACAGGTACCGATCCCAAACCAGGGCCTGGTAGTAGCGGTGGCGGCCATGGGACGCATCGAAGGCCGCCCGCGGGTTCAGGGGCCGGTCGGCTGCGTCCAAAGTGGCCATGGGCAGGCCGATGGTGACCACCGAAGAAACGCGGGCCCGCACCAGCAAGAAGGCCAAAGCGGCCTGAGCTTCGAAAGGATCCAGGTCGAGATACGGAAAGGCTTCGGCCAGGCGATCGGCGGCGTCGTTCGCAGGCACGCCGTAGTCCTCGAGTCGCCATGCCGACGAAGACTGCGTCACGTTCAGCCTCTCGACCAGATTCGCCGCCTCGAGCTCCGCTGCCTGCTCCCGCAGCGTGTCCCATGCATCCCAGCGGGCCGCCGGGCGCCCGGGCGCCAGGTCTTCGAGGGAGCGCCGGAGCTGCCGGGCCCGCGCCACGTCTTCCGGGTGCCAAGCCGGACGCAAACCCTGGTGGCCATGCAGGCCCAAGGGGAACAGCCAGGGGTTCGCGATGGCCACCGGCTGTGCCCAGGACGGTACGGTGGGGTCCACGCCGGGGGCCGAAAAGCCCGTCGGGGCCATGTTGACGTTGGCGAGCAGCCGTCCCGCCCCCAGCTGACTGGCGACCTCTTCCATCAGGGTGCGGCCCCGCAGACCGCCGTCTCCGTTCAGGACCCGCTGCTGGGCCACCAGGTGGTTCACCGCCGAAGATCGGGTGGTGTAGACCAAAAGGTCTTGCCGGTGGCGCTGCAGAAAGCGGCGCTGGCCGGGCGTCGCAACGCCCAAGTGGTCCGGGGCCCCCTCCGGGATCTGCACCGCCCGAAACGGACCGAAGTCCTCGACCCAGTCGTCCGGATAGACGTTCAAGGTCTCGCGACGCTGCGGCGAGACCTCGGACTCCCGAAGGGCCAAAAACGCATCCTGGATGCTGTACCCCCCCGTCGCGGCGGCCACGATCAAGACCGGCCCGTCTCGGCCGGCAGGGCGAGCGGACCGAGGGGCTCCGATCCCAGCGAAGGCTCCGGCCGCCCCCAGGGCGGCCTGCTGCAACCACGTTCTGCGCGTCCAACCCGCCATCGATGCTCCTCAGTAGAACACAAATTCCCGCGATCCCAGGACCGCGGCGCACACGGCGCTGCCCCATCGGACCGCCGGGTTCGGCCGCCCGTCCGTTTCGAACGCCCGGTATGCCTCGCGGATGCGTTGCAGCTCCGATTCGGTCACCGGGCGCAGCAGCGCCCGGCGGTACAAGGTTTCGATCGCCAGGGTCACCGCCGGCTCTTCCGGATCGACCCGGCCAGCGTCGTCCAACGACACGGCTCGAAACA
>DAPKRQ010000061.1:0-7355 GCA_031800475.1 Myxococcales bacterium LLY-WYZ-16_1
AAGGCCGACCGGGCCCCTCCAAGGACACCGAGAACCGAACCCTGGAGGCCGCCACCTCCCTGGGCGGCCCCCCCAACACCCCGGGGCCCGATGACCTTCACTCCAACTCGCACGGGTCGCATTCTGACCTGTGCCCGAACCCGGAAGACCCATCCTTCCCGCAAAAGAGAAGGCGTCTTTCACCAGGAGCCGACGACGGGTTCGTGGCGAATGGATCGCTGTGGACCTCCTCGAACGTGGCCCCCATGCACACGAAGGACATCGGAAGGCGCGTCGGGCACCCCCAACCCGTGTCCGGCCCCGACCGGTTGGGTCCCGGACCGGGTCGCGAAGGCTCGGGCGCTCGCCTGACGCGAATCGCCTACATCGACCTGGACGAGCCGGCGCACCCTTCGACCCCGAACGACCCCAGCTCGCGTACAAACGGTCCGGCCCACGCGCAGGTCGCCCGGGAGATCTTGGATCTGGGAGGTGGGAGCCCGCCGGATTGGGTCGTGCTCTCCGGCACCCACGCTGCCGACAAGGCGACTGCCTTGGCATCCAGCGATGCGCTCCGGGAAGGTGCCTATCGGGTCGTGGCGCCAACGGGCGAGAAGACTCCACCCAGCCTGGCCATCTTGTCTCGCTTCCCTTTGGCTGGGCGACCGAAGCTGCACGCTGGTTCGAAGGACGGGAACCCCGTTTTCGAGGCCACTTTTCGCCTCGATGGAAAACCATTGACCGTCTTCGCGCCGGCGAGCGGCGACCGGCATCGGGCATGCTCGTCGAGCTTGCTCGAGTCCTTGGTCCACCAACGCAGGGCCCTGAACCCAAAGGCAGAGATCCTCGTAGTGGGCGGACCAAAGCTTCTCCAGACCGAAGTCGGCATCGGTCAGGCATTCGTGCAGGGCCTTCTCGCTTCGAGCGACGATTCACCCTACCGTCAAGCGAAACTGCCAGGCAGCGCCGAGTTGTTGGCGGAGGCGGTCCGCCGATACTTCGGAGAGGACCGTTCGCTCGGGGAACTGAATCCCACCGAACTGGAAGAGCTGGGCCAAAATCTACTCAACCAAATTTGGACGCGCCTCGACAGCCTGCAGCAGAAGGGACCTGCTGGGAAAGCAGCCTCGGACTGGGCCGCAGGACTCGCCAACGTCGCGAACGCGTCACGCCCCGGCGGGGTCGCCACCACCCTCGAGCTATTCGGCGCCGCCAACGACGAGGAGGGCGGAGATCTCGTCGCATTGCGGAGCAAGGCTTCCAAGCCGAAGCGCAAGCAAGTCCCAGAAGACCAAAATGCCAGGGAGGATGGAAGGAGCGCCCACGGCGTTCCCTTTCCGCCGGTTCGGCCGGAGCAATTCGAAGGACTGGAAGGCCGAGAGCTCTTGAAGGCGATCCGAGATGCCTTCCAGGTTCGAACCTTGCTCAGCTACCGCGACGCCCGAGAGGTGTTGTTCGACCTGCACAATGAGGACGGTGCAGTCGATTGCGTCTATGCCGATCACTCCGTCGAAACCGAGGGCATTCCGGATCACCAGGGCCCCGACGGGATGAATACCGAGCACACCTTGCCCCGCTCCAGGGGCGCCAACGGGGAGCGGGAGGCAGATCTTCACAACCTGTACCCGACCCAGTCGACGGTGAACTCGCGTCGATCGAATCACCCCTTCGGAGAGGTGGTGGACGTCGAATGGGAAGATCCCTCGGGCGCCAAGCTGGGCCAGGATGCGGACGGAGAAACGGTGTTCGAGCCGCCCGACGAGCACAAAGGCAACGTGGCCCGGGCCCTCCTCTACATGAAGGCCGTCTACGGAGACGCCGTGGAGATCACCGAGGGGGAGGAGTCTCTGTTGACCAAGTGGCACGAAGCCGACCCGGTGAATTCCGCCGAACGAGCAAGGAGCGCTGCGATCCGGCAAGTCCAGGGAAACGAAAATCCTTTCGTCGTCATGCCCGAGCTCTTCGCCCGAGCCGCTGCCTGACCCGGCAGCCGCGGGCACGAAATCCCATCGCCTTGTGCGCCGAGGAAGTGCACAGCTCGACACACTGCCGGCGCAATCATCGCTGTGCCGCCGCCTCCAGGCCGGAGGCAGACCCGGTCGGTCATCGTCGGAGGGTGGGATCGTAACGCCAGTCGGCGTCGAACCAGCCGGAGGGTCCGTACGCCGGATTGCCCGCGTCGGTCAGCACGTAGGTAAACCAATCCGGGAACGCCGCGCGGGAAGAAAACGGGGAAAAGTACCGCGCCAGCCATTCAGCCCCCTCGGTGGCCGACAAGCTGACCGCCAGGTGATCGCCTTCGGGGAAGGTGACGCCCAAGAACGTCGGGCGCCCGGTCGCGTCCCCATCCAGCACCACCTGCCCTTCGTTCCATTCAAAAGGGATTCCTCCCGGCAGCGAAAGCTGGTCGGAGGGTACCCCGAGATAGATCCGATTGCGTGCTCCGGCGTCGTCTTTGCGCGAAAACGGAAGGGTGCACCCGGCGCCATTTCCGATCACAGCCCATACCGAGGTCAGGCGAGCCGCGACCGCCTCCCATCGACGATCCCCGTCCATGTGGACGAAGCAGAACGGTCGAAAGAATACCTCCTTCACCGGACCGTGCACGCCGGGCTTCTTCTCGGATGCCCCAAAGCGCATGAGTCCGTCCTCGAGCGGCTGTGTGTTCCGATCCACCGAGACGTCGAGAACTCCCTCATCGAGAAGCCTGCTTCCGTCGACGACCAAGCTCGCTACATTGGTGGTTTCAATCGAAACGAATCCCTCGAAGCCTCTACTTTCGACCGAAAACGGAAGGTACGGGTCTTCGACAGCTTCCACCGTCACGAAGTGGTGGGACGGACTCACCCACGGGGCTGGACTCGTGAACCGGAAGTCGAGCTGTGAGGGGTTCCGCTGCCTGGTCTCGAACAGGTCGAAGAGGGCTGGAAAGTCCACGCAGGTCGCTCCCGGCCGCGGGTCCGAGTCCCACCAGTGCCCGGCGCCTGGCTCTTCGTGCAGCTCGAGAATGTCCGGTATCCCCGCGAGCTCTTCGAGCATCACACGGCTTTGCTGAACCGGCACGTTGCGGTCCTGGTCTCCATGAATCATGAACACGGCCCGCTTCATCAGGTTTTCGCGATAGAGGAGTGTATTGTCGTGTAACCGCGCCGCGTTCCATGCCGATGGAAGCTGGGTGGCCCCCCCGTAAGTGGAAAACGAGATCCACCCGGCGCTGGGTCCGAACACCGCGAACCGGTCCGAATGGAGCATGCCGACGTGCCAGGTCCCGTGACCCCCCATGGAGTGTCCGGTCACGTGCACACGCTCGGGATCCACCGGCAGGGTTTCGAGGGCTCGGTCCAGCACCTCCAGGGCATCGAGGCGACCCCAATCTTGCCAGTCGAATCCGAAGGGTCGCCGGTTGGTGGGCGCAACCACGTAGGCCCAATCCTTCGTTTCGTACGCCCGGGCCTGTCCCGCCGCCTGCACTCCAGCACCATGTAGGGACAGAACCAGCGCGGCTGGATCCATCGGTGGAGCAGAAGGTCCGTTCACGGCGTAGTATTGGGTCGATCCGTCGACCGCGGACACGAAGGTGCGTCGAATGGAGCGCCCTCCCGAAAAGATCGGAAGGAGCAGCTCGAAGGTGAACACCGCCTCGTTGGCCGAGCTGCGAAGACCCAAGGTCAGGGTCGCCGTATCGACGGTGCTCGGGATCGGAGCAACCGGAACCAGATCGAAGGTCACGGCGGTCACCGCGTCCCGAGGCACCGGCGCTTGCCCGCGTACGGTGATATCCAGCCACTCGGGCCCGAGCACCACCGCCTCCAGATCTTCGAGACGCCGGCCCGAGGTGTTGGCTACGTGCACGCCGAGGGGCTGGGCCGAGCGTGATCCAGGTACCAAGTCTGGCCGGGTCACGTCTTGCAGGTTGGGTTGCACGGGACCCGACGCTTCGAGAAGCTCGATGCTCGAGGTGCCGTTCCCGCCTCGGGCGACCAGCTCATGGACCCCGGGGGCCAGGTGAATCGGGTGCATGACCCGGCCGGTTCGATAAGGATCTGGTCGATGGAAGGTAGCTCCGTCGATCAGCAGCTCGAATCCGGTGAGGCGGACAACCAGCGCAATCGGACTTTCCACCTCGACCTGGGCTGCCGCGTAGACGACGCCGTTGTCTTCAACCGAGACTCGGCCATCGTCGCCGGTCGAAAGAGTGTTCCAGTCGAGACCATTGAAGGGACCCGTTGCATCTGGAACCTCGAAATCTTTTTCGATGAACGGCCCCACGCCAGGGTCGGCCTCACCAGGAGCGACCCGAGCCACGTACCAGCTTCCGAGTCCATCCCATGGAACGAGCTCTGCCAAAGGCACTTCGGGACCCAAGTCCGGCCCGGTGCCGGCGTCCGAGGGCCCGAGATCGGACGCCAAGCCGCCGTCGGGCTCCATGCCCCCATCCCGAGCTCGCCCACCGTCGAGCTGCATCGATCCGTCCGGCGCCGGCGGGCCCGCATCCGCACCGCCGGTCTCGCCGGCTCCGTTGCCGTCGAGCCCCTCGCCCCCGCAGGCCACGGAGAGCAACAGCCATGCCACGGCCCCAAAAATCGCCCCACCCCGCCGCCCCATCGCACGGGCTGCCTCCCCCTGCTGCATCGCCCCCGCATACGACATCCCCACCCCCGGTGTCCAAGCAGAAGGATCCGATGGGTCGGTGTCGCCATCGCCAAACCCACAGTCGCCCAGCCGGTGAAGTCCGGACGGCGCTGGTCTTCACCGGCCGATGACCTCCAGCACTTTGCGGGCGGCCTCGGTGCCACTGAATTGCTGCTGGCCCGTGATCAGGTGGCCGTCTCGAACCGCAAAGGGACGGAACGCGGGGGCTACCGCGAACAAAGAGTTTCCGAGGCGGCGGGCTTCGCTTTCGATCCAAAAGGGCTGGATCTTTCGACCGACTGCCGCTTCGACAGCCCGCTCTTCGGAATCGGCAAACCCGGTCCACAACCGGCCGTCACTGAGGAGTGTCCCGTCCGACAGACGGGTTTCGAGAAGAAGACAGGTCCCATGACATACCAGCGCAGTCGCCTTTCCTGCCTCGAAGAATCCGGCCACGAGCTTCTGCATGTCCGCGTTCCCTGGGTAGTTCACCATGGGCGCCTGCCCTCCGACGACGAAGATGGCGTCGTAGTCAGCCGGGGACAGACCCTCGATGCTTCGCGTCTGTTCCAGAAGCTTTGCGTGGGCGGGTGATCTCTTGAATCCCAAACTCGCGAAGTCCGACGCCGAGTAGCCGCTCTCGTGCTCCGGGTCGCTGAATCCGTCGGCCTCGACCCGGCCGCCCGATGGGCTTCGAATGTCGATGTGGCACCCGGCTTCCTCGAAAACGAAGTAGGGGTGGGTCAACTCCGACCACCAAAAACCCACCGGCCATTCCGTCACCGGGGACGTGGCGGGATTCGCCACGACCATGAGGACCGTCTTTCGTCTGGGCTCTTCCGTCGCATTCATGCCTGCCAAGCTACGGCGCCACCGTCTTTGCGGTCCATGCACTTTGTATGCATGCTAGAAGTGCACCTCATGCAATCGCAGACGACACCGTGGCTGAGAAACTTCGACCTGAATCTCCTCTTGCCGCTCCACGCATTGCTGGTGGAGCGAAGCGTCACCCGGGCTGCGAAGCGCCACCGCTTGAGCGCCCCCGCCATGAGCCGCGCCCTCGGCCGCCTGCGGGAGCACCTGGAAGACCCCCTCCTGATTCCTTCCGGACGAAGCTTCGTGCTGACCTCGCGGGCCGAAAAGGTTCTGCCGGAGGTGGAAGCGCTGTTGAACCGAATGGGACGGGCCCTCGCTCCGGAAGCTCCGTTCGTCCAAAGCGAAATCTCCGACACGTTCCGCCTGCGCTGCAGCGACTACGTCATGGAGGTGATGGGTCCGCAGCTGGACCAGGCGATGCTTCAGGATGCTCCAGATGCCAAACTCTTCGTGCGTCTCAACCTTCCCTCGGACCTCGAAGACCTCCGAGCGGGCGACGCGGATGTCGCCGTTGGCGTGTACGGCAGTCTGGCTCCGGGTCTGCAGGTCCGAGAGCTCTTTCGCGAACGCCTGGTTTGTATCGTTCGAAAAGACCACCCGACGATCCGCAGAAGGCTCACCCTGACTCGCTACCTGCAGTCGAACCATGTGCTAACCGCACCTCGGGGACGGCCGGGCTCCCGAATCGACACCCTGCTGGCCCGACAGGGGCGAGCCCGCAGGGTGCTCCGCACGGTTCCCTTTTTCTCTTCCGCCATCGAGCTCGTGGTTGCGTCGAACTGCGTGCTGACGCTTCCGGAACGCATGGCCGATGCGGCCGTCGCGCGACATGATTTGCAGAAGTTTTCGTGCCCGGTGGAGGTGCCCAGCTACCCGGTCCGCATGGTCTGGCACGACCGAACGGAAGGGGATCCGGCACAGGCCTGGTTTCGGGGCAAGGTCCTGCAAGCCGCCGAGGCATCTGCACGCTGAAGGGGCCAAACCCACCCACAGGGGCCCGGACGCTTCATCCCTTCACTTCACACCCGCGCGGCCGGGTCCCACCGGTCCGGTCCGCCGGGCCGTCCAGACTCCCGACGGGCGGAAACCGCCGAGGCCCAAAACGGACGACGGGTCGGGTGAGCTCGGGGCTCCGAGCACAGGCACGCCTTCGAGCCGGTCAACAGCCGAGACAGACGTTTCCTTGTCGGACCCCTGGGCACCGGCGGAGACGAAGCGAGCCACCAAACGGAAACAGCCCGGACCGTTCCGCCAGTCGGACCGCTTGGAATGGGGCCTGCTCCTGTTTCGGCAGGTGCCGAAGCGCCGGGCCGGAGGCTCGACGAGGCCCCGCAGGAGGTCGAGGTTGACGAGTCGGAGCCGCAGCGAAGCCACGCCCGACAGCCCCGCGTCGGACGCGATCCATCAGGTCCTCGAGGCCGAAGCCCGAGCCCGTGCCGCGATCGAGCGATGCGAAGCCGCGGCCCGGGCCCGGGTCGAGGCCGCACGGGCCGAAGCCCGCCGGATCCGCGAGCGGACCACGCACCGCATCGTCGAGCTCCACCGAACCCAGAGCGAAAAGACCCAGGCCCAAATCGAGGCGCTCCAGGCTGAAGCCCGCGAACGGGCCGACGCGTTCGACCTGGAAGACGGGGACGCCGGCGTCATCGAGCGGGCCGCGGAGCGCTTCGCCGCCGAGCTCACGGGAGGCACCGATGCTTGAGCACCCTCGATGGGCCTGCGTGCAAGCTCGCCTGATGGCCCACCACGGCGCCCGGCCCGACGGCGCCGTCTGGTCCGCCCTCGAAGGGACTCAGGACCCCGCGTCGTTCCTGGTCGCCGCGCGCAGGTCTTCGCTCGCCGCTTGGCTCGAAGGGATCGAAGCGAAC
>DAPKRQ010000062.1:0-27375 GCA_031800475.1 Myxococcales bacterium LLY-WYZ-16_1
CGTTTCTTCGGGTCCCCCACACCCGAGCCCGACGACGCCCAGTCCCTCGGGTCCGGGGTGATCATCGACGCGGACGACGGGCTCGTGATCACCAACGAGCACGTGGTGGCCCGGGCCGGGAACATCACCGTCACTTTGGAAGACCGGCGGACCTTCGAGGCCGTGGTGATCGGTGCCGACCGAGAGTTCGATCTGGCCGTGCTCCGGATCCGGGAGGGCCGATCCCTTCCCGAGGTGAAGATGGGGCGGTCGGACGATCTGATGCCCGGCGAGACCGTGGTGGCCATCGGCAATCCGTTCGGCCTGTCCAACTCGGTGACCACGGGTGTGGTGTCGGCCCTTCATCGCTCCATCGACGCGGGTGACCGGCTCTACGAGGACTTCATCCAGACCGACGCAGCCATCAATCCCGGAAACTCGGGCGGTGCGCTGTTGAACGTTCACGGCGAACTGATCGGCATCAACACGGCCATTTACAGCGAAGGGAACGGGATCGGCTTCGCGATTCCCGTGAACAAGGCCCGAGCCGTGGTGAAAGAAGTCTTGCGCTATGGCGAGGTTCGACCGGTTTACTCGGGCATACAGGTCGATCCCCGAAGTCGTCCGGGGGCTCGGGTGGTATCGGTTCGGGCCGAAAGTCCCGCATGGCGGGCGGGCGTTCGCCCCGGCGACGTGATCGTCGATGTCTCCGGCCAAGAGGTGACGTCGGGCGCTGCCTATCGACGGCTCGAGCGCTCCTTCGTTCCCGGTCAGCAGGTGCGGCTGACCCTTCGGGGCCGGTCCGAAAGCCAAGGGCACCGGGAAGTCGTCATGGATGTTCGACAGCTGGAGCCGCGGCTCGCCGTCACGCTGGGGCGCGAGCGCTTGGGTTTCGGTGTGACCGAACAACGAGGACGGCTTCGGATCGTCGCGGTGGATCCAGGGGGACCGGCGGATCAAGCCGGCCTTCGGCCCGGCGATTTCTTGTTGGGAGCCTTCGGGCAGCGCATCCGGACCGAGTCTCAGTTTCGAGCGCTGTGCCGAGCGGTGATCCACGAGCCCACCATCCCGCTGGTGATCGGCCGGTCGGGTCGGGCTTACTACGTGAACCTCGAGCCTTGAACGGGCTTTGCGTTCCGAGCCCGACCCGCTCCGGCGACAACGGCATCCATGAAGCGAAACGTCGCTTTCGCATCCCGGAGTCAGCGGGGTTGGGTTCGGCAACGGTCGCGGAACCAGGCGAAGGTGGCCTGCAGCCCCGAGTCCAGGGACGTGGTCTTTTGGAGCCCCGGAATCGGCGACGGATCGAGGACCGACCGCTCCAGGTCGCCGCTGCGACGGTCCGCGAACACGAATTGCGGCGCCGCGCCCGCGAACCGACACAGGCTCTCGGCCAGGTCTCGGGTGCTGGTGGGTTCTCCGGTGCCGACGTTCACCACCGGGTCTCGGAACCGTCCCTCGAGGGCCGCCAGGTTGGCCGCCACCACGTCCTCCACGTAGATGTAGTCCCGGATGCAGCCCCGATCGCCCTTTTCGGCCCGGGCATTGATCTGCAGGGGCACGCCATCCAGGAGGCGCTGCGAGAAGATGGCCACCACCCCTGCCTCGCCATGGGGATCCTGGCGGGGTCCGTAGACGTTGGCGTAGCGCAAGATGGTGGACGGGTATCCGGCGTCCCGGGCTGCCGCGCCCAGATAGACTTCGAAAGCGAGCTTGCTGCAGGCGTACGGGCTCGAGGGAAGGGTCGGGTCCGCGACGTGCGCCCGTCGGCCCTCGGGAACTTCGCCGTAGATCGCGCCCCCGGTGCTGGCGAATACGAAGCGCGCCACCTCGGTTCGGGTGGCCCATCCCAGCAGGCGAAGGCTACCGAGCACGTTCACGTCCCCGTCGCGGACGGGCTCCCGGGTGGAGACCGACACGCTGGTCTGGGCCCCTTGGTGGCTGATGGCGTCGAAGCGGAAGTCCCCGAACAGCTTTTCGAGGGTGGAGTCGGAGCGAAGGTCTCCCCGTACGAAATGGGCGCCGGCCGGAACGTTCTCTCGGCGGCCCGTGCTCAGATCGTCCAAAACCACCACGTCGTGGCCGTGCTCCACCAGGGCTTCGGCCACGTGGCTTCCGATGAAGCCGGCGCCGCCGGTCACCAACACCCGCATGGGGGCACCCTAGCAGGCTCCCTGTGAAAACCCACGGCCCCGTCGTGGCAGCTGACCTCGGCGTCGAGCCGAGGTACATCTGCGACCATGGATCCGGCGCTCCGTCCCGCCGTGGATCGGCACTTGGCGCATTGCCCCTGGCCGGAAGACGCCGAGCCCCTGCGGGCCTTGCTCGAACGGACCTCGGCGGACCCGGAGGCGGAGCGCATCCTGCGGGAGTGCCTCACGCCCCTCCGCTTTGGCACGGCAGGTCTGCGGGCGCCCCGGGGCCCAGGCCCGGGGCGGATCAACCGAAACACCTTGGCGGTCGCGGTGGCCGCCACCCTGTCGGTCTGGGAGAACATGGGGTGGACGGGCCCACGGGTGGTGCCGGTCGGCCGGGACGCCCGGTCGAAAGCTCAGGAACATCTGGACGCCGTGATCGAAGTGATCCGGCGCTGGGGGCGACCGGTGGTGTGCATGCCGCTGCCCTGTCCGACCCCGCTGGTCTCTTTCGCCGTCCGTCGCTTCGGCGCCCAGGGCGGCTTCATGGTCACGGCCAGCCACAACCCTCCCGAATACGGGGGCCTGAAGGTGTTCGCGTCGGAGGGGGCCCAGATCGTGGAGCCCTTCGACCGGGAGGTCGAAGGCGTGATGTCTCGCATCGCCTCCGGCCGGTTGCCCATGTGGCCCGACGAATCCTCGCCGGAACTCGCTCCGCTGCCGGAGCTCGACTTGGGTCCGGGGCTCGAGCCCACGCCGGACGTGCCCGTGGACCCGGACGCCCGCTCGGTCTTCGGGCTGGGCGACGTGACCCGGCCGGGCACCCCGGGGCGAAGGTCGCGGGTCCGGGCGCCCGAGCCGGCTCGCCCGTCGGGTGACGGTGTCGATCCGAATGCCCTCGAGATCCGCACCGACGATGTGGAATTGCCGATGGCCGGGTCCGAGGCGTGGGCCTCGGACGGGGAGGTCGACGAGCACTCCATCACGGAGGACCTGAACTCGGCCGACCTGTCCCAAGCCTCCGCCGAGCGGCTCGCTCGAAGGACCGAGGCGGCCTACGTGTCGGCGGTGCGCCAACTTGCAGAGCCGGTCGATCCTTCCGGGCGGGGGCTGACGGTGGCGTACACCGCCCTGTGCGGCGTGGGCAGCCGCCTGTTTCGGGAGGTGGTGCAGGGGACCCGCCACCGCCTGGTCGAGGTGCGAGAGCAGTCCCAGCCCGACGGACGGTTTCCGGGACTCGCCGCCCCGAATCCCGAGGTGCCCGAGGCCCTCCATGCCCTGCTCGAAACGGCGGAACTGGCCGCCGCCGACGTGGCCTTGGCCCATGACCCGGACGGGGACCGATTGGCCGTGGCCGCACCCCGCCTGCGGGAGGGACGGACCGGTTTCGAGATTCTGACCGGCAACGCCGTGGGCGGATTGCTGGCTGCCGGGTTGCTCGAGGCCTGGTCGGGTCCAGCGCGACCCGTGCTGATCACCAGCCAGGTGTCGTCCCGTTTCGTGGATGCGCTGGCCGCTGCCCGGGGAGCCCGGCTCATCCGAACCGGAACCGGGTTCAAGTGGATGGCCCGAGCCGCGGCGAACCTGCCCGACGGCCAGGTCCTGGTGTTGGCTTTCGAGGAAGCCCTGGGCTACGCGGTGCGAGACCTGACCCGCGACAAGGACGGTCTGGCTGCCGCCCGCACCTTGCTGCGGTTTCATGCAGATTGGGCCGGGTCGTGCTGGGACCGATGGTCGGCGCTGCAGGCCGAGCTCGGTGGATTCTGCAGTGGGCAGCTGACCCTGCCGATGGAAGACGCATCGGGATGGATGACCCGGCTGGCCTCGGACGGATTGCCCTTGGGGCCTCCCTTCGAGGCCGAGGGGCCGGCCCAAGCCTTCGACGGCGCCGGACGGCCCGTTTCCGTCGCCGACGGCGGTGCCACGCTGTGGCGCCAACCGCTCCAGGATGGGGCCTGGGTGGCGGTTCGCCCCAGCGGGACGGAGCCGAAGCTCAAGATCTACTTCGAAGCGGTGGTGGCACCCGGGCCCGACGCCCTGGAACGGGCCGAGGTTCGTCGGAACGCTCTGGCCGCGGCAGTACGCCGGGCCCTGCAGACCGGTGGAGGCGGGCACCGGACCGCTGGCGTCGGGCCGCCCGATCCCGCACACCAGACGAAGGGATGAAAAAGGTCGAAGCCGTCATCAAGCCGTTCAAGGTGGACGACGTTCGGGAGGCCCTGAGCGCCGCCGGAATCCAGGGAATGACCCTGACCGAGGTGAAGGGGTTCGGTCGCCAAAAAGGGCACTCGGAGCTGTACCGGGGTGCCGAGTACGTCGTCGACTTTTTGCCGAAGGTGAAGATCGAAGTGGTTTGCGAGGAAGACGTGGTCCATGCCGTCGTCGAGGCCATCGAGAACGCGGCCCGGACCGGCCGGATCGGCGACGGAAAAATCTTCGTGACGCCCGTGGACGAGGTGGTTCGGATCCGCACGGGCGAACGGGGCCCGGCGGCGCTCTGAAGGGACCTGGGCGTTCGCGCCGGGGGTCGAGCCACCGGAATCTGCAGGCGCAGTGGGCGGATCTGCGGCGCTTCGCCCCCGTCCGGACAACGCGGGTGCGCGCTACGTCTCGGTGTGTTATCCGACGCCGGTGGTGGCCCGGGGGCCCCCGGAAAGAGGTAAGCGCATGACGCCCAGTGAGGTTCTCGCCTTCGTCAAGGACAAGCGGATCCAGCTCATCGATCTGAAATTCATCGACCTGTTCGGGATCTGGCAGCACTTCAGCTTCCCGGTGGACGAGCTCACCGAAGAGGTGTTCGAGGACGGCCTCGGCTTCGACGGCAGCTCGATCCGAGGCTGGCAAGCCATCAACGCCTCGGACATGCTCGTGATCCCGGACCCGTCCACGGCGGTGATCGATCCGTTCATCACCCAGGTGAACACGCTCTCGGTGGTCGCCAACATCTTCGACCCGATCACCAGGGAACCCTACTCGAAGGACCCGCGACACATCGCTCAAAAGTGCGAGGCTTACCTCCGCTCTACCGGTATCGGCGATACCGCGTTCTTTGGGCCCGAGCCCGAGTTCTTCATCTTCGACGAGATCCGGTTCGATTCGCAGCCCAACGGTGCCTTCTACGAGATCGATTCGAGCGAAGGCGTGTGGAACGCGGGCAGCAAGGAGCACGGTCGCCGGAACCTGGGCTATCGGCCCCAGCACAAGGGCGGCTACTTTCCGGTCAGCCCGACGGACCAGGTCCACAACCTCCGCATCGAAATGGCCATGGAGCTTCAGCGCCTCGGAATTCCCGTGGAGCGCGAGCACCACGAGGTGGCCACCGGGGGCCAATGTGAGATCGACTTCCGCTTTGCGCCGCTCGTGCAGTGCGCCGACCGGGTCATGTGGCTGAAGCACATCGTCAAGAACGTGGCCGCCCGCCATGGCAAGACGGCCACCTTCATGCCGAAGCCGGTGTTCAACGACAACGGTTCGGGCATGCACATTCACCAGAGCATCTGGAAGGAAGGAAAGCCCCTGTTCGCGGGTGACGGATACGCCGGCATGTCGGAACTCGGCATGCACTACATCGGCGGCATTCTGAAGCACGCCCCAGCCATCTGCGCCCTGTCGAACCCGACCACCAACAGCTACAAACGGCTGGTGCCCGGCTTCGAGGCGCCGGTGCGGCTGGCCTATTCGTCTAGAAACCGTTCGGCGTCGATCCGGATTCCGATGGTCAGCACCTCGCCGAAGGCCAAACGGATCGAGTGTCGGTTCCCGGATCCGATGGCGAACCCCTATTTGACCTTCGCGGCCATGACCATGGCGGGCATCGACGGGATCCTGAACAAGGTCGACCCGGGCGAACCCCTCGACAAGGACATCTACGGACTGAGCCCGGAAGAGCTGGCTGAGGTTCCGACCTGCCCGACCTCTTTGGAGCAGGCCATGGACGCCCTCGAAAAAGATCACGAGTTTCTGCTGAAGGGAGATGTCTTCACCCGCGAGGTGCTCGAGACATGGCTCGACTATAAGCGGACCAACGAGATCGACGTCCTGCGCAAGCGCCCCCATCCCTTCGAGTTCGCGCTGTACCACGACGGTTGAGGGGCCGCGGCCCTCCGCCGGTCGGTCGGCCCCCGGCCCGGCCCTCGGCGGAGCGCCCCACGGCCGACCCCGTCCTTTCGGGCGGGGTCGTTTCGAAATTCGTTTCGAAGGACCCGCCGGCGCTTTCGTACCACGGAGCCGAGCCTGCGTGTTGATTCAGGCAACCCGGGCCGCTGCGTGGCGTGTGGCCGGGCGAGCCTTCACGCCCACCGCGTTCCAGGCCGAGGCCACGTTCTCGGCCACCTCGGGCGTGTCGGCGAACAGGTCCCGGGCCGCCCGCAGGGTCGCCTCCCTGGCGCCGCGAAAGTCCGTGGTGGGAGTCATGTAGTACTGCAGGGCTCGAAACCACACCTGCAGCCCCGCCTTCATCGCCGCGTCGAAGTCTCCGTCGAAGGCCTGGCGGAGGCCGTCCACCTGGCCCCCCCGCCGGTGCACGCCGCCTTCGACCAGCAAGTGGAAGAAGCGATTCGCGATCCCCGACGAAAAGTGTACGGGCGTACCCCGCTGGTAGTCTTCGTAGTGGTCCAGGGAAACGCCGTCGCTCCGGGGCGCGCGCATGTCCCGAAGGGCGTCCCCGCTCCGAAAGGGCGTCCAGGTGTCCTCGCCGATCTTCCAGTCGAAGGGCGGCGCGTCTGCGACCCGCTCGGACAGGTACCACTCGAGACCAGTGCCCAGGATGTCGCTGGTGGCTTCGTTCAGTCCACCTGACTCTCCAGTGTACAGAAGGCCCGCCGAGTACTCCGTCACTCCGTGGGCCAGCTCGTGGGCGACGATGTCGCCGGTGGACAACCGCCCGGACTGACGGCCGTCTCCGGTGCCCACATGGAACATGTCCCGAAACCAAAAGGCATTCGGATAGTCGATGCCCACGTTGGCCAGGGCACGGATCATGCGCCCGCTGTCGTCCAATGAGTCGAATCCAAAGACGTCTCGCAAGAAGTCGTAGGTCATGGCCGCGAAGTACTGGGTCTCCATGCCGGAAAGCTCCGCGGGCCCTGCGTCCGGCCCGCCCCAGCGATCGTCGGCGCTCACGAAGGGCACCCCGCGGTCGAAGCGGCCCGATACCCGGTTCGGATTCTGCCGTCGAGCGTTCCGGGTTTCGATCCCTTCGCCTCGGCTCGGGTCGGTCAGCTCGTAGCGGCCGTCGGGACGGCGACGGGTCGGTACTTGGACGGTTCCAGTGAATGGACTTTGGTCGTCGCGGCGGACGGGAGCCGGGGGCTCGGGATCCTCGGGCGTCTGCTCCGGCGTCGTACGGGCCAGGTCGAGCTTCCAGCTGCGCAGGGTGTTGTCTCCGCCGGTGCCCTCGGGCTGAGCGACGGTGAGGGTCCAACTGCCGGCTACCGGTCGGCCTGCCAGGGCCCGAGTTACCGGAATGGGTCCGTCCCGCACGGGTCCCAGGTCCACCTCGGTTCCGTCGGGCGCCGAAAGGCGGGCGACTGCGCCTTCGGGGGCCGGGGAGTCCAGGTCGATCGTCACGAATGCTCGTCCAACCATCTCGTTTTCGTTCGCACGAATGATTTGAGAGGAACTGACGCCAGAGCCTCCCGAGGGAACCGCTCGGTCGATCGGGCCGGTGTCGACGGCAATCGGGGAGATCGAGGCGCTTCGGCCCCCGAGTTCGAGACGGACGAAGCGCCAGTCGCCGTCGTCGGCAGCGGGGTACCGGTCACCCACGGTGATCTTCCAGCGTCCGGGTGAAAGCTCGCCGGCGAAGGTCTCGCTCAGTTCGAATGCCCCGAAGACGTCGTCGGAGTCGTCGTTTTCGGCGAACGGGGTGAGCCTGGCCACGGTCCCGCTGGGACTTTCGACCTCGACCACCACGTCGCCACGCCAGCTGTGCCGCAGTCCAGGGTCCTCGGCGGTCCCGAAGTCGAGCACGACCGAACGCAGTTCCAAAGGGTCGTCCACCACGACCGACGTGGAGACTCGGCGAGAGCCAGCCACGATCTGCCCCGGCTCGGCCGACGCCTGCACGTTGGAATCGACGGCGCGGGGGCGGTCTGCGGCGGCGCTCGGGACGGCCTCGGCCCGGTGATGGACCCCGCACACGGCGTTGTATTCCAGGAGGCAGTCTCCGGTCTCCGCGTCGACCAGGTAGTTCATGGCCGCGGCCCGGGGCCGTCCCTGGGTGTCGGTGGCTTCGAAATCGTGCACCTGCACGTGGTGAGCGGGGCGAAGGGTGCCGAGAGTCGGTCCGGGGCGCGGATCCCGAACCCAAACGGGCTCGGTGGGGCCCTGCACGGACAGCGAACCGCTCGGCCGCATCTTGGAGGCGAACCAGCCGCGGGCCAGGGTCTGGGCCATGTCGGGGCTCACGCGCTCGAAGCGCCGGGAGGTGCCTGAGGTGGGAGCCGCCGCGAACGCGCCCGGGCTGCCGGTGTGTTCGACGTGGCCCTTTTTATCGATGTGCGCCACCACCTGTTCACCGAAGATCGGGCGGCCCGCCACCTGGGGAACCAAGCGCACGTGGGTCATGCCGAGCCGGTCCGTCATGGCCCGCAGCGGTACGTAGTCCGTGGCCCCGCTTGCGGCCCCCCTCCGCTGCATCAAGCCGCGGCGGGCCAGGGCGACCGCCCGCCGCCCCACCGAGCCCTCCAGATCCAACGGTCCGGGCGCCGGGGCGCTCCAGTCCGAGCCTAGCGTCGGTGCGCTGCCTTCGGCGGGACTCACCTGCCCCAAAAGCGCCGCGACGTGGTGCGTCGGCAACGCCTCCAGGGACGCCACCACGTCGAGCCGACCCGCCTCTTGGGCGGCTTCGATGGCTGCGTCTTTCGATGCAGGCGTGAAGTCCTGGGTCTGAAGGAATTTCGCGACGAGGGATGGGCTGACTTTGGACATGGCGGGCCTGTGGAGCTGGGCTCGAGACGACGATGCTAGGGACTCCCCCGCGGGCCGGCCCATCCGACCGCCGACCGATGGACGGTGGCCGGAACCCCTGTCCTGCGCATCGGCCGGTGGAGCGCGCACGAAAAGGCTGCCGCGGCGTCGCGTGAGCGAGGCGCCAGGGGGGCTCGCTGTGCGCTCGGGGGGCAGAGCGGCCTTGCGTTTCGACGCGCACCGGTGCTGGTGCTCACCGCAGCGCCCGTGGACTCGTCCGAATACCGAAGGAGAAAGCTCGGTGCTGGGCGCATGCTCGATGCGTCCACCCGACTGATCGTCCGCTTCGATTGGGACGGTACGGAGCTCGCTTCGAGCGAACAGGTGACGTTCGACCTGTCCCTTCGGTCCGATCTGCTGCACGTGGAGGTGTCCGCGCCGTGGTTCGGCGATCCACTCCCGCCCGCACCGCCCGGTGGTCTCGAAGGTCTATGGAACCACGAGGTGGCCGAGCTCTTCGTGGCGGGGGCTGGCGGATACCTGGAACTCGAGTTGGGACCGGGTGGACATCACCTCGCCCTGTTCTTTCGAAACGTTCGAGCGCGGGAGGCCCGATTCGACCTGGACGACGTGCAAGTCGAACGCAAAGATGCTCGTTGGACGGGCCAGATGTCCGTGCCCCTCGACCGCCTTCCGCGCGGGCCGTGGTCGGCGAATGCATTTTCCGTGCATGGGCCTCCAGAGGGACGGAGGCATCGGGTGGCCCACCTTTTGCCGGGAAAGCGGCCGGACTTTCACCAGCCCGCCGCGTTTCCGCCTCTGCCGCCGGGCTTCGACCCCCGCTGACTCCGCGCCGACTTCGGAAGCTTCGTTGCTCGGAACGCCTGGCTCGGGGCGCCCATCGCCGCCGTCAACCGCCCGAGTCGAATCGGCTCGGACTGAGACCCGGTCTCGCGGGGGATGACCGGCCGAGGCCGTGCCCGGAAAAAACAATGATCGCGGCCGAGGGCCGCATGCGGTATCGCAGCCGCCGCAATGAACCGCGACGTTCGAGCTCGGGTGGCGCTCGGAGCCGGCATCGTTTCGGGCGCTGCGCTGGTGTGGGCCCTTTCGGCGCTGATCGGTGCCCGCAGCGGCGTCGAGCAAACCACCGAGCGCCTGGGACCCACGCCGGTGTCGGTATTTCGACCGGCGTCCACCTCCCAGGCGGAAGCGGATCGGCCTGTGGTGGTCATCGCCCACGGCTTCGCTGGCTCTCAGCAGTTGATGCGTTCTCATGCCTTGACTTTGGCCCGCAATGGCTACTTGGCCGTCAGCTTCGATTTCCTGGGGCACGGCCGAAACCGAGAGCCGCTCCGGGGCGACATCACCGAGATCGAAGGGGCAACCCGGCATCTGGTGAAGCAGACTCGACAAGTCATCGACCATGCCTTGTCGAAACCCGACGCGGGAGGTGGCCTGGCGCTTCTCGGGCACTCGATGGCCTCGGACATCTTGGTCCGGACTGCTCGATCGGATCCTCGGGTCGACGCCACCGTCACCTTCTCCATGTTCTCACCGGCGGTCACCTCGACCGTTCCGAAGAACCTGTTGACGATTACCGGAGAGCTGGAAGGGTTCCTTCGAAAAGAGGCCCTCCGAGTTGTGGGATTGGTGACCGACGACCCGAAAGTCGGAGTGACCTATGGCAGCTTCGAGGAGGGTACGGCCCGGCGGGCTGCGGTGGCCGGCGGCGTAGAACATGTAGGTATTCTATTCAGTACCGATGGACTCCAAGAGGCGTTGAAGTGGCTCGACCAGGTATTCGACCGAACGTCGACCGAGCCCGTAGCCCGAAGAGGACTCGCCATTGCCGTCCTTTTTCTCGCCTTGGGGGTCTTGGCTTGGCCGCTGTCCCGATTTTTGCCGAGGGTCTGTCGAGAGCCCGCGGGCGCCAGCCTATCGTGGAAGGCCTTTGTTCCGGCGGTCGCGGTTCCCGCGATAGCGACGCCCCTCCTCTTGATGGAGTTTCCGCCGGACTTCCTTTCGGTCTTGGTCGGGGGCTACCTGGCCGTTCACTTCGGGCTGTACGGGATCCTCACGTTCGGCTGTCTTTTTTGGCTCGCCCGAAGGTACCCGGAGGCTGCGCCCTATCGGAGAAGGGTTTTGGTCGGTCCCCTGGCGGCAGCCAGCGCCGCAGCCGTGGTCTACGGAGCTGGCTCGGTGGGTTGGGCCATGGACACCTTCGTCACGTCCTTCGCCGTGACCTCCGCCCGGCTTCCGCTGGTGTTCGCCATGTTTTTGGGCACCGCCGCCTACTTTTCGGCCGACGAATGGCTCACCCGAGGCCACCCATCCCCCCGGGGGGCCCAGTGGGTCAGCCGCGCCGCGTTCTTGGCGTCTTTGGGGCTCGCGGTCGTCTTGTCCTTCGAGGACCTGTTTTTCCTGCTGATCATCTCCTTCGTGATCCTGCTCTACTTCGGGATCTACGGACTGTTTGGCGAATGGGTGTATCGGGCCACCGGGCATCCGGCTCCAGGCGCTGTGACGAACGCGGTGGCTTTCGCGTGGGCCTTGGCCGTGGTCTTTCCGATGCTGGCGGGCTGACTTCACGAAAGGGGCCCGACCGTGCTGGACTGCTGCGGTCTTGGCGAATCGGCGCAAAAAGGCGGCTCGACGCAAGAAGGCTGGCACCCACGGTCTGTTCCCGGAACAGATGGTCCAAGGCGAAGTACCCGCCGAGCTGGACCAGGCGGCCGATGCGGTCGAGGTCACGGGGGGACGGGTGCTCGCGCGCTTTCGGGACCCGCTCGGGGGGCACTGGCAGCTGCTGGCAGCGGTTCCGATCGCTCAGGTGCGCGCCTCGGCGTTCCAGCGGGACCTCTCGGATGCGCATACTCGAAAGCTGATGGGCGTGATCGAGCAGATCGGTCGTTATCTGGATCCGATCGTGGTGGTCCCCGATCCGGACGGGGGCTTTCGTACCCCGAACGGTCACCATCGGCTCGAAGCCCTTCGGCGTCTCGGGGCCCGCAGTGTCTTGGTGCTGCTGGTCCCGGACTCGGCCCTCGAGTTTCAGATTTTGGCTCTCAATACGGAAAAGGCACCGGGGCTCAAAGATCGATCGCTCGAAGCGATCAGGCTGGCTCGTGTTCTTTCCGAAAGCTTCGATCCGAAAGAGTCTGAATTTTCCCTTCAGTTCGAAGAAGCTGCGCACTTGACGCTGGGTCTCGCGTACGAGGCTCGGGCTCGGCTGGCGGGCTCGGTCTATCATCCGGTTTTGAAGAAGTGCGATGGGTTCTTGGACGAGCCCCTGAGCCAAAGCTTGAAGATCCGCGAACAGCGAAAGCAGACGCTGCTCGAGTTGGACGATCGGGTTGCAGAGCTGGTGCGAAAGCTGGTGGCCCGAGGATTCGACAGTCCCCACCTCAAGAGCTTCGTCGTGGCTCGCCTTCAGCCGAGCCGGAGTCTGGGGGCGGGGGCTGACTTCGACCCAGTGCTGCGAGCCATGTTGGATCGCAGCGAGAGCTTCGACCCGGAAACGGTTCAGGTCGACCCGCTGGGTCCGTAGTCGGGGAAGAGGGCCCCCAGGCTCGGCAGACCCGCTCGGACTCGCTGCCCTTTTTCGCGGCAGTCGAAGGCCCCCCACCCGCGTCGCTTCGCCCCGATCGCGCGGACCGATCCGGGTGAACACGCGGTCCGATCCAGGTAGACACGAAGGCAGGCATACCCGGGGGCAGAAACCCCGGATAGCGTACAAGCCCTAGGGGTTTGACCCATGGGACCCGAACTCCCGAGCCATAACCCGCGGAGCTCAAACTTCGAGGGAACAACCCGTGGAACAGGAACCCAGGGGGCATCACCCGGGGCGCATCACCTGGGGCGCATTACCTAGGGGGCATCAACCCAGGGTGCATCAACTGGGGGTATCAACTTAGCGTGCATGAACTTAGGGGTCATCAACTTAGGGGGGCATCAACCCAGGGGGCAGGGCTCCAACCCGTAGGGGTCCACTTTCGCTCCCGATGCCGAGGGCCCGGACCGGGAGGGGGCCCGGGCCCCTCGGAACCCCGGGTGCGAAAAATTATGAGAATGGGATTGATTTTCATTCTCAAAAAGGGTCGGCTTCCCCCGTGGGACCGACCGGGTCCCGTATGGAAGGAATTTCATGTCTGGAGCACCGAACCCCCATCCCCGCCGCCCTTGTCACACCCAACGTCTGGTCGATGGACCGGTCGCTGCGGTGGATCAGTGTGGCTGCGGCACCCTGACCCTTCACCTGGGCTCGTTCAGTCTGCGGATGACCGACGACGTCATGGACGAGTTGATCCGGGTCCTTTCCATGGCCCGCCGCCGCCGAGAAGGCATGGACGAAGAGGGTCCTCCGCCTACGGTTCCCCAACACCTCCTCCGCCCCCACCCCCGATAGCGACCGACAGGACGTCGGAAGTGCCGGCGCGACAGGACGTCGCAAAGCCGGCCGACCGACAGGACGTCGGAAGTGGTTCGCTGCCCCCGGCCTCGCGATCGGCTCGGTTGCAATCCGGCGCTTCAGGTCGACGGGGACTGGGAGGCCTGCTGGGCCTCGGCCGCCTCTTCGCGCGCCCGGCGGCGCTCGGCCGCCTCGGTCAGGTCGATGTCACTCGGCACCGACACACCGTCGTCGGAAAGCTCGAGCAAGAATCCCTCCAGGGTCTGTCGAAGGGATTCGGCATCGGGACTGTCGTAAAGTCGCACGTCCGGCGTCTCCCGAAGCCGCCGGATCACGTCGGCGCACTTTTCGACCGCCGCGGACACCTCAGCTTGCTGATGGAGTCGATGGGCCCGCAGGGCCTCGGCCTCGACGCTCGTCGGATCGAGCTTTCCGAGTTGCTCCAGGTCCGAATCCACTGACCCTCGTTTCAAGAGAAGAGAAAGACGGGCCCGATGAAGCCTGGGCCGGATCGCGTCCGGCGAGCTTTGAATGGACTCCGTCAGCTCTCGAACCGCCCGCGCCATGCCCACCTTGCGTCCCGCCAACTCGGTTTGGGCCGGCGTGACCAAAGGTCGCTGACTGACCTGCCCGGCTCGCATCTCTTCCAGGAACTGCATCATGTGCATGCTCAAGATGTGTCCGGTTTCGTCGGTCGGTTCCAAGGTCTCGGCGCCGCAAGCTTTGCACCGCACCTCGCCGACGAAAGCCGGGTCGCCATGGGCTGCCTTGGCCTCCACGTCCACGTAGGCGTGCTCGAAGGCGTAGCCCAGGGTCTCGCCGCAACTGGTGCATCGCAGCGGCACCCGGAGCTTGGGACCGGGCTCTCCACCGTGCTCCGGCTCCCGACCGTGTTCGGGCTCGTGCTCGTCGAAGTCCGCCTCGACCCGGCGGGCCGCCTCCGCGAGCTTGCCTTCGCGGGACTCGCCGTGGGCCAGGGCCAGGACCACCCACGCCGCCTCTTCCGGCTCGTCAGCAAAGCTTCGGCTCTCGAGCAGGGGGATGGTGCGCGGGTCCCCGCACCGCAACAGCGCCTGGGCCAGCAGCGTGCGGTCCAACTCCCGCAGAGAATAAAAGCGCCGGCCCAAGACCAGCGCGAGCCGCTCGGACCGCACCTGTTCCGCCACCACCAGGGCGAATCGAGCCGGTGCTTCCTCCAAGGGGCTTTGAGACAAGATGGCCAAAGCCGCCGCTTCGGCGGCTTCCGGCACCTGCACGGCGGCCCGGGCCACGGCCATGTGGACCCGCGAGTCGGAGCTTTCGGAGGCGGCGTGAATCAGGGCTTCGCCGTGTCCGGCGCCGAAACAGGCTCGGGCCAGCCGCCGGAGCGTCGCAGCCCGACCGACCCGCTCCTTCGCCAAGGCCACCAGGGCCGGCCGCATGGCCCGCTCGCTGCGCTCGGACAAGGTCTCGGTCAGCTCCTCCTCCGACCCCTCGGCCAAGGTCTCCGGGCTCACGCCGTCCAGCACTTTCGCCATGGCCCGAAGGGCCGGCGCCTCGGCTTCCGACCGATGCCCGAACGCCACCACCGCCACGGCCCGCGCCGCCATGGCCGCGAACACCGCCCCTGCCGACGCATCGAGCCGGGCCAGGGCGGCGCGCTGGGCGATGAGCCCTTCGAGCAGGCCCTGACGGCGGCGGGGCATGGTGCCCAGGTCGTCGGCATCGCTTTCGGACTCGGGCGGATCCCAAGGCTCGAGGGCCGTGAACGGGCGCAGGACCTCCAAGATCCGGTCCAGCCGGCGGTCCGCCAAGGCTTGCGTCAACTCCGCTTGCGCCTGCTCGTCCAGGGCCGCGTCCGCCTCCTCCCGCAGGGTTCGAGTGGTCACATCCCAAAGCTCCTCGGCAGCGTCCTTTCGTCCCAGGTCGGGCGGCCCCCCGGCCAGTCCCGCCACCGCGGCTCGGGCCGGATAGCTCGAGCCGGCGGGCGGATCCTCGCGCTCCGACTCGCCGATGGCCTGACCCAGGGCCCGCTGCACCAGGCGGGGCTCACCCGACAGCAGTGCCGAACTGTACAGAGACCCGCGGCGCTCCACCGACACCACCCCGGCCCGGTTCAAGGCACGATCCAAGAATGCCACGGCATCCTCGTTGCCCAAGATGGCCACGGCGCTCGCCACCCCCGCGAAGCCTCCGTCGTCCATGCGGCCCCGGGACCGGACTGCTTCGACCAGCCGGTCCGGTGCCAGGGTGCCGATGGCGCTGGCCAATGCCGCCAAGACCTCGCCGCGGGCGTCGGCAAAGGCTTCGAGCATCGGCTCCACCGCCTCGGCCACCTTCATGGCCTCGAGGCCCCGGATCGCTTCCACGGCCACGCCGGGAACGTCGTTCACCCGAGACATCAGGTGCACCGACAGCGCCTCGTCTTTTCGATGCAGGATCTGCTCGACCGCATACTGCCGAACCACGGGGGAGTCGTGCTCGAGCCACGCCGCCAGCTGGGCCTCGGTCACCACGGCGTGGGCGGCCGGGGCGGTGCTGGGGGGCGGCAGGTCGACCTCCGCTTCCGGCAGCCCGCGGGGCTGCTCGGGCTCGGAGGATCCAATGATCAGGGTCATGGCGCGTGCCTAGGCGAAGGCGCGCCGCCATGTCGACCACCGATTGAGCCGGCGAAAGCGGTCGGCTAGGCTCCAACCCTCGGCGGTTCGTTTCCGTCGAAGATGCGTGGGGCGGCGGGTCGTGGCCGTCGCCCGGAAGGAGAACCCATGATCACCGTGCGGCTTCCCGACGGAAGCGACCGACAACTGCAAGACGGAGCAAACGTTCTGGATCTGGCCCAGTCGATTTCTTCGGGGCTGGCCCGGATGGCCGTGGCCGGCAAGATCGGGGACGAGGTCGTGGACCTGCGCAAACCCCTGCCCGACGGGGCCGAAGTCCAGGTCGTCACCAAAAAAGACCCCGAAGCCCTCGATGTGTTGCGGCACTCGGCGGCGCACCTGATGGCCGACGCCATTCTCCGGATCTTTCCCGAGGCCCAGCTGACCATTGGGCCGGTGGTGCAGGACGGCTTCTACTACGACATCCACATGCCGGAAGGCCGGAAGATCACGCCCGAAGACTTTCCGCGCATCGAAGAAGAGATGCGTCGCATCGCCAAAGAGAACCGGAGCTTCGAGCGGCACGTGGCGTCATACGACGAAGCGAACGAGCACTACGCGCGTTACAAAGCCATTGACGGGGGTGACAACCCATTCAAGCAGGAGCTGGTGCAGGAGATCCGCGATCGAGACGAGGAGTTGTCGTTCTTCAAACATGGAGACTTCATCGACCTTTGCCGCGGGCCTCACGTGCAGTCCACCGGGTGGCTCAAGCACGTGCGTTTGACCAGCGTGGCTGGATCCTACTGGCGCGGAGACGCTTCCAATCCGCAGCTCGTCCGAGTTTACGGAACCGCGTTCTTTACGAAAGAAGACCTAGAGGAGCACCTCCGCCTGCTCGAAGAGGCCAAAAAGCGGGACCACCGGGTATTGGGAGAGCAACTCGACCTGTTCATGTTCCGGGAAGAGGCGCCCGGCTTCCCGTTCTTCTTGCCGAAGGGCGCTCGGCTGTGGGCGACCTTGCAAGAGTTCATGCAGTCTAGCCTGCAGCGGCGTGGATACCAGATGGTCAAGACCCCGATCGTCTTGTCGGAAGATCTCTGGCACACCTCGGGGCACTACGCGAACTACTTGGAAAACATGTTCTTCACCAAGATGAAGCTTCGGGACGAAAAAGACCCGGAGATCGTGAAGGATAACGTGGAAGAAGAGCGCCCCATGGCGGTCAAGCCCATGAACTGCCCGGGGCATTGCCTGCTTTATGGGCATCGTCCTCATAGCCACAACGAGTTTCCGCTTCGCTACGCGGAGATGGGGCTGGTCCATCGAAGAGAGCTGTCCGGGACCCGGCACGGTCTTTTTCGGGTGCAGGCCTTTACCCAGGACGACGCCCACCACTTCTGCACGCCGGAACAGATCGAGGGTGAGATCTCGATGCTGATCGACTTCTTTCACGAGATCTACGGGGCTTTCGGTCTGACCGACGTGCGGATCGAACTATCGACCCGTCCCGAAAAGAGCATCGGCTCGGACGAGATGTGGGAGAATGCGGAGTCCGCGCTCAAACAGGCCCTCGACGCGAAAGGGGTCGAGTACCAGGTCAACGAAGGTGATGGTGCGTTTTACGGTCCCAAGATCGATTTTCACATTCGCGACGTGCTGAAGCGCTCGTGGCAGTGCGGGACCATTCAGCTGGACTTCTCCATGCCGGAGCGCTTCGGCCTGACCTACGTGGGAAGCGACGGCGCCAAGCACACCCCGGTCATGATTCATCGAGCGGCCTACGGAAGCCTAGAGCGCTTCATGGGCATCATCATCGAAAACTACGCCGGGCGGTTTCCGCTGTGGCTGGCGCCCGTTCAGCTGTTGGTGATTCCGGTGAGTGAGCGCTTCGCAGAGTACGCCCAGAAGGTTCATGGAAAGCTCATGAACGCGGGGCTGCGGGCCGATGTGAACTTGAAGGACGACCGCATCGGCTTCAAGATCCGGCAGGCGAGCTTGCAGAAGCTTCCCTACGTGCTGGTGGTCGGAGAGCAGGAATCGGCGAACGGGACCGTCAACGTTCGTTCGCGCGACGATGGGGAGCTAGGCGAAATGACGATCGAGAAATTTCTCGCGTCGATCGCCAAAAAGCGGGTACCGCCGACCGAGTCGGGCGAAGCGGTCTGACCGCTGCGCGACTTTGCCGCAGCCTGTCCTGGGACATTCGGTTCCGGCCTGCTACAGAGCCGCCGAATGGCGATTCCCCATCTTCAGGCCGTGGAGTCCGCGGCCGCCTGGCAGGACGCTGCTTGGGACGCGGTGGTGCTCGTGACCAGCCGCTTCGAGCTCGCTTCAATCGATGGTCTGGGGCCGGTGGTCCAGCGCATCCGAGACGTGGACGGGGGCCTCGGCGGCGGGGTCAGCCTGCATCGGGTCGAAGCGGCCGCCGGTAGGCGGTTGGTGATCAGCCCGGCGGGTCCACTCGAGCGAGACGAGGACGACGTTCGACGGATCGGGGATGCTGCGAAGCGGGGGCTGCGCCGAGCCCGCGACGCGGGAGCACGGCGTCCGCTTTTGTTGGTTGAAAGCCTGCCCCGGCCGATACCGGGGTTCGAGCGGGCCGGCGAGGTGGCGGTCTTGGAAGGTTTGGCCGGACTCTGGGCGCCCCTCGAGGCTCGAGAGGCGAAGGGCGAATCCGAAGTCGAGCCGGTGGAGCAGCTCGGTTTCGTCGGAACCTCCGACCAGGCGGTCCAGCTTTCGGCGCTGGAGCATGCGCGGCGCATCTCCCGGGACCTGGGTGGAACCGAGCCCGAGCGCATGGCCCCGCCCCGGTTCGCCGACTACATCGTGGATGCGTTCCGCGGGAGCGACGTGTCGGTCGAGGTAAGGGACGACGTCGACACCTTGGGACAGGCCTATCCGCTCTTGTCGAGTGTGGCGCGGGCGTCGATACCGGTCCAGCGGCACCGACCTCGGGTGATCCGAATGCGCTGGCGGAGCGAAGGCCCCATCGCCCACAGCCTGTTTTTGGCCGGTAAAGCCGTCACCTACGACACTGGCGGTGCCGACCTGAAGACCGGTGGCGTCATGGCCGGCATGAGCCGGGACAAGGGGGGCGGGGCGTCGGTGGCGGGGCTGTTCTGGGCCCTGAGCCAGCTGAAGCCCAAGGGCTGGCAGGTGGTGGCCGAGATCGGCGCGGTTCGGAACAGCATCGGTGCCGAAAGCTTCGTCAGCGACGAGATCATCACCGGTCACTCGGGCGTCCGGGTGCGCATCGGCAACACCGACGCCGAGGGGCGGCTGGTGCTCGCAGACCTGCTGAGCCACATGCGGGAAGAGGCCGTGAACGCCCCCGGTCCGGTCCTGATGTCCGTGGCGACCCTGACCGGGCATTCGGCCCGGGCCGTGGGTCCCTACAGCATCGCCCTGGACAACGGCCCGGCCCGGGACGCGGGTTGGGGCCAGCGCCTGTTCCAATCCGGAGAGCGCTGGGCCGATCCCCTCGAGTTGTCGACCCTGCGCCGCGAAGATTTCGCCATGGTCGAGCCCCGCTCGGCGGCGGACGACGTGCTCAGCAGCAACAACGCAGCGTCCACCGCCACCCCGCGGGGGCACCAGTTTCCAATGGCCTTTCTGGCGGTGGCGTCCGGGCTGGATCGGCACGGAAGGACGGGCAATCCGCCGCTTCCGTTCACCCACATCGACATCGGGGGAAGCTTCGCCGAGGGGGGAGACTGGCAGCACGGCAACCCGACTGGGGCCCCCGTGTTGGCCCTGATCGGCGCCCTCCGACAGTGAGGTGCCGGGGGCCGCGGGCGGGACGCCGAGATCCCTTGCCCGCAGCCCTCGCCCGAAGGTCAGCTCGCGCCATGGCACACGTGGTGACGGCCCCCTCCGAGTCTCCAATCCGGTCGGCCTCGGGCAAGCTGGAGGTCTTCCAGATCCCCGCTTGGACCGACAACTTCATTTACCTCCTAGTGGATCGGGTCAGCCGTCGAGCGGCCGCCGTAGATGGCCCCGAGGCCGGTCCTGCGCTCGAGGCCGCCGAGCGACTCGGGGTGAAGCTCGACACCATCCTCAATACCCACACCCATCCGGACCACGTGGGCATCAACCGAGATCTGGCCGATCGGAATCTCCTCGATGGAATGCGAGTGGTGGGACCCCGGCGAACGGCGAACCAGGTCCCCGGGCTCACCGAAGCGGTCGACGAAGGAAGCCGGGTAGAGTTCGGCGGAGTGACCGGGACGGTTCTGTCGACCGAAGGGCACATGAACGGGCACGTGACTTACCTCTTCGAGGACCTGATGTTTTGCGGTGACACCCTGTTCGCGGGAGGCTGCGGCTACGTATTCGACGGTCCCTTCGAAACCATGTTCGAGAGCCTTCGAAAGCTTTCGGCGCAGAATCCGGCGAGTCGTGTGCTTTGCGCCCACGAATACACCCAAGATAACCTGAAGTTCGCTTGGACGGTCGAGCCCGACAACGAAGCGCTCGCCTCCCGGATCCGAAGGGATTGGGCCTTGCGGGCCGCGGGAAAGCCGACTGTGCCGAGCTTGCTGAAGGAAGAACTCGCAACCAATCCATTCCTCCGGAGCGATAGTCCGTCCCTCCGGGACCGGGTGGCCCAAAAGATGGGGCGAGAGCTGTCCGGTGACCTCGAAACCTTCGTCGCAACCCGCAAACTGAAAGACCGCAAGGACCACCGGGCCCTCGAAGATGCAGACCTTCCTTTAAACTGAACTCCCATGACCTCCACCACCAAAAAGAAGAAGACCTCGGCCCGGCGAGGTGCGGAACGAACGCCTGCACCCGAGTCGGTCGCCAAGGAAGCAGGACCGAATTACGCCCCTAAGCTGGGCGCAGAGCGCTTCGAGCCGATTCGAGCCATTCGGGTACGCGGCGCGAAGGAGCACAACCTGAAGTCGGTGGACGTCGACATCCCCCGGGATCGATTGGTGGTGATCACGGGACTTTCCGGCTCCGGAAAATCGTCCTTGGCCTTCGACACGATCTTCGCCGAGGGGCAGCGAAAGTACATGGAGTCGCTGTCGGCCTATGCCCGGCAGTTTCTAGACCAACTCAAAAAGCCCGACGTCGAGAGTATCGAGGGGTTGCCGCCGACCATCGCCATCGAGCAGCGCAGCGCCGCCCACAATCCGCGTTCCACCGTGGCCACCTCGACCGAAATCTACGACTACCTGCGGCTGCTTTTCGCCCGGGTGGGACAGCCTCGATGCTGGGCTCCGGTGCGCAAGGGGCGGGGGGGCCAAGTGGCCGAACGCTGCGGGCAGCCCATCGACCGCACCGAGCCGAGTCAGATCTGGAAGTCGGTCTCCCGGCTGCCCGAGAAGACCCGGCTGTTGGTCCTGGCCCCGGTGGTCCGGGGCAAGAAGGGCTACCACAAGGAAGTGGTGGATGATTTGGTTCGGGGCGGATTCGTTCGGGCCCGGGTCGACGGCAAGGTGGTGGATCTTCAGTCCGATCTGCTCGACGACGCCGAAAACCCGTTGGGCCTCGGGCGCTACGAGATGCACGACATCGAAGCGGTGGTCGACCGGTTGGCGGTGCGGCCCGACACCCGGCAGCGACTCGCCGATTCGGTCGAAACCGCGCTGCGTCTGTCGGGCGGCAGCGTGATCATCGCCAAGCTCGAAGGTGACGGGAACTTCACCGACACGGTCTATTCAGAGCAGCTATCTTGTCCGATCCATCCCGACCACGCCATCGAAGAGATGGAGCCCCGCCTTTTCAGCTTCAACTCGCATCGCGGAGCCTGCCCGGCCTGTCAGGGGCTCGGAGTGGTGCTGGAGTTCGACGAAGATCTGGTGATTCCCGATCCCGACAAGCCGATCGGACGGGGCGGTGTGGCGCCGTGGAAGCGGAACGGGCCGGCTGGGATGTTCGCGGGCCGACTTCTGCGGCGCTTTTGCCGGGCGTTTCGGATCGACCGGGAGACGCCGATTGGGGAGTTGAAGCCCCAGGTGTTGCGGGCTTTGCTCCACGGGACGGACGAAGCCACGGCGCGCAGGTTCGGTATCGAGTGGGATGGTGTCATTCCCATGCTGTCGGGGTGGTTTCACAAGACCGACTCCGACTGGGCCAAGGAGTTTTTGGCTGAGTTCATGGCCGAAAAGCCGTGCCCGCAGTGCCGGGGTGACCGGCTTCACGTGACACCGCTGTCTGTTTTCGTTTCGAGCGAACACCCCTTGCCGCCTGATGTCGTGGAGAACCGGATTGGGCACGGGTTGGACGGAGATCCTCTCCGCTTCAACCTGGCGGACTTCTGCCGACTCGACATCGAAACCGCCGAGTGGGTCCTGGAGGGTCTGCGGCTCGGGCCCGAACACGGCGCCATCGCCGAGTCCATCTTGCGGGAGGTGCGGGCGCGACTCGGCTTCCTGCGGGCAGTGGGCCTCGAGTACCTGTCGCTAAACCGTAAGATGTCCACCCTGTCGGGAGGGGAGGCCCAGCGGATCCGGCTCGCCACCCAGGTGGGCTCTGGCATCGTCGGGGCCGCCTACGTGCTCGACGAGCCCACCATCGGGCTGCATGCCCGAGACAACACCCGACTGATCCGGACCCTTCGGAATCTGGCCGACATTGGCAATACGGTGATCATCGTTGAGCACGACGAAGAGATGATCCGTTCCGCAGACCACGTCCTCGACATCGGACCCGGACCGGGTGTGCACGGTGGACGGGTGGTGGCCCAGGGGAACCTGGCCGACATCTGCCAGGTGGACGCGTCCTTCACCGGCCAGTATCTGAGTGGCGCCCGTTCGATTCCAGTGCCGTCTGCAGCCGAACGTCGTCCCCTGGCAAAAAAGAAGGCCTTGGTGGTGAAAGGAGCCCGCGAAAACAACCTTCGGGGCATCGACGTGGCCTTTCCCGTGGGGGGACTGGTGGTGGTAACCGGAGTTTCCGGCTCCGGAAAGTCGACGCTGGTGAACGACATCCTGTTGGCGGCGGTGCGCAGGCATCTGGGGCTGAGGGCCAAGCCTGGCAAACACGAGCGGGTGAACGGGTTGAAGCACATCGATCGGGTGATCGAAGTGGACCAGACTCCCATCGGCCGGACGCCTCGATCGAACCCGGCGACGTACACCAACATGTTCGACGAGATCCGCAAGCTCTTCGCCCAAGTGCCGGACGCGAAGATGCGCGGGTACAAGGTCGGACGATTCTCCTTCAACGTGAAGGGCGGGCGTTGCGAGGCTTGCCAAGGGCAAGGAACGCGGAAGATTGCGATGCATTTTCTTCCGGACGTGTACGTCACCTGCGAAGTGTGCGAGGGGACCCGGTTCAACCCGGAAACTCTACAGATCCAGTACAAAGAAAAGAACATCGCCGAGATCCTGGACATGACGATCGAGGAGGCCGAATCGTTCTTCCGGGCTCACCCGCGCATCCACCGCCACGCCAAATGTCTGCTCGACGTGGGACTCGGCTACGTGAAGCTCGGGCAGCCCTCGACCACGCTGTCCGGCGGTGAAGCGCAACGGGTGAAGTTGGCCACCGAGCTCGCCAAAGGCGAAGGGCTCAAAGATCCGAACGCCACCGAGAAGACGCTGTACGTGCTCGACGAGCCGACCACCGGTCTTCACTTCGAAGACGTGCGCAAGCTGGTGGGCGTGCTGGATCGGCTGGCGTCCCAGGGGCACACGGTGGTGGTGATCGAGCACAATCTGGACGTGATCAAAAACGCGGACTGGGTCGTCGACCTGGGACCGGAAGGCGGCGACGGCGGGGGCACCTTGGTGGCGGAAGGGCCACCGGAAGCGGTGGCCGGGGTCGGCGCCAGCCACACCGGCCGGTACCTGAAACCGCTGTTGCCCGAGCGGCGCAGCGCGGGCTGACCGGCGTCAGTTGCTTTGGCTGGCTTCGTACCGCTCCCGGGCCCACGTGAGGCGAGCTTCCAGCTGCCCGTCTTCGGCCACGAAACTTCTTTCCCGAAGGGCTCGGGCTGCGTCGGGGAACAGGTCGGACCACGTCGGAGTGCGGGGGGTCCAGCGCAAGGGGCGGACCGACGCGGCCCAAACCAGGTGCACCAGGTCGGCGTGGGACAATGCGTCGGGCACGTGCATGTCGCGCGGCGGGAACCGACCGAAGCCATCGAGCCATGAGCTCTGGATCGGACCGGTGGCCACCGCCGAAAAAGTCGGCGTTTCGGCCTGAAGCAACAATGTGGACAGCGAGGTGGCGGCGTCTTGGGGCAGCGCCACAGACCACGGTCCGAGGGCGTGCGGACCGGCCGCGTAGGTCTGACGCAGCGCGCTCCAGGCGGCGACCAGATCGGTGGCCCGCTCCGAGGGCAAGGAGTGTCCGGTCCATTCCAGGGTCGGGGCGTACCAGCCGGTGCGCAGGGCGCCGTCTCCGAGCCCCCTCACCCGAACGCCCACCGCCGAAAAACCATGGTCCAAGACGGTCTGCAAAGCCGTGCCGAAGTCGTGCACGGGCCCCAAGACAACCACCGCCACCGGGGCTCGAGGACCCAGGGAGTGAACCAGGGCCGACGTGCGGGCGTCTGCGTGGTCCACGACCCAGCGGTCGAAGCGGGTGCCCCAAGGCGAGACGTAGCTGCCGGCGCGCTCCAACTCGGCGGTTCGCATCCCGATGGGACCGCCGACCGCGGACACCGCCTCGGTGAGCGCCCTTGGGGACATCCGTTCCGGCGACGGGAGGGCAGCGATGGCGTTCACTGCCCGGTCCTCGGCCAAGTCGAGAAGGGTGAAGGCGTCGGACACCCGGCCGTCCTCGGTGACCCAGGCGTTGTCCGGAAGCTCGATGGCGGGCTCGGCGATTCGTCCGCCGTCCTCGTCGGATCGCACGAAGCCGTTCAAGAAGCCGTAGACCCGTTCCCGTTGCGGGCGGGTCATGTCGTGGCCCCCTTCGCCCATGGCCAGGGCCAGGCGGTCGGGCCGGCCGACTGCGCTCCACCATGGGCTCAGTTGGGACACCACGGCGGCGGTCCCGGCGGCAGGAAAGCCGGTGTCGCGAGCGCCGATCAGCAGAAGCTGAGGATCCGGCGCGCGAACGGCCGCCATCGCCCGCATGCCCCCGAGGGCGGCCACGCCCGGAACGTAGCTGCACTCGTCGTGAAAGCCCCGTGTGGCGGCGAGTTCGGGGAGGCCCACCACGTAACCCGAGGGCGCGGTCACCTCCACCCGTGGGTCCACCGCCGCCGCGTACAGAGTGACCAGGCCTCCCAAGCTGTTGCCGGTCATTGACAGGGGCATGGTTGCGTCGACCTCGGATTGGGCAAGGAGCCAGTCCACGGTGTGAAGTGTTTCGTGAACGTGGACTCCGGTGTTGGAAAGACCAGACAGGGACAACAGAGGTTGCAGCCAGTGTTCATTGCCGCCCATCCGCCGCTCTTCGTCGCCGAACGGGTCGAAGGTCAGGACCACAAAGCCGAGCCGAGCCAGAGCGTGGGCTCGGGAAGCGGTGAGTGGATGGGACTTTCCGAGGTGATGAGACAGAGAGGAGAGGACCGCCGGGTGAGGTCCAGGGGCGTCCGGGACGAAGTAGGATGCGGGCATTTCGAATCCAGGAAACGCCTCGAAGACGAGCTTTTCCATTCGATAGCCTTCGAAGCGCACGGTGTCGACGCGGCGGGGCGCCGGCCGCCTTCGAATCAGGTCGTCGATTCCGAGGGCTTCGCGCAGCGAGCCGCGAAAGGCGGCGGCCCGATTCGCCCAGGCTTCGGTCCCCGGTTCGGTCGGCCAATCCGACAGGGCCTCGTCGATTTGGCGGCGCAGACGCCCGACGAGGGCGGCTTCCATCCGTTCGCCCTCCTGCTCGAAGTCGAGGGGCAATGCGGCCCGGCTGTCGGCGGAGGGCGAAAACTGCCCCCCTTGCACGAAGACCAGGGTGTCGACCACTTCGTACCCGTCTCCGGCATCGAAGACGCGAAACGATACCGGCCCGGGGCGGTCGAGTTCGAAGCTGCCCGCCCTCTGCCACACGAAGGCGTCGGTCCCCGGGGCGGGGCCATGGGTCGGCGTCAAGGGGCGGTCGTCGACTTCGACCCGGAAGCGGCGATCCGATTCGTCCCGATAGCCCCGGGCCCACAGGGTCACGGTGCCCGTGGACAGTCGCACCGTGCCGATCAAAGGGGAACCTTGGCCAGTCAGGGCCGTCCGGGAGACCCGAAAGCCGGTGCCGCTGAAGGGCCGCAGATTGGTCTGCTCGAACCAGTCTCCCTCGAGGGCCTCGGCTTCCACCCACAGCAGCCGCTCCACCGGCTGGCGGTCGTCGGGCGGCATCGTTTCGGTCCCGCAGGCGACCGTCCCCAAGAGCCCGAGAAAGGGACAAATCCCGAGGCCGAACGACCGAAGGGGTGGGGAGGGCCGATCCACGCCTCGACTCTACTGGATGGGCCGGGACTTCGGCGAAGTCGGGGGCGAAAAGAACTTCGAGCCCCGGGCGGGGGGAAGACCGAACAGCGCCGGCCTTCCCGCGACGATTCCGGTCGGCCCATGGGATCGCGCTTCGAAGCTTCACGGGTCGGTGCGCGGGTAAGCGCGGTCGCCGAGCGCGCGGGCAACGCTCACGACCGGGTTGGCAGTCCGACGATCCGGCTCGGGGGCCTGCAGCCCGTCTCGAACCCGCTCATCGGGACGACGCCGTCCAAGGGAGCGGCGAACGCGTCGGCTTCGGCCTCTGGCTCTCCGTCACCGATCCGTAGCATCGACCGATCCTCCCGGTTACCGAGCATGGAAAACTTCCCGCCGCCGCCAGCCCTCGGGTCTGCGCACGGGATTCGCAAAGCAGGCTGGCTGTGCGCCCCGAACGTTCGATCCTGGTTCCGGTTCACGATTCCGCCTCTTCCCGCAGTGCCCTGCGCCGGGCTCGGTCCATGGCTCGGTCCAGCGGGGCTCGTCTTCGGGTTCTGTCGGTCCAGCCCCTCCGGGCCCTGGCGACCTTGGATTTGGCTTTGGGCGACGTATCGGCTCGCAGGCCATGGAGGGGCTTGCCGGGCCTTCGGGCCGAGCCTCACGAGGAGTGGATCGCGGTCACCGGTGAGCCGTGCACCATGATCCTGTCCGAGGCCGACCGGGCCGACGTGGGTCTGGTGGTGGTGGGCCACGGCGAGCGGACCTGGTGGACCCGACCAGCCCCCCTGCCGCTCCATCGCCGCTTGATCCGACGGTGCTCCAAGCCGGTGGTCGTGGTGCGCACCGGGGCGGTCTGGGAAGAAGGGGAGCCGGATATCCGCCCTGGACGACCGATTTTGCAGGTGCTTCCCGGCGGGGGCAGCGGGCATCGGGAGCAAGACCGGCACGGGATGGCGCCGAGGCTCCGGCCCCGCCTTCGGCTGCTTTCGGGGGGCATCTGCGATGCGGGGGCCGCGGGCCCCGATCAACCTTCCGCCTGAAAC
>DAPKRQ010000063.1:0-28529 GCA_031800475.1 Myxococcales bacterium LLY-WYZ-16_1
CAGGCCCGCCCACGGGGTCCACAGCTCGGGGAGGCTCATCGACGTAGGAAGGTCGGGCACCGCCTGGTACCGTAGCGCGATGGAGGCCGGCCCGCCCAACCGATTGCGCCATCGGCCGCGTCGGGCCCTGTTCGCGCTGCCCAGCGCCATGACCCTGGCGGGCCTGGCGTGCGGGGCCTGGGCCTGCGCCCGGGTCGGGGGCTCGAATGGTCCGGCCCTGGCGGCTTGGGCGGTCTTCGCCGCCATGCTTTTCGACCTGTTCGACGGCCGGGTGGCCCGGCTCACCCGCACCCAGAGCGAATTCGGTACGCAGCTCGACTCCCTGGCCGACATGGTCTCGTTCGGGGTCGCACCGGGCCTCATCTTGCACCGCACGTTGGAGGGTTCCCTGGGGCCCGTGGCGGGACTGCTCGGGTTCTCTTACGTGGCCTGTGCCGCCTTGCGGCTCGCCCGCTTCAATGTCTTGGCCCGCGGCGGCGCCGCGGCTTCGGATGTGTTCTTGGGCCTGCCCACGCCCCTGGCCGCCGGGACGGTGGTGGCGCTGACCTTGGGGTGGCCGTCCCTCGGCGCGGTCCACGCCTGGGGCACCGCCACCTGGGTGGGGGTGGCGGTGGCGCTATCGGTCCTGATGGTGTCGACCATCCAATACCGCACATTCAAACGAATGGATCCCGCCAACATCATGGTGGCGCTGGGACTCCTCGGCCTCGCGGCGGCGTCCGCGGTTCCCACCACACCCAAGACCGCGCTGCTGGTGGCGGTCGGCGGCTACGTGGTACTCGGGCCGATGGAGGCGCTGTTTCGGCTCGTGCAGGGGGGCCGCCGCGTGCCTCAGACCGCATCCCGCCGGGCCGGACGTTGACCCGGTCCGGATTTCGTTCGCAACCCACGTTGCAAGGAAAGGCGCAGCCCCCGGCCGTGCCCTTCGACGCCGCCGGCGTGAACGGAGACCTTCGGCCTGGACCGGCGCCGTATGAAGGACGGCGAATCGTCAGGAAGGTCCGGCCGTCGCCGAAGACCGATGCTGCCGCACCAACAATTCGATCTCGGCGGCGCTAAACAAGGAGGGGTACTCGCCGGTGGCGTCGATGTGGTGGGCGAGCGAACGGGCCAGGGACTGGGCCTGGTTCCAGCCCCCCTTCTCCAGTGCGCACAGCATCGATAGCAGGATCTCGTCCGCGTCGCTCATCGGCCGCCTTCATCGGAAGTACCAAGGGAAGTTGAGCCGAAAAGCAAGATCCCCACCGATGGTCCCTCGGATCGCCCGTCAGGTGAACGCCTGCACGGCGGGCGGACCGGTCCCGGCGTGTCCACCCCGAGGGCGTCCATCCACCCGACCGAACGCACACCCTCGCTCCCAGGGCGCCCAGGCCGGGTTTTTCTGGAGGACCCGCCGACCGGGTTCGGGCCCGGTCGGAGGGGCGGAACGCCAAACACCGGGACGCGCCGACCTGCGACCCGAGCGCAGGGCGTCGCCGGTCTGCGTCAACCCGGCAGCAGCGGGGGCGTTGGGGGCAACCTCGGAATTCGGCCCGAAACCCGCCCCACCAGGGGCACGTGGTCCGACAACCCGTGCCAGCGCCCGGTCCGGTCGCCGTAGGGGTGGGTGTCGTCGAAGTCCCGAAAGCGCAGGCCCGGGCCGGCGATGATGTGGTCGAGCCGCATCCGCAGGTTCAAAAAGCCCGCCGTCGGCCACACGGAACGGAGGGCTTCTTCCGACACGGCTGCAAAGTCCAAAAACGGGTCGTGGCCATCGGTGTCCCGCAGCGCCAGGCGGTAGGCGGGCGACCCGGGCTGGCTGTTGAAATCGCCCATCACCAGGAACCGGTCGGAGTCGCGCTGCGCCTTCACCCACTGGGACAAGGCCTCGGCTTCGTACTGCTGGTTTCGCCCCCAGCCCATGCGAGGCTTGTTGCCGAGCATGCGGGGGCTGAAGAAGGCCGGCAGAGACAGGTGGGTATTGAACAGATCGACCGGCTCTCCGTCGGGCGCGCGGATCCGCAGGTGGGCGCAGATCCGGGTCTGCTTGAACCGGGCGATCGGGTGGTCCCTGCGGTGGGTGACTTCGGACCAGGCTTGGCCCAAGACCGGGACGTCCTCCCGGACCAGGGTGGCGAGGCCGGTGGTGTACAGCGATGTGCGGCGCACACGGTAGTCGTGGGCCGGAAAGTAGTACGCACGGTATCCGGGCCGGTCCTTCAAGAGCGGATTCAGCACGTGCAACAGGGCCTCGAGCTGGGTCTCTTCCGGGCGCCCCGGGGTGTGGGAGCCTCGAGAACGGATCGAGCGGGTCTCCACTTCCTGCAGCGCCACCGCGTGGGGCAACTCATCCAGCGAAGCCAGGGACTCGGCGATGGACCGGATCCCCCGACGGGTGGACCCTGCGCCGCGGATCGGGGCCTGATGACCGAAATACCGGACGTTGAAGGTCATCACCCGGAGCACGGCCAAAGACTGACCCGAGGCGAACTCGGTCTCAACCTCGCCGCTGGCTCGCCGACATTTGCGTGGGCTTCGGCTGGTTTTTCGGCGACCGCCGTCGATACGCTGGTGCCCATGGCCGAAGCCACACCGAACCCCGAAGCCCTTCGCAAGTACCGCAAGGACTACCGTCCGCCCCGCCACCGGGTCCGCCGGGTGGCCCTGACCTTCGACCTGGACCCAGCCCGGACCCGGGTCCGCGCGCGGCTCGAGGTGGAACGGGACCCGGAACGGGAGGCGGGCCCGCTCGAGCTCGACGGCGAGGGCCTGGAGCTCGGATGGGTGGCGGTCGACGGGGAGCGCCTGTCACCGGAGCGCTACCAGGTCACCGATGAACAGCTCGTGATCTGGAGCGTTCCGGACCGATGCGTCGTGGAGACCGAAGTCTTCATTTCGCCCGAAACGAACACCGCACTTTCGGGCCTGTACGTATCCAGCGGTAACTTCTGCACCCAGTGCGAGGCGGAGGGCTTTCGCCGGATCACCTACTTCACCGACCGCCCGGACGTCATGGCCACCTACGAAACCACTCTGGTGGCGGATCCGGAGCGCTTCCCGGTTCTTCTTTCCAATGGAAACCGAGTCGAGGAAGGCACGACCGACGACGGCCGGCGCTGGGTACGCTGGGAAGATCCGTTCCCCAAACCGAGCTACCTGTTCGCGTTGGTCGGCGGAAAGCTCGCTCGTCACCGGGGCACCTTTACGACCCGCAGCGGGCGGGCCATTCAGCTGGAGATCTGGGTCGAGCCACACAACGTGGACAAGTGCGAGCACGCCCTGGCGTCCCTGCAGAGGGCCATGCGGTGGGACGAGGAGGTCTTCGGGCTCGAATATGACCTGGACCTCTACATGATCGTGGCAGTCGGCGACTTCAACATGGGCGCCATGGAAAACAAGGGCCTGAACGTATTCAACGCCAAGTACGTGCTCGCCCGCCCGGACACGGCCACCGACGACGATTACGAGCACATCGAGGGGGTGGTGGCCCACGAGTATTTTCACAATTGGACGGGCAACCGCGTTACCTGCCGGGACTGGTTCCAGCTGACCCTGAAAGAGGGGCTCACGGTCTTTCGGGACCAGCAGTTCACGGCGGACATGACCAGCGCCGCGGTCAAACGGATCTCGGACGTGCGGCTTCTGCGCTCTGCCCAGTTCGAAGAAGACGCGGGTCCGATGGCTCACCCGATCCGGCCCGACTCCTACGTGGAGATGAACAACTTCTACACACCGACGGTGTACATCAAAGGCGCGGAGATCATCCGTATCTACCACACGCTCCTCGGGCAGGAAGGCTTTCGAAAGGGCATGGACCTGTACTTCGAGCGTCACGACGGCCAAGCCGTGACCTGCGACGACTTTCGCCGGGCCATGGCCGACGCCAATGGCGTGAACCTGGATCGGATGGAGGGCTGGTATGCGCAAGCCGGCACGCCAGAGGTCCACGTGTCGACCCACCACGACCCCACTGCGCGGCGATTCACCCTGAGGCTTCGGCAGTCCCGTCCGCTCCCGGAGGGTCAGCCGCCGTGGACGCCCGTGCCGATTCCCGTGCGCATGGCCCTGCTCGACGACGGCGGGGCTCCCCTGCCGCTTCGGCTCGACGGCGAGCCGGCCGGCACCGAGGCCCCTCGGGAGCGGGTTCTGCGCTTCGAGGACGAAGAAGCGACCTTTGTCTTCGAAGGAATCGACGCGCGCCCGACCCCCTCGCTGTTTCGACACTTTTCGGCCCCGGTGAAGGTTCGGATGGAAGCATCGAAGGAAGAGCTGCTGCTCCGCTTTGCCAAGGATGGCGATCCTTTCAACCGATGGGACGCGGGCCAGCGGCTCGCCGAAGACGAGTTGCTGCGGCTGGCGGCCGCCAGCGGGCGAAATCAGCCGGCACAGCCCGATGAAGCGTTCGTCGAAGCCTATGGTGCACTCCTCGAGGACCCGAACCTGGACGGATCACTTCGGGCCCTCGCCATGCAACTCCCCAGCGAGCGCCTTTTGGCTCAACAGGTGAGCCCGGTGGATCCGGATGCGATCTTCTCGGCCCGTCAGGCCTTGCGGACCCGGCTGGTCGAAGCCCACGGTGCGGCGCTCGAACGGCTGGTGCAGGCCGGAATCGAGACCGGCGACCCGGTGGCGCGACGCCGCGAGAAGAACGCGGCGCTGCAGCTTTTGAGCCTGACAGACCGGGGGCTGGAGCTGGCCCGGGCCCAGTACGACGCCGCGGACGACATGACCGATCAGGAGGCGGCCCTGTACGCAGTCGTCGACCGAAAGAGCCGCCATCGCTCGCAGATGCTGGCCGACTTTCATGCCCGGTGGTCCGGCGAGCCTCTGGTGTTGGACAAGTGGTTTTCCGTTCAAGCGAGCAGTCGGGACCCGGACACGGTGCAGGCGGTGCAGGAGCTGGGGCGGCACCCGGACTTCAACCTGCACAATCCGAATCGCGTGCGGGCTTTGGTCGGCGCCTTTGCCATGGGCAACCCGGTGCGCTTTCACGACCCGAGCGGCGCGGGCTACCGATTCTTGGAGCAGATGGTCTTGGCGTTGGACGGGAAGAACCCCCAGGTGGCGGCCCGGCTGGTCAGCGCCTTCAACGCCCATCGCCGTTACGAGCCCGGGCGGCAGGCCCAGATGCAGGCTGCCCTGGAGCGGATCGCAGAACGGGCCCAGAGCAAGGACGTTCTCGAGATCGTGGGCCAGGCCCTGGCCTGAGCCTGGGGTCGGCCGGCGCGATTCAGGGCCGCCCGGTCGGCTTCGGCGACTTCCGGAGCCTCGACAGGCCCGCAAACCGTCGGGGCTCTCACGTGATGGCTGTCACACCTCCGGCCACCTCCAAGTGGCCATCGACAGTTTTCGCGGGTCTGGGCCCGGATCTGGGAAAAGATTCTTTAAAGTCGGTGGTTTGGGGCCACGCATCCGCCAAATGGACCATTGACGACCCGGCGAGCCTGCGTCATACGCGGCCGCACGTGCTGAACCGCGATTCATTTTGCTGGGGAACCCTCCGCTCGGGCGCCCCACATGGATCGGTAACCTGTACGACGGGCCGCGAGAACGGCGCGTCATAGGACAGCACGCACCTGGGCGTACGGACAGGAACCACGAACATGGCCACTCAAGAAGAGATCATCAAATTGTTCAAAGACTCGGTCCGCGAGGTCGACCAAAGCATCGTCGTCGACCAGGTCGATGCCCAAACCGACCTCTCCTCGCTCGGAATGGACTCCGTGATGACCATGGAGGTGATCGGAATCCTGGAGGAGCGGCTGGACATCCGCTTCCCGGACGAAGACCTGGCGACGCTGCGAACCATGTCGGACCTGACTCAACTGGTCCAGCGCCTGCTCTGAACACCGAGCACGAAAGGACCGAGACATGACGGCCACACGCGCGTTTCGAGACAAGGTCTACCGCGAATACATGAGCTTCTTCGAACGGGCGGAGAAGAACCGGCGCTGGAACCTGTTCAACGACATTCCATGGGAAAAGCTCGACCCGTCGACCTACGATGAAGACGCGGCGTTGAACGCCGAGACCTTCGTCGGCGTGGAAAGCTATCTGCCGGACTACGTGTCGGGCGGGATCAACCTGCTGCGAGACCGCTTCGGACAAGCCTGGTTCAGCGCCAACTGGGGCTACGAGGAATCGAAGCACGCCCTCAGCCTGCGCGAGTACCTGGTTCGCTCCGGACAGCGGTCCACCGAGCACATGCTGCAGTACGAGGAGGACATCTTCGCGCAGAAATGGAACCTCCCGTTCGACACGCCTCGCCGAATGACGATCTACGGCGCGATCCAGGAATCGGCCACCTGGATGATGTATCGCCACCAGCGGGCCCTGGCGGAGCAGCGCGGCGACCTGGTGCTGGAGTCGATCTACCAGTTCATCGCCCGCGATGAAGCTGCGCACGCGGACTTCTACCGCAAGGTCACGCTCTTGGAACTCGAGGAGTACCGGGACGAGACCATCGAAGACCTGGCCTATGTGTTCGCCCATTTCCGCATGCCAGGTGCGGGCCTGGTGCCCGACTACGAGGCCCGGACCGAGGTCATGCGGAAGACGGGCGGCGTGGACCGCGTCGTCTTTTTGAAGGAAGTTTGGTTCCCGACCCTCAGGAAGCTGGGGGTCTCTCGGGAGGAGGTCACCCGGGCGTCGGTTCGGCTTCGGCGTCGGGGCGAGCAGAGCGCGGCCTGAAAGCGGGCTACGGTAACCATGACCACACGGGATCTACGCTCCGCCCCGATCGCCATCGTGGGGATCGGGTGCCGCTTTCCGCAGGCTGACGACGTTCACGCCTTCTGGGACAACCTTCATGCCGGGCACACGTCGTTCGAACCGATCCCGGACGATCGCTGGCACCACGACTACTTCCACAGCACGAATCAGCGGGACGTGGACAAGACCTGGGTTCCAGCCGGGTCCTTCGTGCATCGCTACAAAGAGTTCGCCGCGCTGCACTACGGCATCGCACCCCGGCGGCTCGAGGTGATGGATCCGCAGCAGCGGCTGTTGATCGAGGCGACGCGCTGGGCGATCCAAGACGCGGGCTACGAAGTGAGCCCGTTCGAGCGCCGCCGGACCGGGGTCTTCACCGGGATCTCGGTCAGCGAGTTCAAGAACATCACCACCGCCCGCATGCACGCGGTGCAGATGCTGTCGGGAGACTTTGGAAACGCGGCGTCCGAGGAACTTCGGCAAGCCCTCCTGGAGTTGACCTCCCACGTGGCCCCGATGCGGGCGTTCACCTTGTCGGGCTCCCTGACCGCCCTGAACGCCGCGGCCGTGGCCCAGGTCTTCGACCTGGGCGGCCCGGCCTTCACCATCGACTCGGCGTGCGCATCGGCCTCGGTGGCGATCCACACCGCCTGCCAACACCTGCGTTCGGGCGAACTGGACCAGGCCGTGGCCGGGGGCGCGTACGTCAACCTGAGCCCGGACAACTTGGTTGCGTTCACGAAGATCGGTGCGATCAGCCCAACCGGCATGTGCCGTCCCTTCGACGAACAAAGTGACGGCTTCGTCCAGTCCGACGGGGTCGGCATGCTGTTCTTGAAGCGGCTCGACGACGCCATCGCCCAGGGCGACCGCATTCATGCCGTGATCCGAGGAAGCGGCTGCAACAACGACGGCCGGGGCGAAGGCCCCATGACCCCGAAGGTGGACGGCCAGCTCGAAGTGCTCCGCATGGCCTACGAGGACGCGGGCTTTTCCCCCGACACCGTCGCATACTTCGAAGCCCACGGCACCGCCACCAGCATCGGCGACCCGGTGGAGGTCAAAGCGCTGGGGCGATTTTTGATGGAGGCCGGTGTGGCGGCGGACGACCGGCGTTTCATCGGTTCGGTCAAAGGGAACATCGGACACGCCATGAGCGCCGCCGGCGTGGCCGGGGTGATCAAAGCCATTCAAATGATCGCTCACCGGCGCCTGCCCCCGCAGCCGAACTTCACGCGCCCGAACCCGGCCTTGCGCATGGATCAGGTTCCCCTTCAGGTCAGCCCCGAAGCCATGGAGCTGTCCGCTCGGAGCGGGTCGCCCCTGCGGATCGGGGTCAGCTCGTTCGGCTTCGGCGGCACCAATTCCCACTTGGTGCTCGAAGCGCCGCCCGCCGCCCCGGCGGATGAGCCCCGGCTTCCCGAGGTCGGCGGTGCCCGGGAGGACCGCTTGGACGCGGTCTTGGTCACGGCCCCCACTCCGGCCCTGCTCGCCCAGCACTGCCGGGTCCTGGCGGACTTCTTGGAGACGGGCCCGGGCCGGCACCACCGGCTCGCCGACGTGGTCTACACCCTGAACGCCCGGCGGCGCCGGGAGCGGGTGCGGGCCACCGTGGGCGCCCGCACCCGGTCGGAGCTGCTCGAACACCTCCGCACCCTCGCCGCCGATCTGTCCGGCGACGACGTCTCGCTGCCCCGGACCGTGTCGCCGCACATCGGGGTGACCGCGTTCGATCCGAAACACCACCAGGCCCCGAAGCTGTGCTATTTGTTCCCGGGACAAGGGGCCCAGCGACTCGATCTGCTGCGCAGCCTCCACGGGCGCTTTTCTAGATTTCGCGAAGCCTTCGATCGATTTCGGGACGCCGCCTCCGGACGGGGCGGCCACTGTTGGGTCGACGTGCTCTACCCGCCGCCGGACGCCTCGGAAGACGACCGGGCCGAGCTGGAAGCGACCCTGCGGCGGACCGAGCACTGCCAGCCCGTCATGGCGGCCCTGAGCCTGGCTCTGATGGAGCTGCTCGAGTCCTTCGGGCTTTCACCGGACCTCGCCCTGGGCCACAGCCTGGGTGAGTTCACGGCTTTGGCGGCCGCAAGCGCCCTGGATCGGACCGAAGCGGTGGCTCTGGTCGCCGACCGAGGTCAGGCCATGGCGGACCTGAACCTGCCGGACCCGGGCCGCATGGCGGCGGTCATGACCGGCCCCTCCGAGATCCGGGCCGACGTGGACGCCACCGACGGCGTCGTGGTGGCCAACTCCAACCACCCCCGGCAATGCGTGATCTCTGGCCGATCGGATGGCGTGCAGCGGCTGATCGACCGGTTCACCGAGCGCGGCCTCGACGTGCGCCCGCTGCCGGTCAGCCACGCGTTTCATTCGCCCCTGCTGTCGGAGGTGGATCCGGTGATGGCCGAGCGGCTGGCCCGATGCACGAGGCAGGCGCCGCGGTGCCCGGTGATCTCGTGCGTGGCGGACCACGTGCACGGCCCGGATCTGGAGCGAACCCTCCAGGTGCTCGAGGGGCACGCGACGGCCCCCGTGGACTTTCGGCGAGGCTTGGAGACGGCCCGCGCCGCCGGCGCCGAAGCCTTTCTGCAGGTGGGCGCCGGGACGGCCCTGCTCGGCTTCGCGCGAGCCACCCTCGGTGACGAAGCCACCACGTTCCAGACCTCAGCCCTCGAACCGGACGGCGGCTATACGCTGATCCAGAGCTTGTGCCAGCTGTCCGCCCGGGGCGTGGAAGTCGACTTCGAGGCGGTTTACGCCGGGGAGGGCCGCCGGCCCGTGTCGCTCCCCGAGACCCCCCTCGAGCGAGAGGAGTATTGGCCCGTGAAGGAACGACCCCAACCCCTGCCCCGCATCTCGTCGCCGGTCCCGACCGATCGGCCTGTGGTGCGGAGCCCGGCCGTCGACTCGACCCCGCCGGCTGCCGCAGCTGCGGGCCCGAGCGCCGAGCTGGTGGCCCTGTTCCGGGAGCAGACCCAGCTGCTGCAGCAGCAGGCCCAGGTGCTGGCCGAGCAGACCCGCGCCTTGGCTGGGTCGGGGGGAGCATCGCCGGCGCCCTGGGCCCACGGAACGGCGACTGGCCCGACTGCGGCGCTCCCGGCTCCCGCTGACCCGGTCCCGGCCGCCGCTTCGGCGACCCCGACGGCCGCATCGTCGCCAGGGCCCGCCGCGGCACTGGCCGCCCCCCCGCTTTCCGACGGCACCCCCCACGCCGCACCGGCCCAGCCCGCGAGGGAGCCCGACCGGCCGGCCGAGCCCGCATCGGCCCCCGCCACCGGCCCTTCCGAAGGTCCGTCCACCGCCGAGATCGAGCGGCAGGTGTTTCAGCTCGTGGCCCGGGTCAGTGCCTTCCCGGAAAACAACGTGCACGCAGACCAGCGCTTGGTCGACGAGCTCGGATTCGACTCCCTGATGGTCGGGGACCTGAGCGGCGCCATCGAACGAGCCTTTCCCGAGGCTGGCGGCCTGCCCCAGTCCCTGTTCAGCCTGTCCACCACCGTGGGCGACATCTCGCAGCACCTGGTCCAGGCCCTCCGAGGCGGCGAACGCTCCGAAAGCGCCGAGGCGGTCGAAGCCCCGGTGGACCGAGGTCCGGTGGTCCGCCACCGGGTGCGGCCGGTCCGGGCCCCGGCAGCACCCGCCACGGGGCGCGATCCCGCTGGCCGGACCTGGTTGCTCACGACGTCCGACGGTCCGCGGGGGGAGGCGCTGCAGCAGGACCTGGAGCGCCGGGGTGCCCGGGTCCTTCGGGTTGTGCTGAAAGACGATCCGGGCGCCCTGCCTACCGAGCTAAACGGACCGGGAGAAACCTCATGGCCCCGCCACCGGACCGCGGAGCTGGCGGAGAAGGTGCGCGGCGCGTACCCGGACCTGCAGGGGTGGATCCACGAAGCTGCGGTCGACGGAACGGACCGGACGGTCCTGGAGCTTTTGGGGCCCGTCCACGCCCTGGCAGCCGCCCTGGATCCGGAGCATGCCGCCTTGCTGACCGGCATGGGCGGCACCTTGGGGCTCGCGCCCGGGGGGGCTGGGGCGCCCGCGCAGGGCGCCCTGATCGGCTACGCCCAGTCCCTGGGCCGGGAGCGTCCCCAGCGGGTGGTGCGGGCGATCGACGTAGACCCCTGCGAGGCCCCGCGGGCCTGTGCCGCGGCGGTCCTGGCCGAAGTGTTGGCCGGCCCCGCCGAAACCGAGGTGGGCCTGGCCGGCGGCAAGCGGTGGACCGCGGCGTTCGGCCCGGCCGACAGGGAGCCGTCCCGAAGCGCCATCGGACCGAAAGACGTGGTCCTGGTAACAGGCGGCGCCGGTGAGATCGGCAGCCAGGCGGCCCTTCGGATCGCCGCCCGCAGACCGAAAGCCATCTTGCTGGTAGGCCGCCGCCCCTCGGACCGGGACATCAACGCCCTGCTGGGCCGACTGTCGGCGGCGGGCACCACCGGTGTGTACGTGCAGGCCGACGCCTCCGGCCCGGAGCTGAAGGCCGCGGTCGCACCGATCGAAGCACGGGTCGGCCCGGTGACCGTGGCCATCCATGCGGCGGGGCTGATCGAGGATGCCGCCGCCCCCAAGAAGGACTGGGCTTCGGTGGAGCGCGTGGTTCGGGCCAAAGTGCAGAGCGCCGAGATGCTGCAGGCCCACTTTCCCGAGCTGCGCGACCTGATCTTGTTCACCTCGTGGGCGGGTCGCTTCGGCAATGCGGGCCAGGTGGACTACGCCGCAGCCAATGCGGTCCTGGACCGGTGGGCCGCCACCGAGTCCGAGGACCGGCGGGTGGTGGCCCTGGCCTGGCCCCCCTGGGACGGCACCGCCATGGTTCGGTCGATCCCGGGGCCCGTGCGGCGGGCCATGGAGGCCCAGGGGGTGACCTTCCTGGGGATGGATGAAGGCCTGGACCTGCTCGAACAGGTCCTCGACCGCGACGCCCGCGGGGTTCAACTCGTCGGCGCCGAGACCCTGCGACGGCCGGTGCAGCGAACCGACGTGGAGGCCTTTTCGGCGGAAGGCCACCCGTATCTGAACGACCATCGGCTGAAGGGCCAGCCGGTGGTGCCCATGGCTTCGGTCCTGGATTGGATCTCGGCGGCCACGGCCGCCGAGACCGTGGTGGTGGAAGATCTGGAGCTGGTGCGCGGGATCCGGGGTGACGACGTCTGCCGCCTGAAGCTCGACGGGTCCCTGGATGGCGAGGGTCGACTGGACGGGCAGGTGGAGCTCGAGGTCGACGTGGACGACAGCCCGCAAACGGCATACCGGGCTCGGGTCCGGGGCGGCGGCGAAGGCACGCCCGCCCAGTTCTCACTGTCCGGCGACCCGGTGCCGAGCCACTTTCCGGTGGCCGACTTCTACGAGCGTTTCACCTTCCACGGCCCGCGCTTTCGCGGGATCGAGCGGGTGGAACGCCAGACCACCGACGGCATCGAAGGGTGGGTGATCGGTTCGGATCCCGCCGCGTGGATGCCGGGACACCGGCGGACCCGTTGGTCGGTGGACCCGCTGGTGGTGGACGCAGCCTTTCAGCTCGCCGGATACTGGACCAGCCAGCAGGCGGGTCGCACCGGCTATCCGATCCGGATCGGTCGTCTGGTGCGCGTCCGGCCCATGACCGAGCGGGTGCGGTGCACGATTCGTTTGACGGGAATGGAAGCCGATCGCTTCCGCGGAGACATCCTGTTCCGGGACCCGGACGGTCGGATTTTGACCAGCCTCGAGGGCGTGGAGGGCCGCTTCGCCGAAGTGCGAACCGAAGACGTTTCGTCCGAATCGAACGAGGCCCTGGACCGGGTCACGGAGATTCGGCGGGATCGGGCGGCCAAGACCACCGGTACCGAGACCGCGCTCGACGTGCAGCCCGAGACCTACCAGGTGTCCCGCTTTCCCGAACTCGAAGCCCTGGATCAGCGGTTTCAGATGGCCGAGCTGATGGGCCTCAAAAACCCATACTTCCGGACCCACCTGGGCACTGCCCGCGACACCAGCGTCGTCGAGGGCGTCGAGATGCTGAACTTCAGCAGCTACAACTACCTGGGCTTTTCCGGACGCCGAGAGGTGGTCGAAGCCGCCCAAACGGCCATCGAGCAGTACGGGACGTCCGTGTCTGCCAGTCGGGTCGCTTCGGGAGAACGGCCCCTTCACCGGGAGCTCGAAAGCGGGATCGCCGCGCACATCGGGGTCGAAGACGCCCTGCTCTTCGTCAGCGGTCACGCCACGAACGTGACCACCGTGGGCCACCTGTTGGACCGCAACGACCTGGTCTTGCACGACAGTCTGATCCACGACAGCGCGCTTCAGGGGATCTATCTGTCCGGGGCCACCCGAAGGCCGTTCCCCCACAACGATCTGGACGCCCTCGAAAAGGCACTGGGCCAGGTCCGGAGCAACTTCCGTCGAGTGCTGGTGATCGCCGAGGGCATCTACTCGATGGATGGGGACACCTGCGACCTGCCTCGCTTGATCGAGCTCAAAGAGCGCTTCAAGACCCTGCTGATGATCGACGAAGCCCATTCGATCGGCGTGCTCGGTCCGGCTGGCAAAGGCGTGAGCCACCACTTCCACGGTGTGAATCCAAAGGACGTGGACATCTGGATGGGAACCTTGTCCAAATCCTTCGCCAGCTGCGGCGGCTACATCGCGGGCAGTGAAGACCTGATCCGGTACCTCAAGTACACGGCGCCGGGCTTCGTCTACAGCGCCGGCCTGCCCCCGCCCAACGCGGCGGCGGCGTTGAAGAGCTTGGAACTGATGCAGCAGGAGCCCGAGACCGTGGAGCAGTTGCGGTCCCGGTCCCGGTTCTTCCTGAATGCCCTCCGCGACCGGGGCATCAACACCGGCGACGCCATCGGGGCCGCGGTGGTCCCGGCGATCATCGGAAACTCCCTGGAGGCCTTGCGGCTCAGCGAAGCCCTGGCGGAGCAGCAGATCAACGTGCAGCCCATCGTCTATCCCGCGGTGGAAGACGACGCGGCCCGCCTCAGGTTCTTCATCAGCGCGCTGCACTCCGAGGCCCAGTTGGAGCGCACGGCCGACGCGGTCCGTTCCTGCTTGGATCAGATCCGATCCAGCCCGGGACAGAGCGTGTCCTTGTGACCCAGGTCCTCGACCCGAATCGATCCGTCGGGTCCTCCACCCAGGACTTTCACTTCTGACGAAAAAACTCGGTCCGAATGAAAGGTCCACGGAGGAGGACCTGTGACCGAGAAAACCCATCAAACCCCGAAAACCCGTATTTTTGCTTCGATCGCCGTGGCCGGCGCGATCATCGGAGCCCTCAGCTTGAACCAAGTCGGCCTGACCGGACGGGCCACCGGTGGAACCGTGGGTTGTGGCGGCATGGCCCCGGTCGAGGCTGAAAGCGTCTCGCAGGACGCGTCGGGACTGGGCGTGGTGCCGGTGCTGGGCGGGTTTGGCCAGCGAGTGAATCTGAAGGTTCAGTCCCTGGCGAACGACGTGCGTCCCATCGTGCCCGACGACCAGCTGGCCATGCGGGTGCTGGAAAACGAAGACGGCCGACCGGCCACCCTCGAGGAGCGGCTGCTGAAGTCGGGCCATCACCACTTTCTGCAGTGGGTGGAGGACGCCGGCATGCTGGACGTGTTCCGCGACCCGCAGACCCGGGTGACGCTTTTCGTGCCCACCGACGCGGCCATCGAGGCCCACTCGGCCGAAGAGATCGCGTTTTTCGAGGACCCCCAAAACCGGGCTTTTCTGCAGGCCCTGGTCCAGCACCACCTGGCGGTGGGTCGCTTCGCTTTCGGCCAGCCTCCCGGACAGCAGGTCCAGACCAGCTTGGCCGGGCAGCCCCTGTCTTTGGACGTGGGCGAGATGACCGTCGAAGCGGCCACCGGAATTCGGGCCCACGTGGAGGTGGCCAATCTGCAGACCGACCAGAGCATGGTGCACGTGGTGGACCGGGTGCTGGTGCCCGAGCCGAGCCTGCCGGTGGTGACGCTGCACCAGTCCCACCAGCTGTTCTACGCGATTTTGCTGAACACGGGCCTCATCGAAGACGTGGCGGACCTGGGCCGCCAGATGAGCGTGCTGGCCCCGACCGACGCCGCCCTGCGGGCGCAGGGCGTGGACGTGTACAACATCGATGACCCGGCGAACCGGGAATGGCTGACCCAAATGGCGAGGTCCCACCTGTTCATGGGTGAGCACCCCTCGGCGTTCCGCGAGAGCTTCGCGGGTGTTCCGGTCGAATGGGAGCCGGGCGAGAACAAGCTTCGGTTTCCGAGCGGCCAAGAGGTGGCTTTGGGTCCGTCGCACCCCGCCGCCAACGGCACCGTGTACCGTGCCGACACGGTGATGGTGATGGCTCCCTGAGCGCTCTCCCCGAGCGCTGCAGCTTCGGTCCGGGCCGCCGAACTGTCGAGACGAGGATGGAGCGGCCCCCCGAGCAGCTGTCGACCCTCGACGTGTGGTCCGTCACCGGACCCGCGTCGGGGGAGCACACCACCACCCTCGCCGCCTTCACCGAAGCACCCCTGCCGGAAAATCGGCTGCTGCTGACGGTGGAGGCCTTCGTGTTCACCGCCATGGCGGTGGCCGTGGGGCACGCCGCCGGCGCCGAGCACGCCAGCATCATCGCCCTTTTTCTGACCACTGCCGGCCTGTCGAGCCGCACCAAAAGCCTGCAGCGGGACCTGGAACGCCGGGCTCGCGGACGGGACGTCCTCGCCATCGCCCTGCGGTCGGAGCTTCTCCTGATCTTCGTCGGAGTCTTTTCGATGTACCTGGCTTGGACGGCCGCCCTCGGTCCCGAAGGGATTTCGGAGCGCTTTGCCTTCGCGGTCCGGGCTTCCGGGCTTTCGCGGGACGCCAGCCTGGCGGACGGCCTGATGAAGGTGCCTGCCGCCGGATTGATCGGCCACAACCTCTTGGTCGCCTGCTCCGCGTTCACGCTGGCGTTCATCTATCGAAGCTACGGCTTTTTGCTGGTTCTGACCTGGAACGCGTCGGTGTGGGCGACTTCGTCGGTCCTGCTGGTCCACCAAGCCGTGGCCACCAGCCCCCATCCGGCGGTGGCGACGGTGGCCACCGTGGCCATGGCCCTGTTGCCCCACCTGATGCTCGAGGCCACTGCCTACGGCGTGGCGGGCCTGGCGGGGAATCGGGCCGGGGTCTATCTGTTTCGACACCCCGCAGCCATGCGCTCCGGTTTCAGCTTGCTGGCGGCGGCCCTGGTGCTGACGCTCTTGGCGTCGGTCCTCGAGCTCACCTGGCCCCGCTTCGTGCTGTCGTCGATCCTCTGAAGGTGCTTTGACGGGACCGAGGCTTCGGTTCGTGCCAGCGTTTCGGGCCCTCGAAGGCTCCCACCCATGTGGATCCCCGTCCTGCCGATGCTGGTCGCATGCGCCGCTCCCGGGGCCGACGCGCCCGATCAGGGGCGGTTTACGATGGACCTGATCAACGACCTGTTCGGGACCACCCTGGACGAGGGCTACTCGAGCGGGATCCGGTTCGCGGCACGCTTCGCGCCCTTCGTCGGGGACGGCTTTTCGGCGTGGATGCCCCGCCGGTGGCAAGACCAGATCGTGTCCGAGACCTGGAGCCTGGGGGTCCAATGGGACATCTACACGCCCTTCGACCTGGAGGCGGACACGGTCGAGGCGCTTCGGAACGACCGCCCGTACGCTGGGTACATGGGCGGCATCTTCGGGGTCGAGTTTTTGAGTCGCACCGCCCTGCAACCCGGAGGCTACACGATCTGGAGCACCGCCCTCGAGTCGGGACTGGTCGGACCCTCGACCCAGACGGGCCGGATCCAGCGAGCCTGGCACCGGTGGACTCGAAATCTACTCAACCGACGCAACACCCCCCGCGACCCGAACGGTTGGGGGGTCTGGGAAATCCCGGATGCGTTCATGCTGTGGCTGCGCACCCGGATCGAGACCGACGTGTTCCGCCACGACTTTGCGGGCAGGCCTCGCAACTTTCGGCATGGCAGCCGGGCCGGGGTCCGCATGTCGACCTTCGCCGACTGCGACTTCGGCCTGCGCCGGGTGGGCTGCGACGGCGGGTTCGTGATCCGAGCCGGGCTGCTTCCGGACGCCGCGTTGGAGGGGCTTTTTCCGGTCAACACCTGGGACCCGGCCCGGCAGGGGGCCAGCCCCCGGTTTCCGCTGTACGTCTACCTGTTCACGGCGGTGGCCACGGACGTGACGCTGTACGACGCGTTCTTGGACGGACCCGTGGGCGTGGACAGTCCCACCAAGAACAAACGGGAGTTGGGCGGAGAGGGGCAGGTGGGCCTGCTCCTGCGGGTCGGCGACTTCGAATTGTTCTACCGGCACATCGTGCTGACCCGAGAGATCGAGGAGCTTCCTCCGAAATCCGTGTTCGTGCAGCAGCTGGGGCAGGTGATGCTGTCGGTGGCGTGGGACTGATCGGGACGTTCGGTCCAAGCGAAGGTCGCGCCTTCCGGCGCCCGGCTCGGGACGACCGACCGGGCAGCCGGCCTCACTTTCGCTTGCGTCCGTACTTGCGGTTGAAGCGCTCGACACGCCCCACCGCGGCGACCTGGCGCTGGCGGCCGGTGTAGAACGGGTGGGAGTAGGAGGTTACGTCGCTTCGGACCACGTAGTGCTGCACGCCGTCCACGTCCCGAACTTCCTTGGAGCGGGCGGTGGACCGGGTGACGATCTCGTCTCCCGTGGCCGCGTCCACGAAGATGACCGGATAGAGCTTGGGGTGGGTCTGTGGCTTCATCGACAACGCTCCGGGCGGCCCGACCGGGGCCGGGGCCGGGAACCTGCCCGGCGCAACTCAACAAGTCAAGACATGCCGCCGAGTCGGCTCCATGCCCGCAGGAGCAGGCCGAAAGCCGCCACCGAGGCGAGGCCCAGGACCGCCCGCCGCAGCCGCTGGCCCTCGATCCACGCCCGGGTGCGCCGACTCAGGGCGAGCCCGAGGGCCAATCCGGGGGCCGCCACCCCGGCCACCGCCAAGTCCCGCAGTCCGACCGCACCCGCCGCCCAGCGGGCCACCAAGGTGGTCCCGATGCCCACTGCAAAGATCGCGGCCAGGGTCGCCCGCAGAGCCGGGCCCCGCTCGTCCCGATACAGCAAGGCGATGGGCGGCCCGCCGATGGCGCTGACGATGGAGCTGGCCCCCGAAAAGCCCCCGGCGAGCATCTGGTTGACCCGGGTCCGCCGCCAGGTGCGGCCGCGGGCCAGCAGGGTCGCGGCCGCCAGCACCAGCCCGCCCACGAGCCCGTCCAAGAGGGCGGGCGGGGCCCAGGTCAACAACCAGGCCCCCAAGATCAAGCCCGGCAGCCGCCCGACGAGTACCCAAAGCAGGCCCTCCCAGCGCACGTCGGCCCGCTCCCGCCACACCATCGCCAGGGTCAGAGGCACCATCAACAGAAGCTGCGGCGAGGCCACCAGCTGCGGGTCCACCAAAGCCAGGACCGGCACCGATACCAAGGCGAAGCCGAAGCCCACGTTGCCCTGCACCCAAGCGGCCACGGCGGTGACCCCCAACGCCGCCGTCAGCTCCCACACCGAAAATCCGAAGGGGCTCAAGAGCTCTCCGGCCGGGTCCGTCGGAGCATGGTCTGAACCACGATGTCTCGCAGGTTGTGGTCCAGCTGCAGCGGGGCGTCGTGGATCAACTCCTGGTGCACGGCCTCGTAGAACAGGCCGGGGTGATCCTCCCGCACGTCTTCCAGTGAAAAGCTTCGAACGAAGCGGTCGACCTGCCAGGGATCTCCCAGGGCCATGCGGATCTTGCCGGGATTCTTGACCTGCTCGGCCAGCAGCAGATCGGCCACATGCCGCAAAAATCCGACCACATTGAGGTTTTGGCGATCGGGAATCCCGTTGTCTTCCCGGACGAGCGAAAGCATTTCCGTCAGCTCGTCCCGGCGCATGTCGAGCAGGCAGATCGCTGCGGAAGCCACGGTGTTCCGGACCCGGAGCTTCAGGTCGAGCCCGTGAACCGACTCGCTCACGGCAGCCACGTGCTCTTCGCCGCCGATCTCGAGGCGGACGATGAAGTTCGAGCGCCGTTCGAGGACCCGAACGGTCCAGGTTCCGTCGGGCAGCACCAAGAACACCTCCGCGCCCTCGACCAGGTGCTCCGAGCGCACCGTCTCGCCCCGCGGGGGGAGCGCGGTCCACAGGTAGTCGGCCATGTCCACCGCGTCGTTCACCCGCATGGCGGGGTCGTTTCGGACCTCGTCGTAAGCCCGCTGCGCCCCGTCGCGCAGGCGATCCAAAAGACTGTTTCCGTCGTCGATGGCCAGCGCCTTCAAGAAACGGCCGACGATCCCGCCCCCGTCTTCTCGCCGCCAGCCGACCGCAGTGCGGATCCGCTCGAGCCCAGCCCGGGTGCGGGTGGCCCCGGCGCTGTTGATGTCGCCCCACGCGAAGTACAGCCGGTCGCCCTCCAGCGACAGCCCGTAAAACTCGTCCCCCAGGTCGAAGCCGCCCACGTAGCCGTTCTCGCCCTCCGGTGGGGTCCGCTCCCCCAAAAAGCGCGCGACCAAGGCCTCGGCGGCGATCCGCATGGCGAGGCTGCCCTGCCAAAAGCCGTCTCGGGCGATGGCTTTGTGGATCAAGGCGCGAACGTCTCCCTCGACCGCCATGCCTTCGAGATCGGCCGGCACCAGCTCGTTGAGCACGTCGACGGTCTCGGCCATGACCTCGGCCGGACCGTCGTCCATCTCGGCGGCCAGATCTTCCAGCTCGTCTTCCGCGCCGCGCACCCACTGTTGAACGGTGGTGCGGTAGTCCATCTTGGCGGCTTGAATCGACGTGTGGCCCCGGAGCTGGCCGAGCTTGGCGGCCCGGTACGCATCGTCGTTCAGCCGCTGGGCCAGGTTCAAGTAGTGCTGTTCTTGCCGCTCCGCCGGGCGGGCCATGGCGATTCCGACGTAAAAATGGATCTCGTCGGGGTGGGTTCGGGGACTGTCCCCCCAGACCCGCTCGGCCAACCACTTGCGGGTGTCGTCCGAGACCGCCCGATGGACCAGCTGCAGCAATTCCTGCGCCGAACGATCGACCACGATCATGCGAAACGACTTTCCGGCTTTGTGGCAGACGTGGACCTTCTCTTCGTCTCGAAAGAGCGCATGCAGCCGCTCGCCCAGAGCTCGGACAAAAGCCTGCCCCACTCGGTGCCCATGTCGCAGGGCGAATCGCTTGAATGCCTGATATTCGATGGCGACGACGCCCAACCGTTCGTTCTGCCCAGCGATGAAGGCTCCTGCTTCGTCCAGCAGAAGATCTCGGTACGCCTGAAGCCCGCGGCCCGGCAGCCCCGGCTGGTCCGAAGACGCGGCCAGCCGGTACGCCGAGCGCACTTCTTCCTGCCGCTCCTGCGACATGGCCGCTTCCATCTCTTGGGTGATGCTCGCCACCACCAGGCCGAGCTCCCGCTGGGTGGGTCGCCGCCGCCGGCCGGCCACCACCACGTACCAGCCCTCTCGGTCGGCCCGCTGCTCGAAGGTGAGCCGGCGACCGTGTGGGGTCACTCCGGTGATCCGCAGGGTTTGATCGGATCGGGAAAACCGGACGAGCTGCAGGGCCTCGCCCGGGGCCACGGGCGGTGCCGCCACCTCCGACGGGACCGAGTCTGCACCGTCCGGCGCTTTCGAAACCGGCTTCAGGGTGCCGGTGTCGGCGCTGCCGTCGCCCCCGCCGCCCGGTTGCGGCAACGGGGCGGTGCTGGCGGCCGGGCGCGGGCTTTCGCCCGGTTCGGACGGCGGATCGCGGTGCACCGCCGCATGGTGCGCCGAAGCTCGGTGCGACGCAAACGATGGTGAACGGCCACGGGCCCGAACGACCCGAAAGATCAGGGCACTGCGCTCGGCGCGAGAAGCCGCAGCAGCAGGGCTTTCTGCACGTGCAGCCGGTTTTCGGCCTGGTCCCAGATGGCCGACCGTTCGGACTGCATGACGTCGGTGTCGATCTCCTCGCCCCGGACCGCAGGCAGGCAGTGCATGACGATGGCGTCGGGCGCCGCTGCCAGCAGGGCCGAATCGATCCGAAAATCCGCAAAGATCCGCCGGCGGGCCTCGGCCTCGGCCTCCCGACCCATGGAGATCCACGTGTCGGTGTAGAGCACGTCGGCCCCCTCGACGGCGCCCTGGACCGACTCCACCGAGTGGAGCTCACCGGGCAGCCCGTGGCAGCGCTTTCGCACCCAGTCGGGCAGGCCATAGCCCCGGGGCGATGCCACCCATACCTGGGCCCCGAGGGCACACAACAAGGTGCCCGTGGACGCGGCCACGTTGTTGCCTTCACCGACGAACACGAACCGAAGCCCCTCGATGGATCCCTTGCGTTCCCGGATCGTCAGGGCATCGGCCAGTGCTTGGCAGGGATGCAAGATGTCGGACAGGGCGTTGACCACCGGCACCCCGGCGGCCCGGGCCAGGTCTTCCAGCATCTGCTGCTCGAACACCCGGGCCACGATGGCGTGGGCGTAGCGGCCCAGCACCCGGGCAAAGTCTTCGGGGTGCTCTCCTTTGCCGACCTTGGTCGTGCCACCCGACAGCTCCACCACGTCGCCCCCCAACTCTCGCACCCCGACCGTGAACGACACCCGGGTCCGTACCGAGGGCTTTTCGAAGTAGAGGGCCACGCTCCGGCCCGCCAGATCGGTGCGGAGAACGCCGCGAGCGCGCTCGGCCTTGAGGGCCGCTGCGAACGTCAAAAGGGCGTCGGTCTGCGTTGCCGAAAGGTCCAGCTCGGTGAGGTAGTGACCCATTCGCAGCCTCTACCCCAGTCGCACGGGCCTGAAAACGAAGGATGGGACGGGGCCATTCGCCCGGTCACGGACGGCCGGCCGGCGGCTCCCCGTCGCCGACCGGATCCCGGGAGTCAGCCGTCATGGACAGCTGGCCCGCGTGCTCCTCCACCGTTCCCGTTGCCACGGTGTAGCCCAAGGCCTCCCCGAGGGCCCGGGTACCGTCCGCCGCGGCTCCGATCAGGACCGCCAGGGTACCGACCCCGATTCCGAACACGGCGCCGAAGCCGCTGGCGATCACCAGACCGTGCACACCCCCGACCAGCATGGCGAAGAAACCCATGGAAACCACCGAGCCAAAGGTGACGTACTTGCCGACCTCGAAGCCCAGCCGGGTGGATGCGATCCGCTCGGACCAGGGTCGGGCCGGCACGCGAAAGGACCGACGAACCGGGGGCAGGCGCACCCCAAACAAATCGCAGGGTGGTCTTGGAAGCTCAAGGGGGAGCGCACATCACCTGCCGGCGCTTCCCATCTTGCCGGCCGATTTTGGCGGAAAGGACGGTCAGGACCGGCGGATCAATGTGCCGACCCCTTTGTCGGTGAACAGCTCCGCGATCAGGTTGTGGGGAATCCGCCCGTCCACCAGATGGACCGACGCGACGCCCGAACGCAGGGCTTCGAGCGCAGACTCGAGCTTGGGCTTCATGCCTCCGGTGATCGCTCCCCCGTCGAGTTCGGCCCGCAGCTGATCCGCATCAAGCTCCGAGATGACCCGGTCCGATAGCATCAGACCGGGTACGTCGCTCAAATAGATGAGCTTGAGCGCGCGGGCCTCGCTCGCGATGCGCGCGGCCACCACATCGGCGTTGATGTTGAAGCTCACACCCCGATCTCCCTGCCCCACGGGCGAGATCACCGGCACGTAGCCTTCTCGTTCGAGGATGTCGATGAGACTCGTATCGATCGATTCCACTCGACCGACCTGACCCAGATCTCGGCCCGACCGAGCCTCGATCTTCTTCGCCTTGATGAGCCCTCCGTCCCGTCCGCTGAGGCCCACCGCCGAAGCCCCCTGATCGTTGAGGGCCGCAACCAGGCGCTGGTTGACCCGGCCGGTCAGAACCATCTCGACCACCTCCATGTCCTGGGCGTCGGTGACCCGAAACCCGTCCACGAACTCGGGGCTTCGGCCCAGGGCCTTCAAGGTTCGGGAGATTTCCGGGCCCCCGCCGTGCACCACGATGGGAAGCAGCCCCACGTTGCGCAGCAGCAGCACCGACTCGGCGAACTGGCGCTCGAGCTCGGGGTCGACCATGGCCGCGCCACCGATCTTGATCACGGCCCGAGTCTGGTCGAACCGGTCGATGTAGCGGAGGGCGTCGATCAGCAGGCGACGTTTGACGTCCGGAGCGAGCGCGTCCAAGCGTTGGCCCCCGGACGCCGAGGCCTCGTCCGGCGGGGCTCGCGTCACTCCCAGGTAGTCGGCGTTGATATGGACGTATTCGTACGAAAGGTCGCAGCCCAGGGCTCGAGCCCCACCAGGGCCCTGGCCCACGGAAAGAGCGATGTGAACCACCGGCTCGAGCAGGCGCTGGCGAAGCGCCGTCCCGTCGACCGAGCGGGGCCGGCCGTCCGAAAAGACCTCCGTCCCTTGGACCTGAAGCGCCACGCTCTGGGGGTTCACGTCGGCCACGCCCCCGGCGGCGGCGGCACCGGCCGCCGACAGAATGCGTCCGAAGGCGTTGGGATCTCCGCTGAACAAAGCGGTCTTGACCAAGGGCGAGTTCGCCACGGCCTTGGCCAAGATCCGAGCCTCCGGTACGTCGGCCGCCCCCGTGACCTCGACCTCGAGTCGGCGGTTCGCCCCCTCGCCGTCGGACGCGATGGCCCGGGCCATGTCGAGACACAGCTCGCCGAGGGCCCGCTCGAACGCCCCGGCCTCCTCGGTCCCCGCCACGATGGGCGACGCGTCGCTCTGCAGCGGAGCGAGCGCCACCACCAGGTCGTTGGTGGACATGTCGTTGTCCACGGTGAGCAGGTTGAAGCTCTCCTCCGCCGCACGCCGCAAGGCCGCTTGCAAGAATCCCCCGGCCACCGGCGCGTCGGTCACCACGTACCCGAGCATGGTGGCCAAGGCCGGCGCGATCATACCGGCCCCTTTCACCACACCCACCAGCTGACGCCGGTGCCCCTGGGTGAACCATTCGCGGACCGCCACCTTGGACACCCGATCCGTGGTGAGGATGCTCTCGGAGAAAGGTCCGGTCTCGGGACCGAGCTCGGCCAGCAGCTTCGGCAAGCCCCGCTCGATGCGCTCCCGCGGCAGGCGCTGGCCGATGGCCCCCGTGTAGGTGGTGAGCACCTCGTGGGGCGCCACGTCCAGCTCCCGGGCCAAGACCGCCGCCAAGTGTCGGTCGTCTTCCGCGCCCTCCGGCCCGACCAGGGCGTTCGCGTTGCCGCTCACGGCCAGCACCGCCCGGATGGGCCGGGAGTCCGCGATCAGCTCGGCGATCCGGTCCACGTTCGGGGCCCGGCAGCGGTTGGGGGTGAGCACGGCGGCCCAAGTGGCCGGCCGTTCGCTCCAAAGGATGCCCACGTCCCGCTTGCGATTCTTGATGCCCAGGTTCCGTCCCGCGGCCAAGAACCCGGGCGGCAGGCGCTGCTCGGTCACCGAGCGCTTTTCCACAATCCCGTTTCGGCGGGCAAGCCCCACAGGTGGTTGAGGTTTTGCAGCGCTTGGGACGCGGCGCCTTTCAGCAGGTTGTCGAGGGCCCCCACCGCCACCACCGAGCCGGTCCGAGGGTCGAAGCGAGCGCCGACGCCACAGCCCGGTCGCTCGCGGTAGCGGCCGGTGGCCAGCCGGTCCGGGTCTCGGATCTCGACCAGCGGGTGACCTCCGTAGGCCCGGGCAAAGGCCGCGTCCACTTCAGCCTGGGTGGTCCCTTCGTGGGCCGCGGCGTAGGCCGTGGTCAAAAGGCCCCGCCGCTGCGGAACCAGATGGGGCACGAACTGCACGGTCCAGGACCGTCCGGATAGGACGGCGAGGGCGCGCTCGATCTCGGGCGTATGCTGGTGCCGCCCGACCCGATAGGGTCCCAGGCTCTCGGCCGCCTCCGAAAAGAGCAGGTGCTCGGCAGCCTTCTTGCCGGCGCCGGTGGTTCCGCTCTTGCCGTCCACGAAGATCGGACCCCGGATCAGGCCCTCTCGGACCAGCGGCGCCACCGCCAGCGTGGCGGCCGTGGCGTAGCAGCCCGGATTCGCCACGAGCCGGCGTCCGCCCTCGGCCGGGGGCGACGGCGGCATCCACTCGCACAAGCCGTAGTGGGCCTCGTCCAACAGGTGGGGCGCCGTGTGCTCGAAACCGTACCATTCGGGGTAGACGGAAGCCGGCAGCCGAAAAGCTCCCGACAAGTCGATGACCCACACGCCCCGGGCCCACAGGGGCTCCGCCAGCTGCATGCTGGTCTCGGCTGGCGTAGCCAAGAAGGCCACCTGGCCCGCTTCGGCCTGCCGAAGCAGGTCCGCGTGATGGGCGATCTCCAGGTCGACCCCCGCGTCTGGCACCAGCTCGAGCAACGGCGTGCCCGCACTCTTGGCTCCGCTCACCCCCAACAGCCGAGACGGGTGCCGGGCGAGCCACCGACACAGCTCCATGCCGGAGTAGCCCGAAGCCCCGAACACCCACACGCCGGTCATGCAGCCCTCCGGCGACGCCAGCGCCCGAACGCCAAGACCAGCCCGGCGGCCACCCACGGGGCCACCGTCCCCGGGCCCAAGGCCTCCGTGCCCAAGGTCCGGCAGCCGCCGGAGTCCACCACCACGTCCCGGACCGCCACCGCTGCGGGCACCTGCCGGCGACGCCCGCGGGCGTCTTCGACCCGAACCCCGAAACCGAAGGTGCCGAGCTCGTTGGGTTGACCGACCAAGAGGCCCTGGTCCGCCTGGTCCCCGTCTCCGTTCAAGAAGGACGTGTTGTCGGGGATTCGGGACCCCGGAACCAAACTCCAGCGGTAGGGAGGCGTGCCTCCCGTCGCCCGCCACGTCAGCTCGATGGGCTCCCGAAACCGAAAACTCTGGGGCTCCGGGGGCTCGATGGTCAGCATCGAACGGTCCTCCACGGTCAACGCCACGATGCTCCGGGCCTCGGCCCGTTCCGGGGCCGAGTCCCGCACCACCACCTGAAAGTCGAATGTGCCCACCCGGGTGGGAGTGCCCGTCAGCGCCCCCCCTTCGGACAACTCGATGCCCGGCGGCAGGGGCGAGGTGGCCCCCCACAGATAGGGAGGCGTGCCGCCCACCGCTTCGAGCCGAGCTTCGTACGGCGCCTCGACTTCGGCCACCGGCAGGGGCGCCGGCACCAGCACGACCTCGATCCCTGGCTCGACCCGCAGCTCGTAATCTCGTTCAGCCCGCTGGCCGCGAAACCCGGTGACCTGCACCGTGAACGCAAACGTGCCCACCTCTTCGGGCGCTCCTTCCAAGCGACCGTCGTTCAAAACGACTCCCGCCGGCAACGCGCCAGAGGTGATCTGCCAGGCGAAGGGCGCTTCCCCCCCGCTGCGCGCCAAGACCTGCCCGTAGTCCACCGCCAAACGGGCCAGGACCAAGTCACTCGCCAGCAGCTCGAGGTCTTGGCCCGAGGGCTCCACCGTCAAGGTCCAAGTCCGCGTGGCGGACAGGCCGTCGCTCTGAGCCGAAAGCTGCACCGCAAAACTTCCACTTTGACGGGGAACGCCCTCGAGGCGCCCTTGTTCGGTCAAAGACAGGCCGAGCGGCAGCTCGTTTCGGGCCGAAAACCGCACGTCTGCATCGCCGCCGGCCGCCCGCAGCTGGAACGCGTAGGGCACGTCGACCACGCCAGACGGCAGCCCATCGGTGGTGAACGCCAAGGTCGGCCACACCAACAGCACCGGATCCTGGATGACGCCCCGGTTGTTGGCCCCATTGGGATCGCCGGCCACGGAGTCGACGGTGGCTCCCAGGTAGTGCTGACCCGCCGGCGCACCCAGGGGCTCGGAAAAGTCGAGGTCGACCACCGCCTCGGGCGCCAAGCGAACCGTTCGCGTGGCGAGGATCGGGTCATCCGGACCGATCCCCACTCCGTCGCTCCGGCGCAAGCGGACCTGCGTCTCGGCTTCGGCGGTGCCCCCGTTCGCCACGGTCACCGTGACGGGCACGGGCTCGCCTTGCTCGACGCGGGACGCGCCTGCCGTCACGGCCCGGACCTCGAAGTCCGGCGCCGGCGCCGACACCCGCAGCGAGCCCGCCGCGTATAGAAGGTTGTCGTACGGGTTGGTCTCGTCCACCCGATCGTCCGGGTCCACCTGCAGGGCCAACTCGAAGCGACCTGCCAGATCCGACGGCACCGTCACCTCGACCGTCCGCTCCACCACCTCCGCCGCTTCGATCGGCCCCGTGGAAAGTCGGGCCAGCTCGCTGGCCATCGCCGGCCGGCGACCGGGGACCAGCAAGAGCCGAAACTCCGCATCGGCGACGGGAGCGAACTCCGCGACCACACGTGCATCGACCGAAAAGCGCTGGCCGGTCGTGACCTTCGAAAGGCCCGAAGGAGCGACCAAGTTCGAAGCCACCAGGTTCGGAGTCTGGGCGGCCGCAGCCACCGGCGTCATCGCCACGATCAGACCCAGAATTCCCATCCGTTCAAAAGAAGCCACACTCTACCTCTTCGACAATTCGGCCGGACACCTGCACGTCGCCCGAGGGCCAGTCGACGGCACCGACCTCCCACAGCTGCCCGCTCCGAGTCAGGGCTTGGTCGAACTCGGCCACCAGCAGGCCGTCGAAGAACACCCGCACCGTGGCGTTGCTCGTGGTGGTGGGAAAGGACGAGGTCTCCTCCGCGTCGTCGAAATAGTGGACCGCGAGGATCCACCGATCGGAAGGAACCTCGTCCAGATCCCGCAGCAGGGTGACTTCCGGTCCAAAGCCTTCCTGGTCGTCCACGTCCTGCTCCGGGTTGGCTTCGGGCGCGTCCGGATACCAGTTTGCGGTCCGGCAGCGGTAGTGGACGTCCGTGGCCGCACCGGGCTCACCGGTGCCGCAGTCGCAGAACGCGCCGCCGTCTCGGATCACGTGCAGGTCGACGTCCGAGTCCGGGTGATCCCAGAACAGCTCGATCCGAACCCCTTCGTCCGGCACCGCGGACAGGGTGCGCACCACCCGCCCGGGCGTGCCGAGGGCGTCGCGCACCTCGAGCTCCACCACGTAGTCGCCGGACAGGTCGGCCAGAAACTGGGTCTGGACCGCCGACTGCGACTGGATCCGTGCCTGAGAGCCCGGAGGGACCTGAAGCAGGGTCCAGCGATGGGTCAGGGGCAGGTCCGGCGGGTCGTCCGGGTCGAAGGACTCGCTGCCGTCCAGCTGGATTCGCGTGAACGGAAGAATCGGGTCCGACGCGGAAATGACCGCCACCGGCGGCCGATTGCCCCGGGTCGTGATCGGAATGCGCACCCGGCCCGGCACTTCCGGGTCGTCCAGGACCTCGAGCACGTTGGTGTCGATGACCACCTCGGTGGGCGGCAGTTCCCGCGCGCCCTCGGGCACCCGGGCCCGCAGGGAAAACGGGGCGCCGGTGCCCGGGGGCAGGCGTCCCGGTCCGGTCTCGGCCGTCGGCGTCGAGGTGGTGATCCGAAAGGCCGATCCCCGCGGCTCGATTCCGATCCGGTCCACCAGCAGGTCGGCATCGCCGACGGAGCGGATGGTGAAGCTGTCCACCGCCGTGCCGCCGGCGGGCACGGGGCCGCCGAAGTCGAGCACTCGCGGTTCGACCTCGATGGCGGGCCGCCGGTCGTCGCGGCCCGCTCCGCGCAAAACCACCTCTTCACGGGGCTGTTCCGGGTCTTCGTCGCCGAGCCGAAGGGTCGCTTCCACGGGCGCTTGCTGCACCGCTCGGAAGGCCACCTGGATCCGCAGCAGCTGCCCGGGCTCGAGCCGTCTTCCCTCCACTTCCGTACGCACGAAAAAGCAGTCGCACGGGTCGTCGAGCTCGACCGGCCCCAGCACCCCGGACCCGGCCCCTCGATTGCTGAGCTCGAGGGTCCGGACTTCCTCCTGGCCCAGGGCCACGATGCCGAAGTCCACCACGTCGGGCTCGGCCTGAAAGCGGGCGGTCACCGCGGCCAGGG
>DAPKRQ010000064.1:0-9004 GCA_031800475.1 Myxococcales bacterium LLY-WYZ-16_1
GGCCGGCGGCGTTGGATCTGATCCAGCAAAGTTCCCGAAACCCCCGGCCACTGGTCTTCGGCCCTTCGCACCAGGTCCTCGGCGCTCTCGAACCGACCCTCGGTCATGGCGGTGTGGGCCCGTCGAACCAGGGACCGGGCAGCCCGGCGATCGATCTGCCGGGTCAGCGCCTGGGCGTCGGGCGCGTACGCCGATTCGGCGTCCACCCGCGCGGCCGCCTTTCGGGCCGCATCGAACCGCCCGGCGGCCAGGGCCTCGCGACCCGCCACCAGGTGGTTCCACATTTCGAGCTCCTGCTGGGCGTGGTCCAGGTACCTCTGGGCCCGCCCGTCGTCGGGAGACAGCTCCAGCACCCGCTGCAGCAGGATGACCGCGTCGCCGAACCGTCGGGTCTTGGTGAGCTCGATGGCCTGCAGCACGAAGGTCCGAAGCATCCGGGCCTGCTGCTCGGCGGCGGCGGCCCGTTCGGCCGACACCCAGCCGTAGATCCCGACGCCTGCCAGTAGGGCGAAAACCACACCGCCGATGGCCACGAGACCGACCCGGCGCAGGGCTCGGCCCCGCTCGGGCGCCGGGGCCTCGGCCGCCTGGGATGGGAGGCCCGACGGATCCCGGACCGCCGATTCGGAGTCGGGCGCCATCTCGGCCGGATCGGGAACGTGGCCCGGCGCCTCTTCGACGTCGCCGTCGACAGGCGCTTCGTTCAGCTCGACGAAGCGAAACGTCCGCTCGCCGATCATCACCTCGTCGCCGGGCGCGAGCATGGTGCTCGACGCGGCCTGGCCATTCAAAAAAGTGCCGTTGTTGCTGTCCAGGTCGACCAGCCGGAACCCCGGACCGTCCCGGACGACCTTGGCGTGGCGCCGGGATACGGCGATGTCGGTCAGCGGCAACTCGCAGTCCCCATCCCGGCCGATCACCACTTCTTCGTCGGTGAAGGTATGGGTGCGGCCGATCTCCGGGCCAGCCACGGTGATCAGACGAAATCCTTTCGGCGGCTCGGGCTCCGCCTCCACCCGGGCCCGGGTGTCCGGGCTTCCGTCGACCAGGTCGGCGAGCTCTCCCAGGAACTGGCCTTTGTCGAACAGGGCGGTGTGCTGATGAAAGGCGTCGGAGGGTTCGCGGTTTTCGGCGGGCACCGCCCGGGTGTCCCCGGCCGAAGGCTCCCGAGCTTGCACCGGCGGTGCGCGGCTGTACGCGGGGTGGGCCACCGTGGTGTTCCGTCCCCCGCGGGCTGACGCGCCGGCGCTGCGACGTCCCGAATTGCCCCTGTCTTCGTTCGCCATGGCTGCGTGCCGCGGGGAACTATGCCATACGACCGAGAGGAAATCGGCCTGGAAAACCCGCAGCGGCCCCGTCCCCTTCCGTGCGCACCTTGATTCGAAACGCCGTCTCCCACCGGCACCTGTTGTGGAACTTCGTGCAGCGGGATCTGCGGGTGAAGTACCGCGGCACCCTGCTCGGTTATCTGTGGTCCTTGCTCGAGCCCTTGTCCATGGCCGCGGTGTACTGGTTCGTGTTCGTGGTGATCGCGGAGCGCGGCGGTCCCGGATACCCGCTGACGGTGCTCTTGGGGGTGCTGCCGTACACCTACTTTTCGTCGGTGGTCACCGGCGGAGCCAACGCTCTCAGCGCGAACCGGGGGCTCATCCGTCGGGTGTACCTGCCCCGGGAACTGTTCGTGTTGGCCCACCTGGGCACTCAGACCGTGGTGCTCGGCCTGAGCCTGGGCGTCGTGGTGCCCGGATGGTTCGTGTACGGCATCGTTCCCGAGCCGGTTAACCTGCTGTGGGTGCCGGCCGCCGTGGTCGGACTCGGCACCTTGGCAGGCGGGTTGGGGCTCGCGCTCAGCTGCGTGCAGGTGCTGTACCGGGACGTGGGCTACGTGCTGAAGGTGCTGCTCCGGTTGGCGATGTATGCCTCGCCGGTGATCTATCCCCTGTCGATGGTGCCCGAGTCCCTTCGACCGATGTATCTACTCAATCCATTGGCGGTGTGGATCTCGCTGGTTCGAACCGCCCTGGCGAACGACCCGCTGTCCGTTCCGCCGTGGGCCATCGGCCTGTCTTTCGCCGAGGCTGTGGCGGTGGCGTGGGTGGGCGCCGCCCTGTTTCGAAGATGGCAACACCAGGCCGTGAAATACCTGTGATCGCGCTGCGAGACGTCCAGCTGTGGTTTCCGCAGGCCCGGGCCCGGGCGGGCGGAGTCAAGGAGGCGGTCCTGGCCTGGGCCACCGGTCGCAAGCGCCCGCCCTCGGGCTACCACGTGCTGCGGGGCATCGACCTGGAAGTTCCGAAGGGTCAGGTCCTGGGCATCGTCGGACGCAACGGGTCGGGCAAGTCCACCCTGCTTCGGGTGATCTGCGGGATCTACCAGCCGGACCGGGGCCAGGTGGCGGTGCGGGGCCGGATCTCGGCGCTGCTCGAGCTCGGCGCCGGCTTCAAAGAGGAGCTGACCGGCCGCGAAAACGTTCGGCTGTCCGGGGCCATCATGGGGCTCGGCGCCGCAGAGACGAACCGGCTGATGGAGCCGATCGTCGAGTTCGCTGACCTGGGCGAGTTCATGGACCAACCACTGCGGACCTACTCGTCGGGCATGCGATCCCGGCTCGGCTTTTCGGTCGCGTCGGTCTTGGAGCCAGAGATCCTGCTCATCGACGAGGCTCTGGCCGTGGGAGATGCCTCGTTTCGAGAGAAATCAATGTCGCGCATCGAAGAAATGGTCCAAAGCGACGCGACGGTGGTCATCGTGAGCCACAACACCGCGGAGCTCGAGCGACTCTGCCATCGACTCGTTTGGATCGACCGAGGTCTCATCGCGGCGGATGGTACCCCTCGAGAGGTACTGGACGCCTACGGCGCGAAACGGAGCTGAGCACTGCGGACGGGCGGGGTCCGCAGGGACGCCGGAACGAACCCTTTCGACGGAGGCGAGCGGTTGACCGGCCGCTCTTTTCGGAGGACCCAAACGTGTTCGTGGCGGTCAACGGGGCCAGGTCTCGTGGTCGCTTCGAAGGAATCCATCGACCGCATCCACGATCCGTTCGGCGGCGCGTCCATCCCACAAGTCCGGGATCCGGCCGTGCTTGCCCCGGCCAGAGAGCACTGCGTCGATCCCGCCCACGATGGCCTCGGGGTCGGAGCCCACCACCTGGTTCGTGCCCTCCTGCACCGTGATCGGGCGCTCGGTGTTGTCGCGGAGGGTGAAGCAGGGAATGCCGAGGGCGGTGCTCTCCTCCTGCAGGCCCCCGGAGTCGGTCAGGACCGCGGTGGCGCCGGACATGACCGCCAAGAAATCGAGGTAGCCCAAAGGCTCGGTCCGGATCACCGACGGTGCTCCGGCCCAGCCCAGTCGTTCGAGCCGGCCCCGAGTCCGCGGATGCACGGCGAAGACCACCGGCAGGCGCTCCGCCACCTGCTCCACCGCGGTCAGCAGGCGTTCCAAGACCTGGGGGTCGTCCACGTTGGCGGGGCGGTGCAAGGTGAGTACCGCGTACGCGCCCGGCCGGTCGATGCCGATGTCGGACCAGGGGTTTCGAGCTCGGGCGGCCTCCACGTGGGTCAGGAGCGTGTCGATCATGACGTTGCCGACCCGCACGATCCGGCGAGGCTCCCGGCCTTCGGCCCGGAGGTTCGCGTCGGCGTCGGCAGAGGGCGAAAGCAACAGGTCCGACAGCACGTCGGTGACCGCCCGGTTCACCTCTTCGGGCATGGTCCAGTCCCGGCTTCGAAGTCCCGCTTCCACGTGGCCCACCGGCACGTGGAGCTTGCTCGCCACCAGGGCCGCGCCCACGGTGGAGTTCACGTCGCCCACCACCAAGAGCATGTCCGGCCGACCTTGGAGCAACACGCTTTCGACCCCGGTCATGATGGCGGCGGTCTGCTGGGCGTGGCTCGCCGAGCCCACACCCAGGTAGGTCGCCGGCTCGGGCATGCCGAGCTGCCGAAAGAAGACGTCGGACATGGCCGCGTCGTAGTGCTGGCCCGTGTGCACGATCCGGTGGGTATGCCCGGCCCGCTCGAAGGCCCGGTGCACCGGCGCCGCCTTCATGAAGTTCGGCCGGGCCCCGACCACGGTCACCACGTCCATACCGCCCTGATCGCGCCCTCCGAGAGGAAGTGCAAGGCGTTTGCCCCCACCTGCGAGGGTCAGCGGCGGTGGGCGGGAAGGAAACGGCGGAGCCAGTCTGGAGCTTCGTCGACCCAGCGCCGTTCGAGGGCGGCACTGTGGCGCTGAAGCTGCACGCCTCCGAAGATGATCGCGAGTCCCACCAAGGTCAGCGAGAACGGAAAGCCCAAAGAGTCTTCGAAGACCTCGTAGGCCAGGTGAGCGACGTAGATGAAGGTGCCGATCGCCCAGAACACCAAGAAGGCCCGCCGTTGAAGCAGCACCGCCGCCGCCAGCAGCATCACGTTCAGCACCAGGTAAACGAGCCAGCCGATTTCGCTCGCATCGCCCCGGGTGGAGATGCCTCCCCAGAACGCGGCCAGCCCGAACAGATACAACCAAAAGGCAAAGTCCTCTCGGGTGCGGCGGTCCACTCCGTAGGCCACCGCCAGCATGGCCAGGCCGAACCAGGTCGACACCTGCCGGCGCGCATCCCAGCCGAGGTTCGCTTCCGACGACAGGAGCGGTGTCAAGTCCATCGACAGAAACCAGGCGGCGAATGCGACGGGCGCGGTGAGAAAGGGAAACCGGACCCAGGTCAAGGCGACCAGTCCCGCCGCCATGGTGCAGACTTCCATGACGACCCAACTGCCCCGAACGTACACGTAGTAGTCCCGGTATTCCCCGGGCGAGCCCTGAGGCCACAGGCCGGTGATGTCTTGGACCCCGAACACGAAGAGCGGGGTCATGCTGACCGCCACCGTGAACAGCAGGCCCCCCGGGATCTTCAGACCTTCTACGAAGTACAGCCGCCGGCCCGCCGCGATGAACAGGACCGCGTACACCAGGGCCAGTGGCGCCAGTCCCCAACCGCCGAGCGACGTCCAGGCTTCGGTCATGAACCAGCCCATGGCCGAGATCACGAGGAGCGCCCCCAGGTAGTAGGCCAGGTGGGCAAAGTCGAAGCGGGCACGAACACCCGGATCCGCGCCGGTGGCGCCCGCCGCCGGCGCCCATCGGTGCCACAGGGCCTCGGCCTGCTCGGGCGTGATCACTTTGTCCTGGACGGCAGCATCCAGGTCCTCGCGGCGGACCGACCGGGATTCCATGGCCAAAGCCTACACCGAGCCGGGATTCCGGCGGGACCGGGCGGCGGCGTAGCCCCGTTGGTATCGCTCCACCAGCCGGGGCCAGGATCGCTCCCGCTCGACCCACGCCCGGCCCGCCTGGCCCCAGCGTTGCCGGCGCTCCGGGTCTTTGGCCAGCGCCTCGATGGTTTCGGCCCAGACCTGGGGCCCGTCCGGCGGCAGGAGCGCGCCCCGCTCCGGGGTGCCTCCCACCAACTCCCGCAGGGCAGCCAGATCCGAAGCCAGAACCGGAAGACCCGACGCCAGGGCTTCCAGGGGCTTGAGTGGGGTGACGAGACGGGTCACCTCCCGGTCCGGGCGGGTGACCAAAAACAGGTCGATCAGCCGATACATTTGTTCCACCCGAGAGAATGGAACTCTTCCGGTGAAGCGAACCATGTCGCGAACTGAGAGCCGGTCCACGCGCCGCTCGAGCTGGGCCTGGTAGTCCTCGGGGGCGCCGCCGACCAACAGGAGCACCGCGTTCGGGACCCGCCGGCGGACATGGGGCAAAAGATCGATCATCGCATCGATCCCCTCCAGAAGCCGCAAAGACCCCACATAACCCAGGACCAATCGACCTGTCAGATCCCATTCCCGCTCGAGCTCCGGGTCTTTTGGGCCGGGTCGAAAGCGCTCTGCGTCGACCGAATTCGGAGCCAGGTCGATGCGGTCGGCAGGCACGCCACGCCGAACGATCTCGTCTTTGGCGGTGCTGCCGATGGCAAACACGCGGTCTGCAGCCCGCAAGGCTCGGGTTTCAGCGGTCCGCCGAAACCGATACCACGCGGAGTCCCGGGAGTGGCTTCCTTGGGTGACCGCCGATTCCTCCCAAAAACCCCGGGCCTCGTACACCCAGGGGATCTTCCAGCGGCGAGCCAGGGCTTCGGCAGCGGTGGCGCAGTAGTACGGGGAGTGGGCGTGGATCAGATCGAATCCACTCGACGGAGAGAACCGCTCCGCCGCCTGGTCGATGAACCATCTGATCAACACGGTCTCCCGTCCGAGCAGCCCCATGGGACCGGAACTTCGACCGACGAGCCGCAGTGCGAGCTCGTGTCTTCGTTCTTTCCAAGGCAGACGGGGGCGCCCGACCGGATATCCGAACAACTCATAGTGGACCCCATCGATCTTCGCGGTGTCCGTTTCGGGACGCTTCCTCCGATGAAAATCCAAAGAAGCGGCCTCCGCTTCGAGCCCCGCGGCCTTCTGATGGACCAGGATCTGGTGGGACCTGATCGTGTACCCCACCTGCCGGTCCGGAAGACTGCTGTTGACGAGGTGAAGGACCCTCATCGCCCCTGGGGCCCCCGTTCCTCTCGAGCCAGGGACCGGTTCCGCGCTTCTCGATGGGCGCTCAGCCAGCCCGCGGGGTCCCGCGACCACTCCCGGGCCAGCAACCATGCCGAAAGCGCCTGCCCGCCCCGGCGTCCGGCTTCGTTCGCCAAGGCCCGTCCGAGCTGAACCGGCAGCTCCCGAAAAACGAACCGGCCCGCCGCCGGCGCCCCATCGGGCGAAAGAAAGGCCACCGGGCGGGGCGCTCGATGTTCGTCGGCGAGCCACAGCTTTCGCACGCCGGTGGCCATCGCAAAAGCCCGCTGAAGCAGCGTGGGCGGCGTCAGGAACAGGCCATGCTCGATGCCCTGGGAGCGCAGCCTCCCGGCGACCCGCAAAAAGCCCGATAGCGATCGTTCGCCGGGTACGACCACCACCCGAATGCCCTCCACTTCGGGCACGACTTCCTTCGCCCGCTGCGTGCCGTACATAACCCACGGGCGGGCGTCGAAACCATCGGCGAGCCGCCGGATCCGGCCCACCGCTTCGGCGTCCAGGGGGCGAAGTCTACTGAATGGATCCAAGACCAGAACGTCAGTGGTCATCGAACAGCTCGGCCTCCTCGAGCCGGGGAGCAGCCGCGTCCTTCGCAGACAGGATAGGCTCGGCATCGTGAAGGTGTGCCGACCACGGAATGGCAAGGGCCGGATCGTCCCACCGAACCGAGCGCTCGTGCTGGCGGCTCCAGTAGGCGGTCTGCTTGTAGATCACGTCGGCCTCGTCGGACAGGGTCAAGAACCCGTGGGCGAACCCGGCGGGCACCCAGAGCATTCGGGTCGCTTCGCCGTCCAGAGCCATGGCTACGTGCTGGCCAAACGTTGCGGAACCTCGGCGCAGATCGACCGCCACGTCGAGTACGGCCCCGCGAATGCATCGGACGAGCTTGCCCATGGCCGCGGGCGGAAGCTGGTAGTGCAGTCCGCGAAGCACACCCCGCACGGAGCGGGAGTGGTTGTGCTGCACCAGCGGTGGAATCCCCATTTCTCGCAGCACGTTCTCTCGAAAATCTTCGGTAAAAAAACCTCGATCGTCTCCGAATCGGTCGGCCTCGACGAGCAAGACGTCGGGGATCGCGGTCCTCTCGCAGCGAAAGCCCACGTCAGGTGCCCTCCCCCGCAACCTGGAGCAGATAGCGACCGTAGGGGCTCTTGTTCAGCTCTTGGCCGAGCTCCCGGAGCTGGTCCCGATCGATGAAGCCCATGCGAAAAGCCACCTCCTCGAGGGCGGCGACCATCAGGGATTGGCGGTTTTCCACCGCCTCGATGAAGCTCGCCGCCTGCATCAAGCTGTCCTGGGTGCCGGTGTCGAGCCAGGCGGTGCCCCGGCCCATCTTTTCCACCTGCAAGGTGCCTTGCTCCAGGTACCTTCGGTTCAAGTCGGTGATTTCGAGCTCACCCCGAGGCGAAGGCTCGAGCGCTTTGGCGAAGTCCACGGCTTGGTGATCGTAGTAGTACAGCCCCACCACTGCGTGGTTCGACCGAGGCGCAGAGGGCTTTTCTTCGAGCCCGATCGCGCGGCCCGTGGCGTCGAATTCGACGACACCGTACCGCTCCGGATCCCGTACGAAATAGCCGAAAACGGTGGCCCCGTCGGGACGGGCCGCCACCCTCTGCAAGCTTTCCGCGAGACCCTGACCGTAAAACAAGTTGTCACCCAGGATCAGGGCCGAGGGCGCCCCTTCCAAGAACGGCTCGGCGATCAGCAGCGCTTGGGCCAGGCCCTCGGGCTTGGGCTGCTCGGCGTACTCGAACCGGACCCCCAATCGAGAGCCGTCGCCCAACAGGCGCTGAAACAGCGGGAGGTCGTGGGGGGTCGAGATGATCAGGATCTGGCGAATGCCCGACAGCATCAGGGTCGAGATCGGGTAGTAGATCATCGGCTTGCTGTAGACGGGCATCAGCTGCTTGCTGACCGCCAGAGTCAGGGGGTGCAGCCGCGTGCCCGAGCCGCCCGCCAAGACGATTCCTCTGCGCTTCACGAGTCTGGCCCTATGGCTGATGGGTGGTCCTGTCAAAGCGGGCTCAGGTTGACCGCCGACTCCCGTTCCTCCCCCTTGGCGGCGATGCGGATCCTGCTGGTGAGCCACCGGGCCGACGATCGGGCGGCCGGAGGGCGGCTCGACACCTGGGCAGGCGCCATGGCCTTGCGCGGTCACCAGGTCTCGGTCGTGGCGCCGGGCGACCCTTCCGCGCCGGGCGGCCCCTCCGCGCCCGGCGTGCGGCGGGTGGTCCCCCGCTTCGACCGATATGCAGCCGGGTCGATGCGGGCCGAACTGGAGCTGGCCGGGCGGGCGGCGACCGAGGCGATCCGAAAGCGGCCCCAAGTGGCCGTGGTGGCTTGGGAACGGGTCACCCAAGCGGTGCCCCGGGTCCTGCACCGGCTGGGGGTCCGGGTGGTGCTGGCGGTGGGGCCCGAGGCCCTGCCCGCGGGCGAGG
>DAPKRQ010000065.1:0-1701 GCA_031800475.1 Myxococcales bacterium LLY-WYZ-16_1
TCGATGTCGAAGTCGATGCCCGAGATGGAGGAGCTTTCCGGGACCTCGTCCAAAGGCGGACTGCCGGTGTACAGCCGGAACGAGCCGGTTCGACCGTCTTCGTCCTGCGCGACCCCGTCGAGTGCGCGAGGGGGGCCCCACAGGTCACCGACCAAAATGGCCTCGCCCCCTGCCGAATCGCCCGCGCCCTCCCACACCGTGGTCGTGGCGAGATCCTCGGCCACTGTCGGGTCCGGTCGATCCGATTCCGGTAAAGGCGCGAAAGCACCGGGTTCGGCATGCGCCTTCACGGGACGGGCGCAGGCGGGACAGAACCGCTCTCCCGCTCGGACGGGCCCTGAACAGTATGGACAGTCCACGGGCGGAGTCTACCAGTGGATCGACTTCGTCTTGCAGCCAGGAGAGCCCTCCCGGGAGCGTTCGCGACCCTCCCGGGACCCTTCGCGAATGGACGGTTTTCGGTCGAGGAGGATTCCACATTCCAGTCCGGTTTCGATCCGAGCGGACCCGGAACTGGCCCCCAAAAACAACCCGTCAGTCAGGGTCTCCGACCGCCGACCGTGCGATGGCCGGGACCGGTGGTGGCCCCCCGAAACGAACGCTTTCGCTCCCCGCGCCGACACTTGCCTTTTCCCTTCGAGAGAAGTCGCTCCCCCGGGTCTGCCCAAATGGAGAAGGAATGTGCCCATCTCGGTACTTTCTGCACAACCGCTCGGGAACCCACCCGAAAACCTGGTGCATCATGAGTGGGCAAGGCTCCCCGACGTTGGACCTGGTCTGTCGCTTCCTCGTGCCCGGCCAGGCGGAAGAGCGCTTCGAACTGGTAGATGGCGTGGCAGAGGTCCTGAACACCTACTTCCACCAGTGTACGGGCCGGCCAGGGGCCATGGCGGCCTTGGAAGAACTGCTGCAGCTGGTGGTGGCTTTGCGGAAAGAGCTCCGCTCTCCGACCTCCGCCCGCATCCTCTTGGAGGCGCTGGTCCAGTCTCCGGCGGGTCGGCGCCTGCTGGCGCAGCGGAAGCCTTGCCAAGACGCCGAAGCGAAACGCCGGCGCTTCGACGCGTTCTCGGACCGGGTCGAGCGGGCCCTGCCGGTGGCTCCGGCCCGCTCGGCGGTGCCCGGCACCCAGAAGCTGTCCAGCGTCTACAACCACCTGAACCAGGTGGGGAGCGCCCAGGTCAGCCGGAGCGGCGCGGCGCCTCGCACGGAAGCCCACAAACGAAAGCCCGACGCGCCTCGCGCTCCCCGAGGACGCGTCGCCCGCCGCTCGATTCGAGTTCTCTGATCTCGCCGGAAAGGATTGCCGCATGAACGCCCCCATCAACTCCTTGCTCCCCCGACCCCGTCCCGAAGACCTGACGCTGCGCCTCGACCGAGACCAGCTCCCGGGCCTGGATCCGGCGAGCCGCCGCGAGCTGGAGGCGGCCACCCGGGGGGTCACCGGCGCGGAGGTGGACGCTCTGCTGGCCCAAGAGGGGCTGGATACGGTGCAGGCCGCGAGCTTCTCGGTCGCTGACCCGGAGTTCCGCGCCCTGCTGCAGCAGGATGCATGGACCCGCGCCGAAGCCACGCAGCTGCAGACCGGGCTCGTGGAGCGCGGCTACGATCTCGGGAACTACGGACCCAACGGCGACGGGGTGGACGGCCAAATCGGTCCCACCACCCGGGCCGCCGTGGAGCAGGCCCGGGCCGACCGCGCGG
>DAPKRQ010000066.1:0-16952 GCA_031800475.1 Myxococcales bacterium LLY-WYZ-16_1
GCCTGCGCAGGCCACCGTCCATGAGAGGACGGCGACAAAGTCCGAGCGACGCACGGCGGGACGCTAGCCGTCGAGTTGCCGCGGAGCAAGCCGCCTCCCGCTCGACGCGGACACGGGGCCGTCGAAAGGGAGGAGGATCGAGAACGTGGCCCCCTCACCCGGGCGGTCCGCGGCTCGGATCGTTCCCCCGTGCTGCAGGATGATCTTCTTGGCGATGGCCAGGCCCAAGCCGGTTCCCTGACTCTTGGTGGTGAAGTACGGCTCGAACAGCTTGTCCAACCCTGCTGTGGGCAGGCCAGGACCGTGGTCGTCCACGTGGATGCGAGCGCCGCCGGACGCGACCTCGAGCCGGACCGATACGCGGGCCGAGTCTCGATCGGGGCAGGCTTCCAGACCGTTGATCACGAGGTTGTGCAGGACTTGCCGCATCTGGTCGGGGTCCACCTGAACCATGACAGGGGTCGCAGGCACGTGCAGTTCCACCTGCTTTTCCAGGCCGGTGTATGCACGCAAGAAGTCTTGCAGGAACTCGACCAGATCGGTGCGGCGCGGCTGCACGTCTGGAAGACGCGCGAACTGGCTGAACTCGTTCACCAGGCGGGTGAGTCGGTGGGTTTCGTCCTCCACCACCTCCGCTGCGTCCACCACGAGCTTTCGAAAGGTGGGATCTCGCTCGGGCACGCGTCGTTTCAGCTCGTGCACCGCCAGCCGAATCGGCGTGAGCGGATTCTTGATCTCGTGAGCCAGCCGGCGCGCGAAATCCTGCCATCCGGAGATCTTTTCGAGGTCGATGATCCGCCGCTGGGCGTTTTCGAGCTCGTTCAACATTCGATTGAAGCGCCGGCTCAGCTCGGCGATCTCGTCGTCGCCGCTGACGGGGAGCTGAAACTCCAGTTCGCCGCGGGCCACGCGTTCGGTGGCTTCAGCCAGGGCTGCCACGCGCCGGGTCACTGCCCGAGCGATGAAGAAGCCGAGTCCCAAGGCCAACAACGCCACCACCGCCAAGATGGCGTAGTAGGTTTGCTGCTTTTCGGCGAAGCGTTGGCCGAATGTTCGCAGGCTGGCGTCATACAGGAGCGCGACCTCTTCCGCGCGCTTTTGCTGCTCGAAATATGTTCTGTCGAGGCCGAAGACCAACTCCAGCTGAAGCGGCTCGAGCTGATGCAGCGCCAGCAGCAAGGTTTTGGAGCGAAGTTCCTCGGACGGAAGTTCCCCGTGTTCGACCCAAAGGGTGCCGTCCGCCCGTCGAAGTCGGACGACATGAAGCCCCGGATCATCCAAGATCAGGGCCTTCAGCCGGTCTACCGCCGCTTCGCTTCGACCCGCGCGGCCGGCTTCGATGAGCTCGGGGTCGGTGGCGATGGCGCGAGCGCTCGCTGCGTACTCCCGCTTTTTGGCTTCGAAGAAGTCTCGATAGAACGCAGCGTGCCGGTCGAGCTGGGCCTTTACCTCCTCGTGCGAAAGCTCGGCGAAGCGCGCCTGAATCAACTGCGGAATGAAGATGAGAGAAGCGACCAGCGGCGCCACTGCGGACAGAACGATGGCGAAGATGATCCGCAGCTCGAATCTGGACGGTGCCGGTCGCATCAGCGCACCCTCGGAAGCTGAAGGGGGCCGGAAAGAAAGGTGAACGCCTCACCCAGGCCTGCCTCCCGGGAACGAAACAGGCGGGCCACGTAGCCGAAGAAGGTCCGCCGTTCGCCGCCCCGGGGGTTCGACATGAACTGGCGAGCCCGCTCCACCAGTTCCTCCGACACGGGATTGAGGGCGACCTCGACCTGGAGCCGATGGAGGAGGTTTGGGTCGACGGCATCCCGATCTACCAAAGGTAACGCCTGAATCCTGCCGCAGGTTTGCAAGGCCTCGTCCAATAGCGGCGTGGTTCGAGTGAGCTCGCGCTCCGCATCCACGATTCGGACCCGAGTGACGTCGTCCCACACGTCTCTTCGCATTTCGCACTGACGCACCTGCTCGTCCAGAGTCCCGTCGGGAGCCAGCCACGACATGCGTATCAAGACTCGGCTGCCCAATCCGTTGGCCAGCCGGCGCCGAAATCGTTCGGTGAATGCCGCAGTCACGTCGAATGTGACGGACCATCGAGAGCCCGAGTCGGTGACCAGAACCTGCAGCGGAGCGTCCGGGGTTTGGGCGGACGTCCCCCGTGGACCGAACGCCACGAGGCCGGCGGCCAAAAGAGCTGGAAGCGGGCGCCTCACAGGATGAGCTCGACGATGTAGGCCGAAGACAGGGTGAAGGTACCGGCGAAGGTATCGAGCTTGAGGCCCACGTCGAAGGAGAGGGGAAAGAAGCCTCCGATGTTTCGCCCGGTCGGATCCTCCTGAAGCTCGTCGAGAGAGGCGGTGGCCACCGCCTCGATGCCGCCGTACAGGTAGACGCGCCGAAAAAAACCCCGGCCTCGGTGCAGAGGCAAGGCGTACTCGGCTCCACCACCCAAGAGCAAGTCGTCGTAGTCGTTGTGCTCCGAGAAGTTGAGCTGCACGGCCCGAGGAAGCGAATCGCGTCCAAATGCGAAGTAGGTGTGATCGCCGATGAAGAACTGATTGAAGAACGGAGTCTGCCCCTGCACCAGTCCGCCGACAGCCTTCAGCGACAAGCTGTGGCCTCGGAACGGCTCGAACGCGATGGAGAAATCCGCGAAGTACTTCGAAAACTCATAGTCCGAGCCCAACAGCGAGGTGCCGACCTCCGCTGTTGCGGTCAAGAGCAGGCCTTTCGTCGGGACGAAAGGATCATTGCGAGTGTCCCGTTCGTAGGTCAGGCTCAATGTGGAAAGAACACTGTCGTCGAACAGGATCGATGGAGCTGCCCGCAGCAATGACGGAGACAGGTTCGGCAGGCGATCGGCCCCGATGCCCTCGAGCCGGTACAGCATCGTCACTCGCTGGGCGGCTCCGACGCTGAAGCCGAGGCCGAGCGTGCCCCCGATCCGTTCGTACTCGAGCGACTGGCCCTCGGGCCGATCGCTGTCGAGCAGTTCCGCCCCCCGCAGGAGGATCATGGAGGCGGACAGCTGCAGTCGGCTTCGGGCCAAGGACGGAACGAAAAACCGAAGTTCCAGGGCCTGGCGGCCGTCGCCGGCGGCCGCGGTGCCTCCGACGGTGATGCCTCGGCCGAGAAAGTGGGTGTCGACCACCCCGAGACTCGCGAACACCGGGGACACTCGGGAGGTCCCGAGGTAGATCTGGTCCACCACCAAGGTGTTGCGTTCCTCGACCTCGACCACGAGGATGACGAAGCCTCGGCGGGATCCGCGCTCGAGGCGAAATTCCACGTCCGAGAAGTAGCCCGTGCCCAGCAGCCGCAGGCGGGACTCGTCCAGGGCGCGGTCGTCCACCAGTTCGCCGGGCTCGATGGACATGCGGCGGCGAACCACCTCGGGACGGGTCTTTCGGTTGCCGCGGATGTCGATGGCTTCGACGATCTGCGTGGGCGCCACGAACAGGCTTCCGAACCCGTCCTTCTGCCGTTCTTCGGCGTCGAGAGAGGGGGGGACTTCGGCCTGGGTCACGGAAGGGACCAAAAGCGCTGCGGCGAGGGTCCACCCAGCGGCCCAACCGGGCCGGGGTCGCGAATTTGGCCCCGACCCGTTCGGGGCCAGGGGGGCATTGTCGGCGCTCACGCCTTCACTCCGGGGATGGGACGAAGGAGTGGCATCGAAGATTGCTGGTACTTCCCCCAGTTTTTTCCGGCAAGGTCAGCGGACCGTGACGTGAAACACTTCCTGGTGCAGCTCGGAGCGGGCTTCGAGGGTAACCGTCCGACCGAGCCGCTCTTCCAGGGCCAGCAGCTGCGGGTGCTGGGAAAGGGATTGGGCCACCTCGGGCATGGCGCTGACCCAGAGTTGACCCCGCGGATGCCGTTCGGCTTGCTGAACCAGGCTGCGCAAGATTTCGAGGCATATGGAGGTCTTCGAGCGAATCCGACCCCGCCCGCCGCAGTAGGGGCAGGGCTCGGTGTGGCGCCGGTGGACCGAGCCCCGGGTGCGCCGGCGGGTCAGCTCCACCAGCCCGAACTCGTTGATGGGGCCGAGTTGGGCTTTGGCCCGGTCCTCGGCCATGGCCCGAACGAACGCGTCGTATACCCGGGCGCGGGACTCGGGAAGTTGCATGTCGATGAAGTCGACCACGATGATCCCGCCCAGGTCCCGCAGCCTGATCTGGGCGGCCGCGGCGGCCGCCGCTTCGAGGTTCGTGGCGAGGATGGTCTGTTCGAGATTTTTTCGACCGACATAGCGTCCGGTGTTCACATCGATGGCCGTCAGTGCTTCCGCTTCGTCGATCACCAAAGAGCCCCCGCTCGGAAGCCGGACCGTTCGTTCGAAAATCCGGTCGATCTGACCCTGGATGCCCGACGCTTCGAACAGCGGGATCGTGCCCTGATGCAGGTGGATCCGGTTGGCCAGGTCGGGTGAATGGCGGAGAACCCGTTTTCGCAGGCGCTCCACGTCGTCCGGGTCGTCGGCAACCAGCCGGTCCACCTGTTCGCTGAAAGCATCGCGGCAGGTCCGCAGCACCAGATCCAAGTCCGCGAGGACCAGGCCCGGAACCGGACCGCTGCGCCCGCGTTCTTCCACCTCGGACCACAGCGTGCGCACGAATTCCATGTCGCGAGCCAAGGCTTGTCGAGCCTGTCCTTCGCACGACGTTCGCGCAATGAAGCCGCCTTCCTGGGCGTTTCGGTGGGTGGACAGGATCTCCTTCAGACGCCGGCGCTCGGTCTCCTGGGTGATCTTCCGGGAGACGCCCAGCCTTCGAAGGGTGGGCATGTAGACCACGAAACGGCCCGGCAGGGTCAGGTAGGTGGTCACTCGAGCACCCTTGGTGGCGAACGGCGCCTTTCGGACCTGCACCAAGACGTCCTGCCCCGCCTGCAACAGCTCCTCGATCGGTGGGCGCGGCGGACGGGTGCGCGATGGAACCGGTGGACCGGGTTCGGACGGCGCCCCGGCGGCGCTCGGATCCGAGTCCAAATCCTGTTCCGCGCCTTCGGTCTCGGGGCCGGATTCCGCCTCTGTGGCTCCGGGGTCCAAATCGACCAGCCCCGCCTCCGCATCGGGCTCTGCGTCGAGCTCGCCCTCCTCCCCGGGGACCGTGACCTCGTCCACATACAGAAAGGCGGCTCGGTCCAGGCCGATGTCCACGAAGGCTGCCTGCATGCCGGGGAGGACCCGGGTAACCCGACCTCGGTAGATGTTTCCGACGACGCTGCGCTGGTCGTGCCGCTCGTTGTCGTACTCGAGCAAGACTCCGTCGCGCACCACCGCAACCCGGGTCTCACCCGGGCTGTTCGAGATGAGGATCTCGGTCGCCACGTGGCGAGGTCTTAAACCGGTCCGCTCCCCGGGGCCAAGGTGGGAGTGGGGAAAGGGCTCAGAGCTTTTCGGTCAGCTCGGGAACGATCTTGAAGAGGTCGTCCACCAGGCCGTAGTCGGCGAGTTGGAAGATGGGCGCTTCCGGGTCTTTGTTGATGGCCACGATGGTCTTGCTGCCCTTCATGCCGGCCACGTGCTGAATGGCACCCGAAATCCCGACAGCGATGTACAGGTTCGGGGCCACCACCTTACCGGTTTGGCCCACCTGCATGTCGTTCGGGACCCAACCCGCGTCGACGACGGCTCGGCTCGCGCCGATGGCTGCGTTCAATTTGTCCGCCAGCGGCTCGATGAGCTTGGGGAAGTTCCCGGCTTCTTTGAGCCCGCGACCGCCCGAGATGACCACCGTCGCGTCGGTGAGGTCGGGGCGTTCGGATGCGATCTTGTCGAACTTTACGTAGCGGGTCTTCGGGGGAGCGAGTTCCACCGACAGGGCCTTCACTTCTCCCGGAGAAGCAGCCTCCGGCGCCGGATCGAATTCGGTCGGGCGGGTGCTGATCACTTTGATGTCACTGGTCAGTTCGACCGTCGCGATGACGTTGCCCGCTTGAATGGGCCGGCGCATGGCCATGCCTTCGTCCGAAGCGAATCCCAAGATGTCGGAAGCCATGCCTGCGTTTAGCAGGGCCGCGGCGCGTGGCATCACGTCTTTACCGTGAGCGGTCGCGGCCATGGTGACGATCGTTGCACCCGCGGCATCGGCGGCAGCTTTGATGGCCTGGGCGTACGTTTCGGCCATCGGGTCCTTCAGAGCCTCCTGATCCACCACGTGGACCACGTCGACCCGCTTGGCCAGCTCCTGGGCGATGCCGTCCACACCCTGACCGAGGACCAGGCCGTGGACTTTTCCGCCGGTGCGGGCGGCTGCGTCTTTTGCGAACGTGACGCAGGTTTCGGTGGCTCGCTTCAACGAGCCTTCGGAGAGTTCGGCGACGACGAGTACGTTGCTCATTCGTTTCGTCCTTTCTGGGCAGGCCTTTCAGAGAGCCTTGGCCTCGGTCTTCAGCTTCTCGAGCAGCTCGTCCACGCTGCCCACGGTGACGCCCGCTTGGCGCGTGGGCGGCTCTTCGTATTTCAGAGTCTTCACCTTCGGCGTCACGTCGACTCCGAGCTCGGCCACGGGAATCTCTCGAACGGGCTTCTTCTTTGCCTTCATGATTCCGGGCAAAGAGGCGAAGCGGGGATGGTTCAGGCGGAGGTCGGTGGTGACCACGGCAGGCAGGTCCATCTGAAGCGTTTCGAGACCGCCGTCCACCTCGCGGATGACCGTGGCTTTGCCGTCTTCGATGACCACGCCAGGCTTTTGGGCCTTCTCGTCCGCCGAGTCGAGGCCTTCGACCTTCGAGGCGAAGGTGGCCTGCGGCCAACCGAGATATCCGGCCAGCAACTGCCCTGCTTGGTTGGCGTCGTTGTCCGTGTCCTGCTTGCCCATGATGATCAGGTCCGGCTGCTCCTCTTCGACCAGCTTGACGAGCACGCGGGCGACGGCGTCCGGGTCCAGTTCCTCGGATTCGACCAGAATCCCGCGTTGGGCCCCCATGGCGAGGCCTTGGCGAATCTGCTGGATGGCGTCTTTGGAGCCCAGGCTGACCACCACCACTTCGCCGCCGTGCTGCTTTTGCAGGCGCAGGGCTTCTTCGACCGCGATCTCGTCGAAGGGGTTCGGAACGAAAGTCATTCCCTCCGTCACGAGGCCCGATCCGTCGGGCGCGATCTTCACTTTCCTCTCGTAGTCGGTGACGCGTTTCACCGTAACCAGGATTTTCATGGTCACTCCTTCCCGTGGTCTGCCGCGAGCGAAAGGTCCAGTGCGGTTTGGGATCCTCCGCCAGGTCCGGGAGAATGCCGCGCTTGCCGCGCCGTGTCACGAACTCCTCGACCGCGGCGCTTCCGCTGCCGGCAATCGTCGCTTCGGTGTCCCCCTCAGGGGCCCGCAGGGGCTTCCGGGGCCGCCCGGGCCCGACGAACCCGGCAGAATGCGCCCGTTGCGGGGGACGGATCGACCATGCTAAGCGCTCGCTCAGCCCGATGGGCAAAGTCATCGCCGTTGCCAACCAAAAGGGTGGTGTAGGTAAAACCACTACCGCCGTCAACCTCGGCGCATCCCTGGCCGCGGAAGGGGCGAGTGTGCTGATCGTGGACCTGGATCCGCAAGGAAACGCGTCCTCGGGCCTCGGGACATCCCCGAGTCAGGTCGACCCGGGCCTGTACCAGGTCCTGACTGGCGATGTCCCGCTGAGGGACACGGTCTGCGCCACCGACCTCGAGACGTTGTTCCTGGCGCCGACCAGCCGCGACTTGGCTGGAGCGGCTCTCGAGCTCGCCGACTTCACCGAAGGTCAACGCCGACTTCGCGTGGTGCTCGATCCCGTGCGCGATCAATATGACTACGTCGTTGTCGATTGTCCGCCGTCTCTGGATCTGTTGACGATCAACGGGCTCACGGCCGCCGATTCCGTTCTCGTTCCCGTCCAATGCGAGTATTACGCGATGGAAGGATTGTCGAAGTTGGTGGAGACCATCGACATGGTGCGGGATAGCTTGAACCCGGGGCTCACCCTCGAGGGCATCCTGTTCACGATGTTCGATGCCCGGAACAATCTGGCTCGGCAGGTCGTGAGCGAGGTTCGCGGTTATTTCGAAGATCGGGTCTTCGAGACCGTCATTCCCCGCAACATTCGGCTCTCGGAGGCGCCGAGCTTCGGAAAGCCGTGTCTGCTGTACGACCTGGCGTCCCGAGGGTCCCAAAGCTACATCGCTTTGGCCCGGGAGCTCACGGCCCGACGCCCAGCGGCTTGACGGCCGACCGATACGCCCCATCGCCCACCGCTGGCTGATCGGGCGGCGATCCCCGAGGTCGCACGGCGTCTCGGTTTCGAAGACCGGGTGCTCCGTCTCGATATTTCGGTGACCTCCATGGCAGAGTCTGGGCCATGGCAACCCACGAGCGGGCCGGGCTGCTTCCCCGCGCTTCGGACCTGGTGGACCTTTCTCGTCTGATTTCCGACTATTATTCGATCCGGCCGGATCCGACGGACCCCGCCCAGCGAGTCCAGTTCGGCACGTCGGGCCATCGGGGGTCGGCCAGCCGCGGCAGCTTCAACGAGCGCCATCTGACCGCGATCGTTCAGGCCGTATGCGAGTGGCGAGCTCGGACGGGGATTTCGGGGCCGATGTTCGTGGCCAAGGATACGCACGCTTTGAGCGAGCCGGCTTGGAGGACCACCCTGGAGGTTCTCGCGAGCAACGGCGTCGAGGCCTGGTCCGCCCCCGAGGCCGACTACGTACCGACCCCACTCCTTTCCCGGGCCATCGTCGGTCGGCAGGCGGACCATCCATTGGATGGACTGGCCATCACGCCGTCTCACAATCCGCCCACTGATGGAGGCATCAAGTACAATCCCCCGCACGGTGGTCCTGCGGAGGGAACCGTGACGTCGGCCATCGAGGCTCGGGCGAACGAGCTCTTGGCGACGGAAGTGTCGAAGCGTAGTTGGGTCGACGCCCGAAGCCGCGTGCGGTGGTTCGACTTCTCGACGCCATACATCCAGTCGCTCGCAGAGATCGTCGACCTGAAGAGAATCGCAGCATCCGGAATTCGACTGGGCGCAGATCCTCTCGGGGGAGCGACGGTGGGCGTGTGGGAGCCTTTGGCCGAACATCATCGGCTGAATCTTCACGTCGTGAATCCAGAGATCGACGGTACCTTTCGATTCGTTCCGCTGGATTCCGATGGAAAGATTCGCATGGACTGCTCGTCTCGGCACGCCATGGCGGAGCTGGTTCGGAAGTCTGGGGACTATGATCTCGCATTCGGGAACGACGCCGATGGAGACCGTCACGGGATCGTGACCAAGCAAGGTCTAATGAACCCAAACCAGGTTCTCGCGTTGGCCGTCGATACCCTCTTTCGAACGCGTGTCGACTGGCGTAAAGAGGTGGGTGCTGCGATCACCGTCGTGACCAGTGACCTGGTTCATCGAGTCACCGAGGCTCACGGCCGGTCCACGATTCAGACTCCGGTAGGCTTCAAATGGTTCGTACCTTTGCTTTTGCACGGCAATGTCGGCCTGGCCGGCGAAGAAAGCGCCGGCGCCTCGATTCTCTGCTTCGACGGACGGCCCTGGACCACTGACAAAGACGGGATCGTCATGGATCTTTTGGCCGCTGAAATGATGGCGAGGTCCGGCCGCGACCTGTCGGAGCTGTATCTCGAACTCACGCAGAAGCATGGAGTTCCACACTACCGTCGAATCGACGCCCCGGCGCCGCCCGAGCGCAAGGCCGTCTTGAAGAAGCTTTCGGCCGATGCGATTCAGGCCGAGACTCTGGCGGGAGAACTCATCGTCGAGCGGATGGTTGCAGCACCCGGCAACGGCGAACCGATAGGAGGACTCAAAGTGACGACCGCCTCGGGGTGGTTCGCGGCGCGGCCTTCGGGAACCGAGGACGTGTACAAGATCTACGCCGAGAGTTTCCGCGACGAAGCCCATCTCGATCGATTGCTGTCCGAGGCTCGGGAGCTGGTAGAACGAGCCTTCGAAGAAGCCGGTGTCTGACTCGGTCGTGCAGCTTCCGCAGCCCTTCGGCCCGTTCGTTCTGATCGAACGTCTGGCGGAGGGGGGCATGGGGGCGGCGTTTCTCGCGACCGCTCCGGAGACACGCGAGCTCGTGGTGGTCAAACGGCTTCTTCCCGAATGGATGGGCCAGGAGGAGGTCTTTCAGCGATTCCTGCACGAGGCCGAGGTTGTTTCCCACGTTCGCCATCCCAACGTGGCCGAGTTGATCGCCATGGGGACCGTGGAAGGCGAGCCTTTCTTGGCGGTCGAATATGTCTTTGGAATTCCACTCAGTGAGCTGGTCGCCCGGGTGGAGGCCGGCCAGATGAGCGGGATTCCGATGCCGATCGTCCTGCGCATCGGGATCGACCTGGTGGCCGGGCTGAGAGGCGTTCACGAAGCCGTGCATCGGCAAACCGGAGAACCGCTTCAACTGATCCACCGCGACATCGGCGGCCGGAATGCACTCTTGGGTTCCGACGGCCGGGTCAAGATCATCGATCTCGGACTCGGCCGGTCGCGTCTGTCGAACTGGCAGACCGGAACCCATCGGGTCGCGGGTTCGCCGGACTACATGGCTCCCGAGCAGGCGGTGGGGGCCAAGGCCGACGTCCGGTCGGACGTTTTCGCCGCGGCGGCGACCGTCTGGGAGCTGGCTCGGGGAGCGAAGCGGATCCGGGCGAGCACCGTGTCTGCCCGGCTCGAACGGGCGGCCTTGTCGGGACCCGAGCCCCTTCGATCTCTGCGGTCCGATGTTCCCGAAGAAGTGGACCGGGCACTCGCTCGAGCGATGGAGAACGAGGCCGAATCTCGGACCGCGTCGGCAGCCCAACTCGAACGGGATCTGAAGGCCGCAGCGGCGGTCTGTCCCCCAGCGAGTCTTCACCAGGTGGCAGCGTGGCTGGACCGCACCTGCGCCACGACCCTGGTCCATTCCAGGCGGCGCATTCGGGCGGCCACGGAGCGGCTCGGGCCCGCAAACACCCCCGCCCGCGCGGGGACGGCCGAGTACTTCTTCGGTTCCGAACGGCTTCGAGAGGGGGGTGTGCCGCAGACCTCTCGGCTCGGGGCGAGGGGCAACCGGGTTGGGCCTCGGGCAATCTGGGCTGCAGTCGGGGCCTTTTCGGGGCTTTCGATCGCCGGCTTCGGATGGTGGCTCGGGTCGCCCCCTCCACCGGTGGTGGCGCCGCTTCCCGCGGAAGCGCTTCCGGAATCCGGCCAAACAGCTTCGCCCGTTCCGACCTCCACCGGCATGGCGGCGACCACCCAGCCGCCCGACCCGCTTCCCCAAGAGCCGGCTTCCAGAAGACGGCAGGAGCCTCGAGTCCAGAAGTCACGCCGCACGCCGCGGGAGGTCCTGGCGCGCCGACAGGCCCTGGCCCGCCGGCTGAAGCGGCTTCGTCGCATGAGGTATGATCGCGCGTTCCAAGTGCAGCTCACCCGGGTCGGCCGCGCGGTCTCTCGCGCGCGAAGCAAAAAGCGGCTCGACGCGTTGGAGGCTCGGATCCGGGATTGGGAACGGGACCTCGAATGACTGCGCTCGGTCGCGGACGTCCCTCGTTTTTGCGCAGTGATGCGTATGTCGACTTCTTGAACGAAACCCATCCCGAGCTCGAGATGTCTCGAGTGCGGCTGCCGGTTCCGTCCTATCGCACCCAGATCATTCTGAAGGACGCGATGCGTCCCGGGTCATGGCTGCGGCAGATCGTTTCGGCGCTGGCGCCGGTCCTTCCGTCGAGACCACGGGCTCTCTGCATCGGGGTGCCCTTCGAACCCTACGACCAGACCCACCTGTTGGGCAGGCTGAAAGATCCGGCATCCTTTGTTCGAGCTTGCCGAGAACAGACACTTCGCTGCGGTTCGGGCCTGTGCTTCTTTCCGAACGTAGATCCATCTCACCCAGGCGTGGATGCACTCGAGCGAGAAGGTTTTCGGATCGTCCCGAGCTTTCCCGACATGAGGATCGACCTGGATGTGGATTCCTTCGAAGGCCACCTGGCGAAGATCCATCGAGACGATCGAAGTGGAATTCGTAGAAATATCCGGAAGTTCGAACGGGCGGGCCACCGCCTGGAGCGCCTTCGGTCGGGAGAGGAACATGCGGAGCTTTTCAGGGCGTATCGTACGTTTCAGGAGAGAGCCTTGGTTCCTTGGGTGCCGCACACGGTCGAGTACTTTCGCCGTCTTCCCGAAATGCATCCGGACGTGCGCGTCCACGTGGCTCGAAGCTCGGCTGGCCGGCTTCTCGGATTCGTCGTCAACTTTTGGGAGAGCGGACATGTTCAATCCGGTCGGATCGGTGTCGTTCCGGAGTACGATCGGCGGGACTCGGTGTACTTTCGGTTGCTGTACCGAGCGGTCGAGGATGCGCTGGTGGCCCCTTCGGCCCGTTTCTTGAGTCTCGAGCCGACCGGATACCGAACCAAGAGGCATCTCGGGGCCCGTCGTGTCCCTTTGGTGAACCTCTTGCTGGGGGCCTCTCGCTTTTGGAGGGCGGCGCTGACGTCGGCGCCACTGGTCCGAAGGTTCCTGCGGCACCTGGAGGATCCCAAAACGCTCGAACGATTCTACTGAACCTGGCTGAGGTCTTTCAGCGATGAACCGTTACCGTACCGGGCTTGGCCTCGGCCGCTTGCTCGTAGCGACGACCCAGGGAGGTTCCGTCGGCGAGATAGGCGACGTTCGTCCAGGGGACGAACGCACGGGGGACGTCGTCGAAGTCCGGAGCTCCGTAGACCAATCCGCGTTCATCCGCGTGCAGCAAGGTGGCTGTGGCGTCGGGTCGAAAGCCGTAATTGCTGAGTGGAGCCAAGGTCGCGACCCGCACATGACTAGGGGGTTGCTTGCACCTCAGGATCGACTGGATCTGCTCGGAGATCGTGCCGTCGACTGCGAACAGATAGATCAACTCCGGGATCGTATTGGTTTGCGCGCTGGTCGTCATGGGCGGATCGCTTTCAGGGATTCGATGGCGGTGGCCCGTTCGTGTTGCACGAGCTCTCGAAGCTTGGGTTCTCGGTCGAGCCACTCCTGGGGCCACTGCACCCGATCGGCCCGGAATGCATAGGGGTCGTGCCCCTCGCCCGCATCACCGAGCTCGATCTCTTCGAGTCCGAACTCACCGTGATCGAAGGGCGTTCCGTCCGCGGCCTGAAGCTGAAAGAAGCGCTCGGCCTTGCCTCGGGACGCCTGCACCAGCGCCCGGTGGTGACAGTACGGGTTGTTGCCGCGCTTGCCGAAGAAGACGTGAGAGGTCCAGCTGCAGCCGCCACGACAGAGACTCGCGTACTCGCAAGTCTTGCAGAATCCCCACATGTGATCCGTGGCCCGCTCGGTGCCCGCGGTCAGGTTGAACGTCAGCTCCGAGGTGTGGGCGACGATGTCGCGGAGCTTGCGCTCCCGGATGTTGCCGCCGGTATACGCCGAGGTCGGAAGAGATGGGCAGCCTTTGATCTTTCCGTCGGCTTCGATCCCGAGTACGCGCAAACCCGCCTGACATCCGGTCCAAAACGCGAAGGGGTCGTCCTTGCCACGCCCTCGGATAAGCCGTTCATAGGGGCCGTAGTATCCGATGTTGTTGCCCGGCTGAATCTGCACACCCTCCCGTTGGCCCCGGAGAGTGAGGTAGGCCAGCATCGGATACAGATCCAGCAGCTCGTGGGGCTGCAGCAGCATCTTCCATTGGTCGGCTGCATTCCCCATGGGAACGGTCAGCTGCAGCTGCCACGCTCTGGCCCCGGCATCGCGAATCTGTCGATAGATCTGAGGGAGCTCTATGGCGGACCATCGGTTGATCTGCGTGTTGCATCCGAAGGCCAGGCCTACCGCGTTCAGATGCTTCATCGTTTCGAACGCGAAGTGGTGGGAGCCGACTTTACCCCGGATCTCGTCGTGGGTCGGTGCGAGCCCGTCGATCGAGATCGAAATGTTGCGAAAGCCGATCTCCTTCATGCGTTCGGCTGTCTTGCGCGAGACGCCGTAGCCTCCGGTCGTCAAGCCCACGGTCATTCCGCACCGCACGATTTCGGCTGCGATCTCCAGCCAATCGGGGCGCAAGAACGCCTCACCGCCGATGAGCGTCACTTCGGTGATTCCGACCTCTGCCATCTGGCGCACCAGATCCAAGGCTTCTTCCGTGTCGAGCTCGTCGACTCGGGAGTCTCCGGCCCGCGATCCGCAGTGTCCGCAGGCCAAGTTGCATTTGAGCGTGATTTCCCACACCGCATAAGTGTGGCGGTGATAGGGCTTCGATTCGGCGGTGGTCGGTTCTGCTGCCGCTGTCATTGCTATGCTCGTTTCAAACGATTTGACCGCTGGAGCTCGAAGGGTCGAACGTACCTTCCGGGATGGAGACGCCGTACATCGGTTGGGCGACCGGTGGCTGGATGCTGACTCCGTACATGGGCTGGATCGTCGGAGGCTCCGGATTCACGACGACGCCGTACATGGGCTGGATGTCGGGACCCGGGAAGGGGTCCGGGTCGGGACCGACGACGACACCGTACATGGGCTGGATGTCGGGACCGGGAAAGCGATCCGGATCGGGGTCGACGACCACGCCGTACATCGGCTGCATGTCGGGCGGGGTGAACGGAGGCTTCGGCGGCGGAGGGAACGGGCGCCAGCGCGGCCGCAGCCATCCCTGACCGGCCATCATGCGCTCGAGCATCTCGAGGAGTTGACGAACGGCCTCCCGTTCTTGCGGTGAGCCCGAGCCGATCCGATCTCGAGGAAGGAGAGCGGAGCCCGTGGAGGGCTGGGTGGCTGGGCCGGTCGTGCTGGCCTGGTCGATCAGTGCCCTCAGACGGTGCTGTGCTCCGGGAGGGGTCGGGCCGATTCCGAAGTGGGTCATGACGCGGTTATCGGAGGCGCCAGACCGGGGTTGCTCGATAACCGTTCTCGCAAAGGTTCAGCGACCGGAGATGGTCTTGGGCTGGTAGACGTGCTGAACGGTCAGTTTGCCATGAACCTCTGGGTTCTCTTCGAGAGAGGGGGCGGCTTTGGGCAGACGGTCGCCACCCGTGACGTGATAGGCCTGCTGCACCACGCCTTCGCTCCCGAGAGCCGCCTCTCCGTGGCGGAGCACGACCAAGGCTGCGAAAGGCTCGACCACGTCGACGATCTTCTCCGCCACCTCCGGCACCTCGTATTCGTGGCAAAGGGTGGAGGCCACGGAGACCACCGACGAGACGGCGAACTCGAGCTCTTCACTGTCCCGAAGGGCCTCGAGGGCGTTCCGCAGTTCCTCGAGGGCTTCGGGGTTTTCGTGTAGGCTGCCCTCGGCGTCGAAGAGCAGGAACGACCCGACCAGGGAGACGATCGGGTGGAGGCCGCCGTCGATGGCCAGGTCCATGAGCTGGTCGGGCTCGAGGGAATATAGTTCGCTTTGCCCTGAGGTGCTGTCCGACACGATCCGAGTCCTCGCGCGCGCCGTCAGGTGATCCGGCGAGCCGTCTGTTGAACGGCGTTCGCGGTCATGCGGGCCTGGCGGACCATCCGTGCGGTCTGACGAATGTCCTGCATGGTGTCCATGAGCTTGGCTGGGTTCTTGAACAGGCCCTTCAAACCCGCCTTCTTGAACAGGCCAGCAAAGAATTTTCCGATCCCTAGCTTTCCGAGCCCCAGTTTGGCCAAGAAGCCCTTCGCGGCGCCTCCTGCGAGCAGTTTCGCTCCGATCGCTTTCAAGCCGACGGCGGCGCCGGCGATGAGTGGAATGGGCATGACTTCGTGCGCTCCTTTCCCTTCGAGTATCGCTGCAAAGCCCGGGAGGTTGCGCGGATCGACGGCGCCGGATGTGCACAACTCCCTGATTGTCCACGCGATTCCCGGCTCGGGGCCCCGGTCCCGAGCATTGCTTCCCCATTCGGGAACCCGGCGCGCACCCGTCCGGAACCCGCGGTCGAACAATCGGATATCCCGCTCGGTCTGGGCGGTTCGGCTGGCGAGCCGAGCCATGGGCCTCCAGCCAGAGGGCGCGGACCGGGTCGGACGCGACCGATGAAAGGCGGCGCCGGTTGGAGCGTTCGTGCGCCCGAGACATGGGCCCCGCCCGGACGCACCGACCCGCGCCGCGACCGACTGCGTCGGTGCCGGCAGTTCGAGGGGCCCTGGCAGGCTCTGCATCCCGGGGGGGCCCGCGCCTTCATCCGAGCCCAAGGGCCTAAAGTGAGGCGGGTCGTTCCCGCGAAGACTCAGGGCGCCCGGGCCCTCGGGCCGCGGGCTTGGTCGATCAGGGTGCCGTTGGCAAAGGTGAACACCCGCAGCAGGCGGTTGGACCCGAAGCTGTAGGTGTAGCGGTCATACGTGATGAGCCGGCCGCGTTCGATGTATCCGATGCGGCCGATGACTTCTTCGTACCAGCGGTCGCTCTGGTCTGGGGGCCCGCAGGTGAGGCGCAGCTCGCCGAGGGTGGTGCGACCCTCCCGAAACAATTGTCGCCGGCATCGGTCTTTGTCGCGTCCAGAGGTCGTTTCATCCGTGCGGATGTCAAGGGTATCTACCGAAAAGATTCGACCGTTTCGAATTCGCACGATTCGGGCCAGCGATCCCGCACCGCCCCGGTAGATCCACTCCTCCACCTGGACCAGCGTCCGTCGCTCCGTGCCGTTGGGGAGGCGCAAAATGCGAGTGAGGTTGCGCGTATCGACCTGGTTCGGTTCACCGCACGCCGCTTTCAGGGCGAGGACCGTTTCGCCCGAACGCACCAGCTGACTGCCGCACCGAAGGGTGCCCCCGGTCTGACCGAGCACACCGAAACTCCACACGAAGGTCGCCAACCAAATACCTGCAAGCCCGGTCACGCGGCCGATGGTAGCGTCCCGCACCTCCGGTCCGCAATCGGCGGCGGGTCTTTGGCCATCGGGCGTCCGGCCCATGGCGCGCCGCCGTCCGGCGGCCCGATGGCTCCGAGGCGCCTGGATGCCTCATGTGAGCCGCATGCAGTGCAAGCGAACGATGGTCATGTGCGCGATCACGTGGGCCTGTGGAGGGGAACCCTCGCC
>DAPKRQ010000067.1:0-26527 GCA_031800475.1 Myxococcales bacterium LLY-WYZ-16_1
AGGCGGCGATCCGGAGCATGGCAATTCGAGACCCGGACCTGGTCCAGGTCCGCGGCTCGCTGCGGCGCTGGGACTCGCTCGAAGAGAAGGACGACATCCGGGCCCATTTCGAGGCGCTGCGCCGCGATGGTCTGGACGCCCGGTGGTGGCCGGATCGGGGCCTGTTCCTTCCGAACGACGCAGCCTTCGACCCGCTGCGCCTGTGTCGAAGGACCGCGCGCCGCCTGAAGGCCCGCGGCGTGGTGCTGGCCCGCTGCGCCGTGGATCGGGTGGAGCCTGGCTGGGTGCACGGGCGAACCGGCTCGGTGTCGGCCCGGCGGATCCTGGTGGCCACCGACGGCGGACTGGTCCGACTTTTTGCAGAGCTGGCAGGGCGATGCCGAACCGTGCGGCTTCAGATGGCTTCGACCGATCCCGCGTCTCCCCCGACCGAGGCGGGCCGCATGCCGGTCTACAGCCGGTACGGCTACGATTACTGGCAGCAGCGGCCCGACGGCCGATGGATGGTCGGCGGGGGCCGGGACCTGGACACCGGCGCCGAGCTGGACGCCGGCCGCGGCGGGTCTGGCCAGCTTCACGGTGTGCCGGCCCGAGACCCGGTCCAGCGTCACTTGGACCATCTGTTGGTCCACCCCATCGGCACCTCGGCCCCGGCGGTCCGCCGCTGGGCGGCGCCCGTGGCCTACACGGACGACGGCCTGCCGATCCTCGAGCAGGTGCGGCCCGACGTGTGGGCTTTGGGCGGCTATACCGGGACCGGCAACGTGCTGGGGCGCTTGCTGGGGCCGGCGGCCGTCGAGTCGGCCATGGGTCGTTCCGGCTGGTGGACCGGTCGGTGGCTCGAGCGGCTGGGGCGCCGCGGGGGCCGGCTCAATCGGTGACGATCAGCGTATAGTCCGACGGGGCCGGTCCCGACACGATCTGCAGAAGATAGGTGTCGGACAGCTGCGGCTGAAAGTCCAACAGCCGGACCGGACCGCTGGCCACCACCTGCCCGCTCGGGTTGTAGAGGGCCAACAGCACTTGGGATCGTCCGCTGGCGAAAAAGCTCACTTCCGAGCCGGCGGTCAGATCCACCTCGAACCAGTCGGGCTGGTCCGCGGCCACGTCCCCGGTCACCACCGCGGGCGCGGAGCCGATGGGTGTGGCCTCGGTGCGCACGTCATTGGGTTCCCCTTCGTCCACCGGGGTCACCGGTTCGAACGAGACGTCCAGGGTGTAGTTGAAGCCCGGCGAGCCCTCCTGGCCGTTGCCGTTGTAGACCGTGAGCGGGTAGGGGTTGATGCCTTCGCTCGGAACGAACGCCGCCAGCCTCCGCTCGCCGGCGGCCAGCCGTTCGGTCGGGAACACGGTCCCTTCGTCCACTTCGATGTCCCAGATCTCCAGGAACGGTGAGATCTGGTTGCTGGTGCCGTTTCGGTTCACCTCCACGTCCACGATGGAGGGCGTGGACGGAAGCATGTTGTGGGTCCGTAGGGTGCCGTCCTGCTCGAAGGTGCTGCTGACGGGACCTCCCATGGTGCTCAGGCTGGTGGCGCTCAAAAATGGCCGGTTGTCGATCACGATGTTGTAGGCCCACAGCGGCCCGCCTTCCGGCGGAGGCGCATTCATACCGGTCTCCAGGTTCGTCGCCTCGTTGATCCGCAAAAAGTACTCGCGGGTTTCGGGCAGCACCAACCGAATGGTGGCCACCGACGGCTGCGAAAAGCCGCGGGTCTCCACGATGGACTGCTCGTTTTCGCCCTCGAGCACGAACAGCTCCACCACCGGCTCCATGTTCACCACCCCCTGCACGCTGATGCTCAGGATGTCGCCCTGGGAGCCCTGGAACTTGAAGACGTCGGGGTCGGGCACCGGCGGGTCCCCCACCGGCAGCCCGATCTCGGCCTGGGTGGTCTCCCGCTCCCCGCGGTTGGTCGGGTACCGCAGGGAGGCCGCCACGTCCGGTTGGTCGTTCGGCTCGACCTCGGGCAGGGTCTCGTACTCCGACGCCACCAGCGTCACGTCGTAGTCCCGGTCCAAGAGGCCGTCGAAGTTGCGGTGGTCGAGCACGATCCGAACTGGTCCCGGCACGGGCGACTCGATGGTGATCCGAGAATCCGGGAGCCCAGAACCCACGTCGTCGTTTTCGAGGATGGTCCCGTCCGACATCTCGACCAGCAGGATCGTGTCGATGCCGAAGGGTCGCTCCCCGTTGCCGAACAAGGTCTCGGTCGCCAGCAGGGCGAAGTTTTCTCCGCTGAAGTTCGCTTCGAGCACCCGAATGTTTCGGGGGTCGTCGAACCCCACCACTTCCTCTTCGACCGGGAGGGTGATGTCGGAAACCTGAGGAGCGGGCAGGCGCCGGACCGAAAAGGCGTAGCTGTCGTTCATGCTGCCGACCGGCTGCTCGCCGTCGATGCCGCGCCGGTCGCTGACGAGGACCCGGTAGCGGCCGGTGCGGGGGATGTAGAGCTGCCGCCGGGCCTCGAAGCGGCCCTCGGCCCGGCGGGGCGCGAAGGGCTCGGAGCCGGCGTAGGTCACCTCGAGCAGGGGCTGCAGGCTCGACTCGGGGCTCGACCGGGCGGCACGGACCTCCAGGAGGGTCTGGGCATCGGCCTCGAACTCGAACACGTCGACCGACTGCTCACCCAGGCTCGGCGCCTCGACCGTGCCCGTGACCTCCCGAAGGCGGCCCATCTCCACCAAGCTGATGCTCTGGGGTTCGCTCGGCCCGTTGGGCTCTTGTTCGGCGATGCTCTGACACGCGTCGTCGGTACCGTTCGGGGTGGCCGGGCAGACGTCGCACACGTCGCCCACCCCGTCCTGATCTCGGTCTCGTTGCTCGAAGTTCAGGGTGCTGGGGCAGTTGTCCTGTTCGTTCGGCCACTCGTCCCCGTCCATGTCGTTGGGGTCCGGCATGTCCATGTTCCCGCTGCCGGAGTTGTCGCCGTCGTCGCCGCAGCCCGTCGGGGCTCCGGAAAACAGGGCGCACAGGGCGAATAGGCCGAGGGTCCGGATGAGGATCTCCGGACGCCATCGTCGAAACCGAGAAGACATCGAGGGTAACTCCTTTGTGTCGCGCCCGAGGCGCGAGCGTGAGGACGCTAGCAAATGTCCTGTGCTTCCCCAACTGCGTTGATCGCGGAGCCCCCCAGATCTTGCCGGTCTTTGCCGCAAATCAGTCCCGGACCTTCTCGGTCCAGGCGGAGATCCCGACCAGGTTGAGCTCGCCCCGGGCGGCCTCGGCGGCCTTCTTGGAGCGGAACACGGCCACGAAGGCGCCGCCCCCATCCCCGCCGGCGCCGCTCATCTTGGCTCCGAGGGCGCCGTGCTGCAGGCTCAGGCTCACCGCGTGCTGTACCTCCGCGGCCACCAGGCCCAGTCCCGACAGCACCCCGTGCGCCAGGTTCATGGATGCGCCCAAGACCTCGATCTGACCGGCGCGGATCGAGCGAGCGCCCGCTTCCGCCGAGTCCTCCAGGCACTGCATGGCCGCTCGAACCAGGGCCGGCGCGTCGTGCTTCAAACGCGCCACCTCCGTGACCGCCCGGCGGGTGCCGCCGTGGCCGCCGACCGACCCGACCAAGAAGTGCAGGGGCTTGCCGGGGGCCAAGCCCCGGACGGACGGCTGGGTTTTGCCCTTGCGGAACCAGATCAGTCGGTCCGAGATGCAGATGGCCGGGTCGACGCCCGACGGTTTGGCGTGAGCCACCTTTTCGGTGGCGAGTACCGTCTTGAGCGCACGGTCCAGGGCTTCTTTGCCGCCGCCCTCGAGCTCTCGTCGCGCATGATGCAAGGCCACCGCCAGGGCCGCCGAGGAGCCGAAGCCGCTCATCGGCGGGAAGCCGAAGTGCACCGCCACATCGCTCTTCGTGAACCAAGGGCCCAGCGCCTTCTTGATGAGCTCTCTTGGAGAGGCGGCATCGCCCGGGGGCGGGACCGTGATGTCGTCGTCGGAGCTGAGCTGAATGTGACCCGACCCGGGACGGACCCGCACCCGCACCCGTCGCTCCAATGGAAAACCGATGGCGGGAGCGCCATATACGACGGCGTGCTCCCCCAGCAGGATGACCTTGCCTGGCGCGGACGCTTCGACGGCGGCGAAATCGGACGGCACGCTCATCCGCTCTTCCGCCCACCCCCCTAGCGCCGCGGGTCCATCACCGCAAGACGTGGATCGGGGATTTCGAGTTCGGGCTCGAGCGGCGTAGAATGGGTCGGATGGTCGCTCCCGCGTCCCCCGGTACGTTCGCCGACCCGCTCTTCGCCAATCGTGAGCTATCGTTCCTGGAATTCAACCAGCGCATTCTCGCGGAAGCGTCGGATCCGGCCGTACCGCTCCTGGAGCGCCTCAAGTTCGTGTCGATTTTGGGCCGAAACCTGGACGAGTTCTTCATGGTCCGCGTGGCCGGTCTGAAACAGCAGGTGAAGAGCGGCGTTCTGGAAACCGGTCCCGACGGCATGCTGCCCCAGGAGCAGCTCGGGGCGATCCGGACTCGAACCGCCGCTTTCGTGGATTCGGTGGAGCAGCTCCTGCTCGACGAGCTGCTGCCCGAATTGGATCGGCGGTCGATACGACTGCTTTCGGTTTCGGAGCTCGGCCGGCCGGCGCAATCCGGCTTGCTCGATGCCTTCAACCGGGAGTTGTTCGGCATGCTCACGCCCTTGGCGGTGGACCCGGGACATCCTTTTCCCCTGCTCAAGAATCGGGCCCTGAATCTGGCGGTGCACCTGTTGCCCCGGGAGAGCCTGGATGCGTCGGTGCCTCTGTTGGCCGTGGTTCAGGTGCCGACGCTGCTACCCCGACTCATCGCGGTGGACGAGCCGGGTGAGTCGTCGGTGGTCCGGGTCGAAGACGCGATCCGCCACCACGTGGGGGCTCTGTTTCCGGGCATGCGGATCCTGGAGTGCGTTCCCTTTCGCGTCCTCCGCAACTGGGATCTGTCCTTCGATGAAGACGAGCAAGAGGATCTGCTCGACACGGTTCAAAAGGAGCTTCGGCGCCGGTGGCGTCTCGACGCGGTCCGGCTCGAGGTGGGCAGCGAAGCGTCGGCTCGCCTGGTGAATCGACTCCGCGAGGCGCTCGACCTGGAGCCGGAGGACGTCCAGGCTCACCGGGGGCCTCTCGCTTGGTGCGATCTGGAGGAGGTGCTGTCGCAGGTCGGGCGCAGCGATCTCCGCGACGAGCCTTTTCAGCCCGTGGTGCCGCCGGCGTTTCGGGACCAGGATCCGTGGTCGGCCATCGCCCGAGAGGATCTGCTGCTGCACCACCCCTACGAGTCCTATGAACCGGTGCTCGATATGCTCGAACAGGCGGCGAGCGACCCGCAGGTTTTGGCGATCAAGCAGACCCTGTATCGCGTGAATCGAGACTCGCCGCTGCTGTCGTCGCTGACCAAGGCGGCGGAAAATGGCAAGCAGGTGACGGCCTTGGTCGAACTCAAGGCTCGCTTCGACGAGGAGACCAACGTGCAGTGGGCGCGCCGCCTGGAAGAGGCGGGCGTCCACGTGGTCTACGGCATGCTCGGCCTGAAGACCCACTGCAAGGTCACGCTCGTCGTCCGCCGGGAGCAGGATGGCATCCGGCGGTACGTTCATCTGGGGACGGGAAATTACAACGAAAGGACCGCTGCGGTATATGCGGACCTGTCGTTCTTCACGGCTCGACGAGACGTGGGCGAGGACATGGCGGCCCTGTTCAATCTGCTCACCGGATACTCCGAGCCTCCGAACTGGCGAAAACTCACGGTGGCTCCGCTCGGACTGAGAAAGAAGGTGGTCGAACACATCGACGCGGTGGCCGAGGCTGCACGGGCAGGGCGGTCGGCCCGGATCATCGTGAAATCCAATGCGCTGATCGATGCCGAGACGATCCGGGCCCTGGTTCGGGCCAGCCAGGCGGGGGCCCAGGTGGTGGCTTTGGTCCGGGGCCCGTGCACCTTGCGGGTGGGGATCGCGGGCCGCTCCGATCGGATCATGGTCCGGAACGTGGTCGACCGCTTTTTGGAGCACAGCCGAGTGCTCTATTTCGGCATCGAAGATCGGGAGGACGTGTTCATCACCAGCACGGACATCATGCCGCGGAATTTCGACCGCCGGATCGAAGTGATGCTGCCGATCGAGGACGAGGCGTTGCGGCGACGCATCGTCGACGAGGTCTTGGGCGTGGAGCTTCAGGACGAGTCGAAAGCCGCCATGTTGATGCCCGACGGCAGTTATCGCCGGATCTTGGAGCCCGACGGGCTCCGCGCCCAGCGGGAGTTCATCCGAAGGGCCCGTCTGCGGGCCCGGCAAGACGACCGGCGTCGCCGCCGAGCCCCGGGCGAAGCCTGACGCAGCCGGCCGCGGGCGCGGTCGATTTCGGCGATTCGCCCCGGCCGGGGTCGAACGGAGATTTTCCCGCGCTCGCGCCCCGCCGTGGCGGGGCCTCCCGGTTAGACCTGTCCGCCATGGCGGAATGGTCCGATCCCGACCATTGACAGGGCTTTGCCGAGTCGGGTCATGCTGCCGCGCGATGCGCGTCACGCATTTGGGCCTGCGCTGGGCCCAGGCTTTCGGTTGGATGCTCATTTTGGTGGGGGGCCTGGCGGTCCTGCCCATCGGCGGCTGCGGGGGCAGCGCGGTGGTCGGTCCAACCTGCGAAGACGGGATCCGGAACGGCCTCGAGACGGATGTGGATTGCGGGGGTCCGATCTGCGGTCCGTGCGCCTTGGGTGCGAACTGCGACGACGGGGGGGACTGTGCGTCCGACACCTGCCGGGAAGGGCTGTGCACCCCGGACTTCAGCTGCGACGACGGCATCACCAACGGCATGGAAACCGGGCTCGATTGCGGCGGCCCGGACTGTGACCCCTGCCGGGTCGGCGAAGGGTGCGGGGGCGACGACGACTGCGATAACGGCAACTGCATCTCGGGAACCTGCGAGGAGATCAGCTGCACCGACGGGCGACGGAACGCAGCCGAAACCGACGTGGACTGTGGCGGGCCCGAGTGCCCGGTCTGCGACGACGGTGAGGGCTGCAGCGACAATGCCGATTGCGCCAGCGGGGTCTGCGCTGGCGACGGTACCTGCGCCGAGCCGACCTGCATGGACGGGGTGCAAAACGGCGACGAGTCCGCCCGAGACTGTGGCGGGACCTGTGAAGGCTGCCCCCTGAACGCGGCATGCCGCGGCGACGACGACTGCGAAAGCCTATACTGCGGCCCGACGGGCCTGTGCGAGCCCGCGACCTGCGACGACGAGGTGCAAAACGGCGGGGAGAGCGACGTGGACTGCGGCGGCCCGAACTGTTCCGGCTGCCCGCCCGACGGCGTGTGTGAGGTCAACGAGGACTGCGCGAGCAACGTGTGCGACGCGAACCGCTGCGCCGAGGCCACCTGCAGCGACGGGGTGACCAACGGAACCGAATCCGACGTGGACTGCGGCGGAAACTGCCAGCGCTGCGCCGTCGGCGCCGGTTGCAACGTGAACGGCGACTGCGACGAAGGCGTGTGCGACATGATGACCGAGACATGCGCGGAGCCGACTTGCGAAGACGGCGTCAGCAACGGCGACGAGATCGACGTCGACTGCGGGGGCGACTGTGGGCTGTGCGGGCCCGGTCAGTTCTGCACCTCCTCCGAGCAGTGCGACAGCGGGGTGTGCGACGTATCGGCCTTCGAGTGCCGCCGGGGCAACTGCGCCGACGGGGTGCCCAACCAAGACGAAACCGGACCCGACTGCGGAGGCATCATCTGCGACGATCGCTGCGGAACCGGGGAGGGGTGCCTGGTGGACGAAGACTGCGTGGACCTCGTCTGCGACATGTCGACCCTCACCTGCGCCGCACCCACGTGCAGCGACGGTATTCGAAACGGGGACGAGCTGGGCATCGACTGCAGCGGGAGCTGTCCGGACCGTTGCACCCGGGTGAACGAAAACTTCGAACGCGGGGTGTTCCCGCCGACGTTCGCGTTCTCCGGCACCAAAGATTGGGAGCTGACCACCCGCAATCCTCTGGGCGGGACCTACACGGCCCGTTCCTCCTCTACCTTGAACTTCAACGAGACGTCGGGGCTGCGCATGCGTGTTCGGACCTCCACCCTGGGAGGCACCTCGCAGGTCGAGTTCCGGTACCGGGTCGAGGCGAGCTTCCGCGACAACTTCGTGTTCTTGGTCAACGGCAGCCGCGAGCGGGTCTTCAGCAACACCACCGCCAGCGGGAGCATCCAGTACGACCTGGACGAAAAAGGTGAGGTCTACACTCTCGAGTGGCGGTATGAGCGGGACCGATTCACCACCAGCGGGCGGACCAACGCGGCATGGGTGGACGACATCGAAATCCGGAACACCGAGCCCCTGCTGCCGAACCCTTGAGGTAGGCCGGGGCCTGGACCAGGGCGTGCGGTCGAGGCCCCGCCGAGCCGGTCGGCCCCAGGTCAGGCCGATCGCGTCGAGCCCAGGTGAGGCCCATCCGGTCGGGCCCAGGTGAGGCCGAGCCGATCGGGCCCAGGTGAGGCCCATCCGGTCGGGCTCAGGTGAGGCCGAGCCGATCGGGCTCAGCTAAGGCCCAGTCGGTCGGGCCCAGGTGAGGCCGAGCCGGTCGGGCCCAGGTTAGGCCGTGCGCTTGGCTTTGTTGCGCGGCTTGTAGCCGCGCAGCTTGGCCCACAGATAATCCCGGTTCATGCGGGCAATATTCGTGACGCTGATGTCCTTGGGACAGGCGGCCTGGCACTCGTATTCGTTCGTGCAGTTGCCGAATCCCTCGGCGTCCATCGCATCGACCATGTCGACCACCCGCTGAAGTCGTTCCGGCTGGCCCTGCGGCAAGCGGTTCAAATGGGCGACCTTGGCGCTCACGAACAACATGGCCGATGCGTTCTTGCACGTGGCCACGCAAGCCCCGCAGCCGATGCACTGGGCTGCGTCGAAAGCATCGTCTGCCGCGTCTTTCGGGACAGGGATCGCGTTCGCATCGGGGGCGGCGCCGGTGTTGACCGACACGTAGCCGCCGGCCCGCTGGACCCGGTCGAAGGAGCTCCGATCCACCACCAGGTCCTTCACAACCGGGAATGCGTCGGCCCGGAACGGCTCCAGGGTCAGGGTCTCGCCGTCCTGGAACTCGCGCATGTACAGCTGACAGGCAGCTCTCTTGCGACCGGGACCGTGAGCGTAGCCGTTGATGAACATGCCGCAGGTTCCGCAGATCCCCTCGCGGCAGTCGGAGTCGAACGCGATCGGCTCCTTGCCTTCGGCCTCGAGCCGATTGTTCACCATGTCGAGCATCTCCAAAAAGGAGCTGTCCGACGAAACATCGTTGGCCTCCATCTGTTCGAACTGGCCCTCGCCATCGGGGCCGTTTTGGCGCCAAACGCGCAGCGTGAATTTCATGCTCGCGGTTCCTCTTCTACTTGTACGACCGCTGGGTCAGCTTCACGTACTCGAACTCCAGCGGCTCCTCGTGCAGTTGGGGTTTTGCGCCGACGCCCTGGAACTCCCACGCGGCCACGTGACTGAAGTTTTCGTCGTCGCGCTTCGCCTCGCCCTCGGGGGTCTGGTGCTCCTCGCGAAAGTGCCCGCCACAGGATTCTTCGCGGGTGAGGGCGTCGAGGGCCATGATCTCGGCGAACTCCAGGTAGTCTGCAACCCGTCCGGCCCGCTCCAGGTTCTGGTTGAACGACTCGGTCGTCCCGGTGACTTTCACATCCTGCCAAAACTCTTCGCGCAGGGCCGGTATGTCTTTCAGGAGCTGTTCGAGCCCCTGCCGGTTTCGGCTCATTCCGCAGTGGTCCCACATCATCTTGCCGAGGCGGCGATGGAACACGTCCACGCTCTGTCGGCCATCCACCGAAACGAGTTTTTCGAGGCGCTCTTTGACCTTTTTTTCGGCATCGTCGAAGGCCGGGTGGTCGGTCGACACGGGGTCGAGACCGGCGGTCGCGATGTATCCACCCAGGGTGTACGGAATCACGAAATACCCGTCGGCCAGACCCTGCATCAAGGCGCTGGCGCCGAGCCGGTTGGCCCCGTGATCCGAAAAGTTGGCCTCGCCCAGAGCAAACAACCCCGGCACCGTCGTCATCAGGTTGTAGTCCACCCAAAGCCCGCCCATGGTGTAGTGCGGCGCGGGATAGATCCGCATCGGCGTCTCGTAGGCGTCTTCGCCGGTAATCTCCTTGTAGATGTCGAACAGGTTTCCGTATCGCGCCTCGATGGCGGCCCGACCGTCCCGCTGGATGGCATCTCGGAAATCGAGATACACCGCCAAGCCGGTGGGACCCACGCCGCGCCCCTGATCGGTCATCTCTTTTGCACTGCGAGACGCCACATCCCGCGGCACCAGGTTGCCGAACGCCGGATACTTTCGCTCCAGGTAGTAGTCCCGCTCGTCTTCCGGGATGTCCTTGGGAGCCCGAGTGTCGCCCGCCTTCTTCGGGACCCAGACGCGGCCGTCGTTCCGCAGCGATTCGCTCATCAGCGTGAGCTTGGACTGGTGTTCGGCAGTCTGCGGAATGCAGGTCGGATGTATCTGCGTGTAGCAAGGGTTCGCGAAGTAGGCGCCCCGTTTGTAGGCCCGGTGGGTGGCCGTGACGTTGCAGCCTTTTGCGTTGGTCGAAAGAAAGAATACCGTCGAGTAGCCGCCGGTGGCCAGGCACACGGCATCCGCCTCCCAGCGTTCGAGTTGGCCGGTCATCAGGTTGCGGGTGATGATGCCCCGCGCCTGACCCTTGACGACCACCACGTCGAGCATCTCGTGTTTGGTGTGCATCTCGACCTGGCCGGCCTGGATCTGCCGGTTGAGCGCCGAGTAGGCCCCGAGCAGGAGTTGCTGTCCGGTCTGCCCCTTGGCGTAGAAGGTGCGGCTCACCTGGGCGCCCCCGAAGGAACGGTTCGCGAGCAGTCCGCCGTATTCTCGAGCGAAGGGAACGCCTTGGGCGACGCACTGGTCGATGATGTTCACGCTGACTTCGGCAAGGCGGTAGACGTTGGCTTCACGGGAGCGATAGTCGCCGCCTTTGACCGTGTCGTAAAACAGCCGATAGATGCTGTCGCCATCGTTTCGGTAGTTCTTGGCGGCGTTGATGCCCCCCTGGGCGGCAATGGAGTGCGCGCGACGCGGGCTGTCGTGAAAGCAAAACGCCTTCACTTTGTAGCCGAGCTCGGCCAGGGTGGCGCTGGCAGACGCTCCGGCCAGGCCGGTCCCGACCACGATGACCGAGTGCTTGCGCTTATTGGCAGGGTTGACCAGCTTCAGGTCGAACCGGTGGTTCTCCCATTTCTTTTCGATGTCGCCGGTTGGAATTTGGGCGTCGAGCATCATCTCTCCTCAAAACCTGATCAGTGCATAAAGCGGCATCGAAATGAAGCCGAGGGCGATCAGCCACCCCACGACGGTGCCGGCTCGATGAAATTTGGGCCGCAAGTCGGGACGGAGGATCCCCAGACTTTGAAAGGCGCTGCCGATCCCGTGGCTCAGGTGCAGCCCGAGAGCCAACATACCCAAGACGTACCAGCCCACCATGAGCGGATCCTGGAAGGTCCGGACCACGAGGCCCCACAATCCGTCCTCTCGCCCGTGGTCTCCGAACTTGAACATGTTCACGTGGGTCACGATGAACGCGAGCAAAATGATGCCCGCCACCGCCATGGTACGGGAGCCGACTGTGGCTTCCCCATTGGTCTGCTTGACCACGTAGGGGCGGCTGCGCGCCTTGCGGTTTTCCAGGGTGACCCGCACTGCGAACCCGACGTGGACGGCCAAGAACAGGATGAGGCCGGCCTCCGCCACCCACAGCAGTTTTCCGGTGCTGTGCAGGAAATCCGCATAGGCGTTGAACTTCTTTGGCCCCGAGAACAGGTAGAAGTTGCCGAGCAGATGCGCGATCACGAATCCGAACCAAGCCAGGCCGCTTACGGCCATGGCGGATTTCTTGAGGATCGATGCGGATGCCATGGTGGAATCGTTCCCGGAAGTCGCTCCGAACCTGCAGTGAGTCAAGGGCGCTTCCCGGGCTCGCCAAGCGGTGCGCGGGTCGAGCGGCCAGCGCACCGAAGTTCGGCGCGATTCGAACGGTTCGTTCGAACCGATGAGGAGGACAGGCGCGATGAACTCGAAATCTGGATCGGAACGAGGTGCGTCAGTCACATCGCTGTCGCCGTGGCAGCGCAGCCGGCGCCGGCAGTCCACGCTCGCCGACGTTCAGCGCGTCGTTCGAGCTGCGGATCTGCCCGCCCGAGTCGCCCGCGCCACGGAGCTCGAAGCGTATTTCGCGGTCAAACAACTGGGGGCGAGCGATGCCGCTCCGTTGCTGGCCCACCTGTCCGCCGAGCAGGTTCGGGCCCTTTGGGACTTCGAAGCGTGGTCGGGGGACGGCCTTCGCCCTTCGGAGCTGCTGGTATGGGCCCAGGCGTTTCGCGAAGCGGGGCCCGAGGCCCTCGTGCGGGCGTTTTTCGCCCTCGACCGGGAGGCTGCGGCGGCCCTGCTGGCCCGCCGGCTGTGGGTGGCGCTGAAGCCGAAGGACCACGATGCCGCCGATCCGTCCGAGGGGCCACCCCTGCCCGAATGGGTGCAGGACGAACACATCGACGTGGCCGAGACGCCGGATGGAAGGTTCTGGATTGCGGCGCGCCGGAGCGATGCCTCCGGCGACGAGCCGGTGGACGAAGAGGAGCGGAAGGCCGTGCTGGAGCTGGTGGCAGAGCTCTACCGGTCGCCGGACTGGGAAGACGCGGCGGGGCTGCTGCGGCTGGCCGAAGCCGACCTTCCGTCGGATCTGGAAGAGACAGCGCTTCGGTTTCGGAACGCCCGTCTCGAAGATCTGGGCTTTCCGGCGCCGGACCGGGCCCGTGAGGTCTATGCCCCGGTGGATCCGACAGTGGAGCTGACCCGAACCTGGCAGCCGTGGGGCGCGGACGCGACCGTGTGGCTTCCAGACCGGTACGGGGCGGCCCTGGAGGGCACCCCCCTGCGGACCGCTCTGGAGGCTGTCGTCGACGTGCAGACCTTCGCCCGGCTGGAGTCCGAGTTGGTCCCGCTGCTGCACGCGGTGTTGGTGGCGGATCGGATCGACCCGGCGGCCGACGCCCCCGTCCGAGAGGCGGTGGCCCGGACCGCCGGTGTCTTGATGGTTGCGCTGCAGGCCCCGGATAGCCCCTGGGAGCCGGCGGAGCGCCTTCGGCGGATCCCTGTGCGCATGCTCTTTCGGGCCGGGCACAGCTTCTTGCTGCGCCTCAAGGCTCGGGCCGACGCCCTGCGCAGAGGGCCCATCTACGGGCTGCTGGAAGCCAGCGACCACGGTGCCCTCGAGGTCCTCGGAGCCCGCAGGCCGTGGTTTCCCGAGGGCCTCGAAGCCCATCCCGACCCGGTCGACCCGGCCCGGGCGGCAGTGGGTCGGCCCTTTCGGGGATGGGCCGATGTGGAGCAGGTCGGTCGCTGGCTGCAGGATCTGGAGGGGCTCGAAGCCGCCGATCGGGCGATGGGCCTGGGGGCCCGGATCCAAGGGCTGGACGAGCCGGTCTGGCCCCCTGCGCCCGAGGAGCGGACCTTGCGCCGCGCCCTGACCACCGGGGCCGCGTGGACGCTCTTGGGCGAAGGGTTCGGGTTCGAGCCCATCGCAGCAGGGCGCTTGCCGGAGCTGGCGGATCGGATGCCCGGTCTACAGCCGGCACGGGTGGCCCGGGCGGTGGCGACGGAGCTCGGCGGCCGCGGGGGACTTTCGGAGGGCGCGGTACAGGGCCTGCTCTGGACCCTAACCCTGGGCTTGACGGCGCTGCGGGACGAGCTGATGCCGGCGGTGGGGCAGGGCCAAGTCGATCCGCGCTACGTGGAAGCCGTGCTTCGAAGGCCTGCCTGACCCCAGGTCGCTCGCGCTGGAGCTTGGGGCCCAGGGCTGCGCCCGGCGGCCTCTTCTCGGCAGGGCCGCTTCAGTCTTTGCCCGCGTCGGGGTCAGTGTCGGAGGCGGCCTGGTCTTTGGCTTTCAGTCGCTCGACGATTTTGGTCTTGGTGGCTTCGGCCGCCTCTTCCGCCTCGGCGCGCTCCCGCAAGGCTTCGAGACGGCCGCTTTCGGCCAGAGCCTGGAGCTCCATCTGCCGAAGCTGCTCCGCCACGTCCGCCCGGCCTCCGTCTTTGGTGCCGAGGGGGACGTCGTCGGGGAGCCGATAGCCGTGCCGCATGCGGACCACGTGCTCTTCGACGGGATCCAGCGTCTCGTCTTGGGTTCGAACCTGGGGCGCTCCCTTGGGGCGGCGTGCAGCCATCGATGGAATGGACGATAGGAGACGGGACTGGACCGGTCAAATTTCGGAAACCTCGTTCCGGATTCGAAAGCAGAAATCCAAGCCGGGCCTCCGGCCGGGCGTTACCCCGGCTCGCTTGCCGAGTCCTCGGCGTCGGCGGCGCAGCGAAAGCCGACCGTGCTGCTCGACTCTGTCGCCACCTGAGCGTCGCGGGCCGAGACCCGGACGGTGTGGCGGGTGTCGGCGTAGGAGCCCCCACGCACCACCCGGCGGCGCGGGTCGATCACATCCGGCGGCTCGGGATCGTGCGGTGCAGTGCGGTAGCGCGTGGGGTCGAACCCGTCCTGGACCCACTCGGCGGCATTGCCGGCCATTTGCATCACGCCGTAGGGGCTTCGACCCTCGGAAAAAGCATCGACGGGTGCGGTATTTTCAAAAGAATCGGCTTCTCGGGTGTTGGCATGGGCCGGGTCGTAGGCGCCGGCCCAGGGCCATTTTCGCAGGTCGTCTCCCCGGGCGGCGCGCTCCCACTCGGCCTCGGTGGGCAGGCGCTTGCGGGTCCACCGGCAGAAACCGCGGGCGTCATACCAGGTGACGCCCACCACCGGATGGCTATCCAGACCGAGTTCCGGATCCGTCAGATACGGGGTGGGGTCGCAGGCTTTGGCGTCCACGCACTCTCGGTACGAGCGGTTGTCGACCTCGAAGCGATCGATTCGAAAGCTTGGCAATCGAAGCCTGCGCTCGGGGTACTCGGCCGGATCTCCGGTCCGGTCGCCCATGGTGAAGCGACCGGCCGGGACCACCACCATCGGCGCGGCGTCTGCGTGCCGGGGGGAAAAGGGCGCGTCCGAACGGGCGTGCTGGTAACACGCGCTGGACAAGCCCATCGCCGCGAGTAGGGCGGCGGCAAGGGTGATCCGAGGACGAGCACGGTGCTCGGTCCGGCGGAGCGACACGGGAGCCCACACGCCCGTCTTCAACCACCGAAGCGCTGTGGGTTCAAACGAACCCGAGCGAGCGGGCGCTCGGATCCATCTTTCCTCGAGCCAGCGGGCGCCGCCGCCGTCCAGACGGGCGACAACGCTGGCAGCGGACCGCCGTCCGGGTGGGCCACGAAAGGGCTCTGGCAGCGGACCGCCGGCCGGGTGGGCCACGAAAGGGCGCTGGCAGGAGACAGCCGGCCGGGTGGGCAGGAACGGCGCTGGCAGGCCGGGTCAGCCCCGAAAGGGCGCCGGCGGGAGGCCGCCGGCGCCTTTTCGGGCTCGCAAGATGTCTGTCCTCCGCGTCAGACCGAACGGCGGCGGCGGAAGGCCCCCACGGCCCCCATCAGGACCAGCACGCCGGCCGAGGCGGCACCGAAGGGCCCGCCCGCACCGGTGTGACTGCAGCCGTCGTCTTCGTCCTCCGTCGGAAGCTCCGCGCAGCGGAAGTCCGTCGGGTCGGGGCACTGCGGCGCCGGCAGGGACTCCGGGTCGACCACGTTGAGCACGAAGACCTTCGCCACCTCCCGGTCCAGGGCGTCCGTGACACTCACCAGCAGGTTGAGGGCCCCCGCCACCTCGGGCGTGCCGCTGATCGTCAGTTCCTGCGAGCCCTCCAGCTGCAGGGCCTGCAGCCCCTGCGGCAGCTGAATGTTTTCCGGAATGCTCCAGTCCAGCTCCGGCACGCCGCCCGCAGCCGCGATGACCGTGTTGTAGCCCCGCTCCAGGAACGCCGTGGGCAGGGACTCGGTCAGGATCCGGAACCGCTCCGAGGTGTCCACCACGTTGAGGGTGAACTCGTTTCGGTCCTGGGCCCGCAGGTTGCCGCCGCCCGGGCTGTCCGAGGCCCGCACCACGAAGGTGAAGCTGCCCACCTCGTCCGGAACGCCGGTGATCGAGCCGTCGGGGTTCAAACCGAGCCCGTTCGGAAGGTCTCCCGAATCCAGGGCGAAGATGATGTCGCCCACCCCACCCGATGCTTCGATTTGGGCCGAGTAGCTCTCGCCCAGCTCCGCCACCGGGAGCTCGGCCACGTCGATCAGGAGGTTTTGATTATCGTTGACCACCAGGTTGACGACTTGGTCGTCGGTGGCGTCGCCGTCCCCCACCTGCAAGGTCACGTCCCGACCCTCCTCGCCGGTGGCCATGACGGGCGTCCCGGCCAAAAAGCCATTGTCGGTGATGCTCAGGCCCATGGGCAGGTTCATGGCGGAGAAGCTGAGGTTGTTCGGGTCGACCGAATTGCCGCCGGTGACCACCACCTCGAACGCGTACTCCTTGCCGACGATGCCGTCCGGCACGGTCCGGGTGACGATGGTCAGCGGCTCGTCCGGGTCGACACACCGGAAGGTGTACTGCCGGGTGCCGGCCTGAAAGCCCTCGGACCGTGCCTCCAGCGTGATGTCGAACTCGCCGGGCTCGCTGCAGTTGCCGAAGAAGCTGCCCGTGCCCGCGTCCAGGCAGACGCCCTGGGGAAGGCGGGGGTTGGGGCAGGGCGAGTTGCCCTGGGCATCGGGGGTCTGCCCCTCGAGCCGCCAGTCGTAGTCGCCGTCGCCGCCGACCGCCGTCAGGAACGAGGTGTATGACACGCCGACCTGAGCCGCCGGGATCCGGGGCGTCACGATGGCCACGTCCCCGCCAGCCACCGCGACGGGGTTCACAGTGGCCAGCCCGTTGTTGGACTCGTTGCTCTCCTCGAACTGGCCGTCTGCGTCGGCGAAGGCTCCGAAGTAGTACGTGCCCGAGTTCAGCTCCATCGGCAGGTTGAACGAGACCGCCCGCTCATTCACCTCTCCCGGCTGCAGGGTCACCGTGTACGTGCCCTGGGTGCTATCCTGCGGGCTGATCGCCGGGTTGGTGGACAACTTGATGTCCACCACCACGTCCTCGGTGGTGTCCGAGCCCTGGTTGGCGAGCCGCACGTTGACCGTGACCTCCTCACCCGGCTCTGCGTCGCGCACCGGGGTGGAGACCCGGGTCACTGCCAGGTCCGGACGGCTCGGGAGCAGTCGCACGGAGGACTCGGAGCTCACCACGTTGTTGGTCTCGTCCACTTCCGTCAGGTCGTTCTCGGTGTCCACGAGCATCCGCACGAAGTAGCGGTTCGTGCCCAGGGCTTCGGGGAAGCGCACGACCACCGACCCTTGGAAGGTCTGGTAGGGCCCGAGCTGCAGCCGGGTGGAGCCCACCTCGGTGATGTCCATCGGGTCTTCGAAGTTTCGGTCCCGGGAGGCTTCGATGGTCACTTCGAAGCTCGGCGTGAATCGGCCGTTCAGGTTGGTCAGCGAAACCGGGACCTCCACCGGCGCGCCCAGGTTGGCAAACTCGGGGGTGCCGACGGTCAGGGCCACGAGCTCGACGCCCGGGTCCTGAATGAGGGTGATGCGCTTTCCGTCCAGGGCGTTGATCCAGGACCCATGGGTGATGTTGGGGCTTCCGGGCATGAACTCGATGGGACGAGAGCCATTTTGGTCCTGCATGCCCGAGGTGCCGCTCAAAAACCCGGCATCCGAGCCGATATCCTGACCCTCGAAGTCGATCTCGATCCGGCCCGACAGCCCCTCGTACAGGCGCACCTGCCACGACAGCAGCTTGTCGCAGCAGCCGAAGCTGGCGCTAGAAGCCTCGGTCATGTTCCGATACTCGAGGGCCACGTATCGGCTCGGAGGTGAACCGAACACCTGCGCGCCGACCCGGGTTTGGGCCTGGCCCGCCAAGATGTAGTGGCTGCCCCAGGCCCCCGCGATCCAACCGCGGGGGCTGCGGTTGTCGCTGGGCGGCCAGTTTAAGGTGCTCGTGTTGCCCTGTCCGACGACGATGTTGCCGCCCGTGCCCAGGGAGAAGGTGTCTTCGAACGAATCGTAGAACTTGAAGTCGAAGGGGATCTGAACCTGTTGGGCCGAAGAGAAGAGGGCCCTCGAGCCCTGCCCTTGAAAGACAATCGTCGGGTTGGGCAGCTCTTCATAGCGCCCTTGGGGGGTGTTTACCAGGTCTTCGTCGATTCGCACGTAAGGGGTCCCCGGGACCGGGGTCTGGGCGGTTGCAGGCGCAGCCAGGAGTCCCACTCCCAGCACCGCAGCCGACGCCGTCATCATATTCCGCATCATGGTTTACTCCATTCCTCAGGTTCGAACATCGAAAGGCATTGCCGGGGCGCGGAGCGCGGTCCCCGGCCCAGGGCCGGACACCGCGCTCGCGCTCCGTCATGAATCACGCGGTGGGAGCGTCCTCCCGCCGGCGGCGCCGCAGGGCCCACACGAGTCCGACCCCCATGAGCATCGAGCCCCACCCGAGCGGGCCGGAGCGGACCGACACCGACGTGCAGCCCCCGTCGTCGGCGGGTGCACAGATGGCTGCTTCCGCGTTCTCGGGCCGCTCGCAGAAGGGCGCCTCGAAGGCCACCGACAGCTGGAAGGGCTGCCGGTCGATCTGACCGTCCTGGTCCTGGACTTCGGCCTGAAAGCCGAACTCGCCGGCCTCGGTCGGGGTGCCCTCGAGCACGCCGGCCTCGGTCAAGGTCAGGCCATCCGGCAGGTCGCTGACCTCTTCCACCAGCCGCCAGGTGTACGGCATGGTGCCGCCCACCGCTTCCAACGACGCGCTGTAGGCTTCGCCACGGACGGCGTCTTCCAGCCCCACGCCGACGATGCCGAGGGAGTTGTCTCCCTCGATCTCCACGATGAACAGCGCCGTGTCGAACAGGCCCTCCCGGGATGCATCCGGGTTCATCGGGTCGAACTGGTCCTGCACCCGGATCTCCACCGGGAAGATGCCGACCTGGGTCGGCGTTCCGCAGAGGGTGCCGTCTGCCCGAAGCTCGAGCCCCGGGGGAGCTTCGCTGCCTTGGGCCAGCGACCACCGGTACTCCGGCAGGCCGCCTTCGGCGGCGAACCGGAACGGGGGCCGATCTTCTCCCTCCTCGCAAGGGAACTCTTCACCCAACCGGAAGTCCGGCACCTGGGTGTTTTGAATCTGCACCGTCTGGTTCGGGTTCAGGATCCGGATCGGCAACTCGCGCGACGCTTCCGTGTCCAGGGAGTCGGTCACCCGCAGCAGCAGCGACGTGGAGTCCGGCGCCACCGGCGTGCCCGAAAGCCGGCCGTTTTCGTCGAAGGTCAGGCCCTCCGGCAGATCGTCCGGGTTTCGCAGCTCCCAGGTGTACGGCGGCGCGCCGCCGATGGCGATCACCTGCACGTCGTAGCCCCGGTTGGCGACCCCCGAGGGCAGCGACCGCGTCACCACCTCGAGGCTCACCGTGGGCGGTGTGACAATGATGAAGAACGGCCGGTCCGCGAAGGCGGTGCCGCTCAGAGCCCGCAGTGTGAAATCGAACCGACCCTCTTCCGTCGGTGTGCCCTCGATGATTCCGGATTCCCGGTCCAGGGTCAGCCCGGGAGGCAAGGAGCTTCCTGGGGCAAGCTCCCACTCGATCGGCTGGGCGCCGCCGCGAGCAAACACGCCCACTTCGTACGGAACGCCCGAAGTGGCCCTCGGGAAGGACCGGGTCGAGAACTGGATCGACGCCCCGTCCACGGTTACCGGCTCCCCGAACACGTCGACGTTGTTGGCGACGAAGACTTCCCGCTGCTCGAGCCCCGGGTTGGCCACCATGCCCAGGAAGTAAGTTCCGGCCTCGATGTTCTCGGGAACCCGAACGAAGTCCGCAGAGATGTCATCCGAATCGACCACCAGATCCGTTCGGAAGAAGCCGGTCTCCTCCTCGACGTTCACCACCTGCGAGGTGGTTCCGACCGCCCGCAGCTGAACGTCGTCGTCCGGCGAGATCACGGAGTTTTCGGACAGGTAGTACGCATAGGCCGCGTTCAGGCCGATGGCGTTGCCGACGTTGCCGATGCTCCGCGTCACCGCGAGCTCTTCGCCTCCCGCGGCCGTGGTGCCGGTGACGATCACCCGAACCTGATAGTCCGGCGCCGGCTGCACGATGGTCACCGCCGTCCGGCCGATGACCTCTTGCTCCTGTGACTCCACCGGGACGGGGCCATCGGTGATGGCCGAGATCCGTTGGTTGTTTTGGCGAGCTCGGTCCGGAATCTCGTTGAAGTAGTCCACGACCACGCCCAGGAAGAGGGCGTCGGTCGAGGTGCGCACCGGAACCGGAACCTCGTCCACGAAGGTGATATTTCCGTCGGCCTCCAGGCTTCGTGGGTTCGAGGTGAACACCACCGGGTCATCGATCCGGATGTTCGGGTCGTCGGACCACACGTAGACATAACGCCACCCGTCCGCGTCGATCTGGCCGATGTTCTCGACCACCATCTCCGCGGTGATGGTGCTCTCGTTCATGTCGGTGCTGGCGAAGGCGAAACGCTGCGTCACCAGGGAGTCGACGATGAGGTCCGCACCCCGAAGTTCGATGACCGGGTTCGGGGTGGTATCGATGTCCGCGTTGTTGGCCTCGGTCGCCTCCAAGAACGCGTCGTTCGGGTCGATGACCACCGACACGTTGTAGGCGCCCGGCGGAAGGTTTGCGTCCAGCAGGATCTCCGCCGTGGCGTTGACCGATACCTGGTTGCTCGAGGCGGCGGGAATGAAGACCCGGCCCGTACCGATGACGAAGTCGCCGAAGTTGAACTCATCACCCGGCGACGCGAACACCGTGTAGGGCACGAATCCGTCGAAACGAAGACCGTCGGACACCACCGTGAAGTCCACCTCGATGGTATCCCCGGCCTGCAGGGTGCCTGTCGGCGTGGCCCGCACGTTTTGGACCGCAAAGTCGATGGCGTTCAGGAACTCGAAGGTCGACCCGTCGACGGTTCCGGACAAAAGCAGGTTGTTCGACTCGCTCACCTCGACGATGCGCGCGGTGGGGTCGGACTGCACGAATACCCGCCAGCGACCGCCGGGCAAGTCGGACGGCAGCTGCAGGGATTCCTCGACCACCACCCGGGTGGTCTGGGTGTCCTCGAAGCGAGCCGTCACCGTTCCCAGCAGAAAGTCCGCGCCTCCCGGATCGAACTGGTCGTCCTGAGAAGCGTAGATGTTCACGTCCACGTTGCGGATGGTCGGAACGGCTACGCTGTCCACGGTGACCGCGATGTCCAAAGGCGTACCCATGGGAACTTCGGAGTTGAAGGTGACGTTGCTCGGCGTGAAGTCTGCGCCGGATTGAAATCGCTCTTCGTCGGTGCCCACGTAGATGTTGACCGTGTTGCCGTTCAGCTCCGAGATGTTGTTCATCGGGTCGAGCCGGCAGATCGGGTAGTACAGCCCTGGCGGAACGCCGCCGCTCGGCAGGGTGCCGTCGACCTCGACCGTGTATTCGTTGGCCGCCTGCAGCTGGCTGGTCGGCACCGAGCTGGTGCCGAGCGAGGGGTCGGCCATGTCGGGCACGGTGTCCTGCGAGCCGACGAGCTGCACGTCCAGATCTCCGTTTTCGCCCTCGTAGGGGGCACCCAGGTTCGAGATGGTGACGGCGAAGGTGCCGGTCTGGCCCGGGTTGATGCCGCTCGCCGGGTCGACCAGGCGGCAGCCGGAGATCTCTACGTCGTAGCCGGTGCCGAAGACGTCGCCGTCGGTGACGAAGGTGTTGTCGTCTTCGATGATCTCATCGAACTCGTCGTTTTGATCGATCTCGGCGATCAAGTGGAAGGTTTGGTCCCGCTGGACGCTGGACGGAAGGGTGAAGCTCACCGAGGCGTCGGTCTTTCCGTTCGGCAGGGTGGCGACCAGGTCCTCGAAGGTGCCGAGCAGCGTGTCGGTGGCGGTGTCCAGCTGGTCGTCGTCGGACAGATACAGGCGAGCGTCCACGTCGCTGGCGGAGTCCTGCCCCAGGTTCACCAAGGTCAGCGTTCCGGTCACGGTGTTGCCCGGCAAGGCGCCGCGCGGGAAGTCGTTGATCTCGATGCGGAGCTCGGGGTCTTCCGCCTTGGAGACCCGCACCCGGTTTCCGGCCAGGTCGTTGTTGTAGACCGTCGGGGTGCAGTCGCCCTGCTCGGTGCACGGGTCGAAGTGGTCCCAAAAGTCGTCCTCGTCGCCGCTGGCCTCGTAGCCGGTGAGGCCCTCGTCGCCGAAGAAGGTGCTGGTGCTTCCGATCTCCCCGTCCCAGCTCACCTCGAAGGAGCCGTCGGCCTCGTACAGCGATAGCATCATGTTGCCGTCGTCGCCGGTGGCGTTGAAGCGAATGTTGAAGTCCTGGAACTCGATGTGCAGGATCCGGCTGGGCGCCGTGCCCTCGACCGCGGATTCGATCCGCGCGGATTGGATGTCGTTCCAGAACAAGGCGACCATCTGGTTGTCGGCGTCATCGACCGGGATGCCGTCGCCGCAGGACACGCATACGGAGTTGTAGAAGCTCGTGCCTCGAGAGCCAAAGGTCACGTACCCAGCGCAGTTGACCCAGAGTTCGTCGTATTCGACGCCGAGGTATTCGAAGTCGAAGGGGATGTCGACGCGCGACGGCCGGCAGGTCCCGCTGGCGACGAAGTCGCCGGTGAGGTTTTTGTCGTCGATGCTTTCGTAGGTGTAGGAACTCTTTTCCTGTCCGTAGAACACCAGCGGGCCGGACGTTTGGGCGACCGCCGAGGAGGCGGCCAGCGCCATCGCCGAGCCCAGTCCGAACGCCAGCAGTCGCGGCGCCGCCGAAGGCTTGTTGTGCTTCATGTTGAGACCACTCGCTTTCATCGTTGCTTCTTGGGCGAAAACCCTCGGGTTCGGGGCGCGGGCCGGCGTCCGTCGCCGGAGGGGCACGTCCCGGAGGGGACCGAAGGGAATCGCGTTACCCGGATCATCCATCCTCTTGCGGTCACCGGCGGGGATCGCCCAGCGACAGTTCCCCGACGGTTTCCGACAGATGCGGCACAGAGTCCGGTCGCTGTGTGTCAGTCGTCAAGTGAGACGATCGATGGGCAAGTGCCTGAAATCACTGGAGTTATAAGTGTTAACCCGTGTGCGCTGAGGTGGGTTTTCTGGTAAGAAGTGAACCCGAGGGTCTTCCGTGCGTTTTCTTTCGATCGGGGCGCCTCGAGGGGCACTCCGGTTCGGGGTGTCACGAAAGGCTGGCGAGCACGGCGACCCCCACGGCGAGCACCCCGATGAAGAACGTGACCGCGCTCAGCACGAGGGCCCGGATGAGGTTCCACAACCTCGACGGCCGCGGGTCGACTTCGGGGTAGCGCGCCGAAGTCATCGGGACAGCTCCGACTCGAGGGCGTCGATGTCTTCGAGCCAGCGGGCCAGCTCGTCCAGGCGGGCCGTGTTTCGGGTGGCCATCGGACCCGAGCTGTCGCGCAGGGCTGCGGCCAGCGCGCGAACGTCACACAGGTCGCGCTCGGCCATGGCTTGCAGGGGGACGGGGCGCCTGGCGTAGCGCCGGACCTCGCCGGGCCGGGGGCGATAGCGGGGCGGGCACGGAATGTCCTGGATTTCGCCTGGATCCAAAGGCTCGATGGCCCCCCTGGGGCTCGCTGGGCCCGAGGGGGTTCCGTCGGCCACCAGTCCGCTCCGGGCGGGCGCCAGGTAGCGGCGGGCCGCCACCCGGCGGCCGTAGATTTTGCTGATCGGCTCCATCACCACGCCCCGGCCGCTGACGCTGTGGGTGATGAGCCCGTTTCCGGCGTAGGTCACCACGTGGTCCGGGATGCCGGCTCGATTGACGTAGAAGATGACATCTCCGGGCTTCAGGCCCCGTTCGAGCCGGCGGGGGTCGAGCTCGAGCGGAACTCCGACCCGAATCTGCTGGCGGGTGGTGCGGGGCAGCTCCACCGAGAACAGGTCGCGGTACATCTGGCGGAGGTAGGCGGAGCAATCGATGCCCGACCGTGTGGTTCCGCCCCAGCGGTAGGGGGTGCCGCGCCAGCGGTTGTAGAACGAGCGCACCTGGGTGGCCCGGGCGGCACCGGGGACCGCGTAGGCCGATGTCGGTCCGAAAGACGGCGCGAGCGCGGGCTGCCCGGGCATCCCCACGAGCACCCCGAGGACCAGTCCCCATGCCCAGCGGGCTGCGGCCCTGGAGCGGCGACGGCAGGCCCATTCGGATGCACCAGCCCGACCGGACGGGGGCGCGACTTTCGAGCCGCACACGCTTGGAGAGTCTACCAAAGCGATCAAAAGCATGCCCCGGGCACAGGTTTGGGTCGAGGGCCGTACCCTCGATTGACCGGGGGGGTCCCGTTTGTTAGGCGCCCCGTTCTGAGGTTCAGGTGAACAGAAATATCCGAATGTCCCGCAATCCCGCGATCTTGTCCCGCCCGCTGGGCCTTTTCCTCGCCTCGGCCGTACTGGGGTCGGCCGCGTCGGCATGCGACGAGACCGTCGAAGCCCTGATCCGGGGCGAAGCGGACGACGTGAACTTCGGCCAGGTGTCGACGGCCGATCAGGTCACCCAAGTCGTCGAGATCCGGAACATCGGCACCGCCCTCCTGAATGTCACCCAGGTTGTTTCGACCAACCCCGAGGTGTTCCGGGTCCAAAGCCCCCTACCCGCCACGGTCCTGGACGGCATTCCGCCCACCCAGAGCGCCACGGTGGCCGTGACCTACCGGCCGTGCCCGGCCGTGTTCAACGCCGATGGAACCCGGGATCTGGACGCGCTCCCGGGCTGCGCGGTGGGCGACCAGAGCGCCACCTTGGACGTGCTCGACAACAGCGCCGAAGGCGGTTTCGCGCTGCAGGTCTTCGGGACCGCGGTCCGCCCGCCTCAACCCAACATTCGGTGCTCTGCGGTCAACGGCGAAGAGGGAGGCTGCGGCGAGACGAGTGCGAACTTTGCCGATTGTGGCACCCTGGGAGTTCGGTTCGGAAACCTCGATTTCACCACGTACAACGAACAAAACCCCTGCGACATGTACGTGCGCATTCAAAACGAATACACCGACGCCGGTGAGCCGGTGGCGCCGCTTCAGATCTTCGGCAACCGACTGTCGGTCCTGCGAGACGCCGTCTTTCCCGTGGAGCCGACCGAAGTCTCGCTCCAACTGCTGCGGCCCGACGGCTCCCCGCCGCAGTTTCCGATCACCATCGAAGCCGAAGGACCTGGTCTTCCGGGCGAGGAGGATTTCATTTTGCGCATGGTGCCTCGGACCGAAGGCAACTACACCGGCACGCCGAGTTCCGGAAACGGCCTGACCTTTTCGACGAACAACCCGACCGAGCCCGAACAGGCCGTCCCGGTGGCAGCGAATGTGACCGCTCCGCGGCTCGCCGTGACATTTGGCGGGGCCGAACTTCAGTGCGGTGCCAACCTGCCTTTCCGGGGTGTCGCTCAAAACGAATCTCGCACCGAAACCGTCAGCCTGTTCAACGCGGGCACGGCTGACCTGGAAAACGTGTCGGTATTCCTCGACCCGGACGACGACGAGTTCTCCATCGCCGCGGCCGGCGGCGGCTCGCTGGACGGCGCGACCATCTTGGTTGGCGGAATCCTAGACATCGAGGTCACCTACAGCAACATGGACGGAGAGCCCGATGTGGCGGGCATCGTCGTGCAGGGCGACGGCGTGAACGACTGCAACCTGAACTTGGCCGGCGGTCAGACCCCTCAGATTTCGGCGGTGCCGTCCAACCTGCAGTTTACCTCCACCGGCGGCATGGAAGAGTGCCGCGCCGTCGAGGTCACCAACGACGGCGACGCCGACTTGGTGATCAGTAGCCTTCGCTTGGAAGGAACCAACCCGGACGAGCCCACTCCCGACGACTTCAATCTGTCCGACTGCGCCGAGGGGGAGACCGAGTGCGGCGTGGACTTCACCGTCGAGCCCGACGGCACGGCGTCCATCGAAGTGTGCTACAACAACGACGACTCGTCCTTCCAGGATTCGGGCAACCTGATCATCGGTTCCAACGACCCCTTCCGGTCCGAGATTCGGGTCTCGCTCAGCGCAAGCGACCGGCCCTGTCTGGCCCCAGCTTTGAACTTCACGCTGGACCCGGCCATGAACCAGAGCGAGAACGACAACATCATCATCGACATGGGGAGCAGCTTCGCGGGCGGACCTGCGGGCGGCGATGCCGTCATCACCCTGTGCGAGTTCACCATTCGGCGAGGCAACCGAACCGGCTCGTTCAATCCGAACCCGGTGACCTCGGACGACGGGACTTCGCTGATCAGCACGTTTTCGCCGGGTGGTCCCGGGGCCACCGCCATCGAGGTGGTGTGCACCAACAGCTGTGGCGCTTCTTCGTCGGAAACCATTTCGCTCACCATCTCGCCGGAGTAGGCTGCCGGGTGTGACTGGCCTCGATCCCGAGCGGGTTCGGCTACGGCTGCGCTTCGACGTAGAGCGCCTGCGGCAAGCTTCGACCCGCTTGGACACGGTGGAATATCACCTGAGGGACCTGCGCCGGAGTCTTCAGGAGCGGGCCCAGTCCTTGGCGGGGCGGGCGCAAG
>DAPKRQ010000068.1:0-5274 GCA_031800475.1 Myxococcales bacterium LLY-WYZ-16_1
GCCGAGGGCGTCGACCACGTGCACGGCGATGGCTGGACCGTCCCCCTGAGCCAGGGCTTCGGCCACCTGCCGGGGAGAGCGGCGCCCATCGAACGCCGCCGCCACCTGCAGCGCCTCGCTCGGCAGGGCGAACCGCCGACCGGTGCGTGGACAGAAGACCAGACTGCGGGCCGGGTCATCCGGATCGGGCCCGGCCACCAGGTCCCGGCGGAGCGGAGCATAGCTTGGCGCGGCGCCGGCCACCGTCGGCTCAGGAGGCCAGATCCCGGAGGTACCCGACCGCCTCTTCATAGAACCCATCCCGCTCGGGCGTGGGCAGGGGCATGGCGTCGAAGATGCGGCCTTCCACCAGTCGGCTCAATTCGTCGAGACCCGTGCCGTCTCGGGCGCTGACCGGTACGCCGCCGGTCACCTTCTTGAGGGCCGCCACCCACGGCCTCGGGGTCTGGTCGACCTTGTTCAAGACCACGAGCTGCGGGCGGTCCGAGAGGCCGAGTTCATGTAGAATCTTCTGAGTGGACTCGCGCTTTTCGTTGACCCGGGGGTCCGAGGCGTCGAGCACATGCAGGATCAAGTCGGCTTCGGACAGCTCTTCGAGGGTCGCTCGAAACGCGTTGACCAATTCTTTGGGCAGGTCGCGAATGAAACCCACCGTGTCCGTCAGGACCACCTCGCGCTCCTCGGGAAAGCGGATTCGCCGGGTGGTGGGGTCCAGGGTCGCGAAAAGCTTGTTCTCCGCAGTGACGTCGGCGTGGGTGAGCGCGTTCAGCAAGGTGGATTTTCCGGCGTTGGTGTAGCCGACGATGCCCACCACCGGGATCTGCCCGTCGTGCCGGCGCTTGCGTCGCAAACCGCGTTGACGAGACAAACGCTCGATCTCTTGTTCCAATCTGTGGATCCGGGCCCTGGCCCGACGGCGGTGGATTTCGAGCTTGGTCTCGCCCGGGCCCTGGCCTCCGATGCCGCCGGTCAGACGGCTCATGGCCGTCGAGCGCTCCACCAGCCGTGGCAAGGCGTACTCTAGCTGGGCCAGCTCCACCTGCAGCTTTCCGTCCTTGCTGCGGGCATGCTGAGCGAAGATGTCCAAGATGAGCTGCGTTCGGTCCAATACCTTGAGGTCGGTGGTGTTCGTGATGGCCCTCAACTGGGACGGGGACAGGTCTCGGTCGAAGATCAACACCTCGGCGCCGAGCTCCAGGGCCCGGAGGGTGAGCTCTTCGATCTTGCCCTTGCCGAGCACGGTCTTGGGGTCGACGGACCGGCGAATCTGGATGATCTCGTCGGCCACCCGAACCCCGGCGGTCCGGGCCAGCTCCCGAAGCTCGGCCATGGAGGCCTCGGCTTCGCGGCGCACCTTGGGACCGGCGGCCCACACCCCGACCAGGACGGCCGTGTCCCGGACCCAATCTTGAGCGGCCTGGCCGAAGACCCGGGCGATCTCGGTCTCGGCGGCCCAAACCCGCGCCATCAGATCGTCCGGAAGCTGATGGACGCTATCGAAGGTCTCGGTGTCGGGAACCAGGGTCCGGTCCTTGCCCCGCACCACCAGATGGGCCCAGTGGACCTTGGGGGAAGGTCCCGACGTCTGGACCGCCGCCACGGCGTCGAGTCGGAGCTTGGACAGGTCGGCCAGGTCTTCCCGGGTCAGACCTCCGTCCCGGAGCTCGGTCCGGATCAGACGCAGGCCGCGCAGACGGCCCGCACCTCCTCGGGCTCGACCGATGTCGGGCAGGTACAGGCGGCTGGGCTCGCCGACCACGACCCGGTCCACCGCTCCGCCCCGGTCGACCAGGACCCCGACCTGGCGTCCCAGCTCGTTGGACAAATCCGACAGGTGTCGGGCCAGTTCCACCGAGACCAGCCCATCCCCCCGGACCCTGCGGCGATAGGTGGCTTGAAGCCGCTGAAGCTGGCGGGGCTTCAGGCCCTGGGTGTTGCCCTCGATCGCGCGCATTCCGTCCCGAGCCGTCCGAATCGGCCTAGTCGAAGGGAGGGGCAGCATGCAACCCGAGGCGCACATGGGGGCCCGGAAACGGGGCTTCGGTCGGTGGGCCCCGGCCCCGTTTCGCGAAATTCCTTCAGTTCGGGAGGCGGTTTCGGCGCGCACCCACCCGACGACCTGCGGCGTTGGCCCCGGCTACGCGAAATTCCTTCAGTTCGGAGGCGCCCGAGCTTCGCGCCGGCCTGTTAGGCTCCTTTCGTGGCGCTTCGACCTCGAGACCGGGTCCGGACCTACCAGCTCGGGTCCCGACTGGCCGTGGGAGGCATGGGCGAGGTGTACGACGCGCGCGCCCCCGACATGCCCCGCCGGCTGGCGGTGAAGCGCGTGCTCGAAGCCGACGCCAGCCGCCAGGATCTTCAGCTGCTGTTTTTGCGGGAGGTGGCCGTGGCCGCCACCTTGGAGCACCACCACGTGGTCGAGATGATCGACGCGGGTTCCTGCGACCGAGACCTGTTCCTGGTCATGGAGCACGTGGACGGACCGTCGCTCGCGGAAATCTTGGACGTGCTGTACCGCGACGGGCGCCTCATTCCGGTGGAGCTCGCCTGCGGCATCGTCAGTCAGGTGGCGGTGGGCCTGGCCCACGCCCACGAACGGGCTCTGCCCGACGGCACGCCCCTCGGGATCATTCACCGGGACGTGGCCGCTGAGAATATCTTGATCGGGCGAGACGGAGTCCCAAAGCTCCTGGATTTCGGCCTCGCCAAGATCTTGGGCCACAGCCTGACCGAACCCGGGGTCGTGCGGGGGCGCCCTCGAAGCCTGTCGCCGGAGCAGGCCCGCGGCGACGAGATCGACGCCCGCTCCGACCTGTTCGCCCTCGGTGCGATCCTGTTCGAGCTCGTTTCGGGCGAACAGCTCTATCCAAACGAAGGAGTCGGTAGCCTGCTTTTCAAGGTGGCTTCCGGCAACTACGAGTCCGTGGCCAGCCGGGTGCCCGAAGGAACGGACCCGGACCTGGTCCGCATCATCGCTCGGGCCGTGGCGAAGGACCCGGAGGACCGCTACCCCTCGGCGCGGCAGATGGAGCGGGAGCTCGCCGCGTTCCGCGCGGCCCGCGGGATGCGTCTGTCGAGCCGGGAGCTGGCGGACTTGGTGGACTCGGTGTTCCCGCGGGTCTTGGCCCAGCGGCAGAAGAGCTCGGGGGGCAAGCCTGGAGAGTTGGAGGGCCGCACGATCCACCTGTCGCCGGACCGCGAGTCCCAGTCGGGGCCCCATGTCCCGGCCACCGAGGTCCGCCCGCGGCCCGCCGCTGCAGGCATCCCGGTGCGAACCCCGAGATCCGCCCGCGCCCAGGCCTTCGACCCAGTGCCCCCGAACGAAGCACCGGACGCTTCCGAGGCTGGGCTGCCAGCGAGCGGGGCCCCTGCGGCGGCCGAGGCTGGGCTGCCGGCGAGCGGGGGCCCTGCGGCGGCCGAGGCCGGATTCGAACCGCCCGTGGCGGACGCCGCGGACCGAACCGGGGATCTGTCCGACGACCTGGCGAGCCCGGTGGGGAGCTTCGGGGGAAGCGACTTCCCGCGGCCGGCCCGGCCCGGACGCTTTGCCGAGGGGGAACCCAACCGGCGCTGGACCTGGTACGCCGCGGCCGTGATGCTCGCGGCCGCGTCCACATTCGTGGGCGTGTGGCTATTGCGATGAACGGGGCTCCGTCGACTGGCCGGGCCTCGATGCGGGTGCTATAGGAGCCCCGTTTTGTCGAAGACCATCCTCATCGTCGACGAGGATGGGGCCATGGAAGGGCTCGAAGAGGCCCTCCGACGCGTCGGCCTCTCGCCCCACGTTCTTCCCCGCGTCGAGGAGCTCGACCTCTGGTTGAAGGGTGCGGAAGCAGCCGGGCTGCTGATGTCGGCCGGGACGGAGAATGCGGCGCGCGTGGTCCAGCGGGTCCGTCAAAGAGCCCCTGCCCTTCCGGTCCTCTTCGTGGGCTGGGCCCGGCCCAGCGATCCGGTGTGCAGCCCCAGCGACGCGCTGGGGGTGGGCGGCGACTACTTTTTCAAGCTCCCGACGGACCTGGACTATCTGGCCGGCCGGGTCGAAAGCTGGACCCAACACGCGCCAGAGCCCGCGTCGAACCCGCCGAGCGCTCCGGTCGGTCCGAGCCATTGGACCCTCGAGGCCTTTTCGGAAGCGGGCCGCGCGCCGGAGGACAGCGAGCCGGAGGCGGTGAAGGCTCTGCGAGAGGACGCGTCCCAAGACCTGCACGGACGGGAGGACTGGAGCTGGGTCGAGCAGCTCTCCGCAGCCCCGGAGCCCCTGGGTATCGACGAGGCAGACGCCACCGAAGGCCCCACCCTCGCCGGCCGCTTCGCGCCGGACACCTGGACCGAAGATGCCTCCGAGCCCGCGGTGGAACCCGAAACTGAATCGCTCGAAAAGAAAGCACCATCCCCGCGAGGGCCTGGCAGCGCACCGGGTCCCGAAGCGGTCGGGGCCGACAATCCTTCGAAAGATTCGTGGCAAACGAAGGCATCTGGGGATCTTCCGAAAGACCCCGATTCGGGGGCCCGGGCGCTCCTGCGGGACGCCGAGTCGTTGCTCGAAAGCGGACACCCGGCCGAAGCGCTCGAAGCGCTGGACACCGCCGCCTCCTTGTTGGCCGCCGACGGTCGGATCGAAGCCGCCTTCGAAGCCCATCGCCGGGCCGTGGGCTTGGACCCCGTGCAGAGCCACCACGCCGAGCGAGGGGCCGACCTGGCCCTGGAGCTCGGTCGGACTCCCGAAGCGATCGCCTTGCTGGAAACCGCCGCCACCGCCCTCGAGCACGCCCACAAACGGGACGAGGCTCGGGAGATCTGGGACCGGCTCAGCCAGTTGGCCCCCCGGCGCACCGCTTATGCGGACGCCGCGGCAGGCCGCTTCGATCCGAGCGCCCTGGAGGGGCGGACCGAACCGCAGCGCGCGCCCCCCAGCGAGGGACCGGCCGCAGAGGCCCCGACCGAAGTGCCGGCCCCGGCGCCTCTGCCGCGCCAGCCCCTCGAAGGATCGGCCGCAGGCCCGTTTTCGGAGTTGGATTCGGCCATCGACGCGGCCTTGCTCGATCCCCTTCCGGCCCTGGAGCCGGACCCGGCGGAAAGCCCGGTCGCTCCGCCGGATGCCGAGCCCGTGGAGACCGACGCCCCCGAGACCGACCGAGATGCCTGGAGCGGTCCCCCCATGGGCGAGGCGCCGGAGTGGAGCCCCCGGCCCGCGCTCCACGAACCCTCTGGCGCGCGCCCGGGCGGATGGGACCGGCCGCCGGGAGCCTCCCAGTCCCCGCCGCCCGCGACGCC
>DAPKRQ010000069.1:0-20153 GCA_031800475.1 Myxococcales bacterium LLY-WYZ-16_1
GCGAGGGCTCCGGCCCGCCGAAGCCCGGTCCATTTGCCACCCCTCATGGCCGTTGTACCTCCCGCCCGCAGGGACCGGCTGCACGATCCCGGAGACCGCGGCCCGATCCACGCCAGCCCGATCGGCGCCATCCGGCCCCGAGCAGAGCCCAAAAAGCCCAAAGCGCCCACATGGACCCAGGCCCCGCGGGCGCGCCCCGGCAACCGCCCCCGCTTTCCACCGTGTCCTGGGATCGGGGCGGTCGGACCTCGATGCCCAGGTACTGGCGGGCCACGTCGCCCCGGTCGTCCAGGGCCAGCACCTCGAAGGGATATACCCCAAGCTCGGTGGGGGTCCCGACCAGGCGCGGGCCCTCGAGGGCCATGCCCGGCGGCAGAAAACCGCTCCCCACCATCCACGTGACCGGGCTGTCCGGATCGACCCCCTCGATGTCCAGGGTCACCAAGTCTCCGTTCACGTCTTCGTAGGGTTGATCCAGCCGCGCCGTGGGGAGCTCCGGCCGGGGAATGAACAAGGACCCAGCCTCGATGATCTCGAACACGAACGGGTCCCGGTCGAACAGTCCAGTCCCGTCGCGAACCTGCAGCACCAGCGGATACAGCCCGGACCGGGCTGGGGTGCCCTCGAAGGTGCCCGAGTCGGCGTCAAAGCGCATGCCCTCCGGGAGCTCTCCCTCGAGCCGAAACCGGTACGGAGGATCGCCGCCGGAGACTGGGACGGTTACGTCGTAGGGGCGGCCGACCAAGCCGTTCGGGAGGGCTGGCAGGTCGATGCTCAAGCTCTGGTCCGGGTCGAGCACGTCGAGAGCCAGCATGCTTTCGATCCGGGCGCCGGTGGCATCGGTGACCTGGACCGGAATGATGAAGGTGCGGGGCGCCGGAGCCACGCCGCTGAGACTCCCGTCTTCGCTCAAGAAGAAGAACGCCAACTCCTCTCGAACGCTGAAGCGGTAGGGTGGGGTGCCGCCGATCGCCTGGAGGTTGGTGCGGTACGCAGCGTTGGCCACAGCCGGTGGCAACACCCGGTCGACCAAGACCAGGTCGGGAGCCGCTTCATCCACCGAAAAGACTCCCTCCGCATCGATGGAGCGGTCACCGCTTTCGAGGGTGATCGTGAACGGAAAGTCGCCGACGGCTTCGGGCCTTCCTTCGAGCCTTCCCGCGTCGAACGCGATCCCCGGCGGCGCCCCCGCCTCACCCCACAGGAGCGTCCAAATCTGCTGGTCCGGCAAGCCCCCGAGCCCGACGAAAGCGTGGCGGTAGGGCTGGCCCAGGCTCCCCCGGGGCGGGGTCGCCGACGCGATCGCCAGCCCGAATCCATCGATCCGCACGGCCGGGAGGCCCTCGGGATCCACCGCGTCGTTCGGATCCGCGTCATTGTCCGGGTTCACATCGTCGGCCACCTCGGTCCGCACCCGGGCTCGATAGGTTCCACTCGGCAAGCTCTTCGGGAGCGACACCGTTGCGGTCCGGTCCACTTCTCGCCGGGGCGGAAGGGAGTCCGCCGGCCACGGCACCGGCAGCCGCCGTTCCGAGCCGCCGCTCAACTGCGGAGGCAGAAGCTCCAAGACCACCTCGGGCACGACCGCGACCGGACCCCGGTTTTCGACCCGGACGGTCAGCGGCAGAGGCTCACCGGCCTGTCCGCGCGCTGCCACGTCCAGCAGTCGGGGCAACAGGTCGGGACCGCGATCGAACACTTCGACATCGACGCGCAAAAGATTGTCGGTCTCGTCATCTTCGGAAACCTGGGACCTGCAATCCACCCGAGCGAACAGACCGATCCGGCCGAGCTGAACCGCTTCCGGCACTTCCACGTCCACATTCAAACTCGTGTCCCGGAAGGAATCGAGCTGGAGCAGCTCGCTCTCGAACACCAGGTCTTGCGACGAAGGCATGCCGGCGCCGGTCAAGAATACGCACGCCGTGAATCCGCTCGCGGTGGAGCCCCCGTCGTTTTGCAGGTCGAACCGAACCGGCAATGGCTCACCCCGGTACGCCGAACCCACCGCGGTGAGATTTCGAATCCCCAGCTCTGCCGGAGTGAATCGCAGGGGCTCACTGACCAGGTCATTGTTGGTCTCGTCGAGCTCCGAAACGTCGCCATCCGGGTCGAGCCGCACGATCACCCGCCGCTCGACGCCGGTGGGTACATCGGCGGGAACGGTCACCTCCAGGGTGGTTTCGGTGGAAAATCCATCGGGCAACGTGATCGTTCGGCGCCCGAGCCGACGGTCCCCCCCGTCGAAGGTGTCGTCCACCGACAAAAAGACGTCCGCTGCGGTCTCCGACAAGGCGGCTCCATCGGTCCGGACCTGCAGCCCCACGGGCAATAGCTCGCCCGCGCCGCTTTCCACCGGAACCGAGCGCACGGTGCCGGTGAGATCGGGTCCCGTGCCGAACGGCACGGAGAAGAGGTTGTTGGTTTCGATCGCTTCGGCCACGTCGTCGTCGTCGTCCACCTGCAGGATCAGCCACTGGGCGGAAACCGATTGCCCGGCGGGCACGGTGAACGACGCGGTGGCCGTGACCGAAGAGGTGGCCGCCAAGGGCCCCAACGACACGGTGCCCAACCGGACCGCTTGGGACAGGTCGCCGGCCGAAGGTGAAAGATAAACGCCGGCATCGAAGGCTGGGGCCTGGCTCAGGCCCCCGTTGTCCACCAGCAGACTCGCGTCGAAGGCCGTGCCCGGTCGGGCGCCGGGTGGCCCGTCGATCTGTCCGTACAGCTCCGGCCCGGGCGGAAGCTCTGCTTCGATCAGCCGGCCCGACCTCCAGTTGCCGCCGACGGCGCTGCACCGTCCCGGCTCGCAGGCGCAGGAGGCGTCGCAGCTCGCCGAGCTGGCGAGCAGGTTCACGCCGTCCCGCCCGGTGTCGTCTTCGGCGGCGGTGGTTCCATTGGATATACCAAAGACCCTACCGAACCAGACCCTGAACCCGAAGTCGTCTTCGTCGAGCTCGATCCGGAAGTTCACGTCCGTACTTCCGGCCCCCCCGCTGCCCGACTCGAACCCGGCGTACTCGATGACGAAGGTGCGCTGCCCCATCGATCCCGAGGTGGCGGTCCGAAGCTCCCCGCTTCCCACCTGAAGGTTCTGCCAGACCCCTGCGATGTAGCCGTCCAGGGCGTCCCGGGCCCGCGGCACCTGGCGGGGCGCGCTCAAAAACCCACCGGTCTGCTGCAGGGGCTCGAAGGAGACCACGCCGTTGGTGTGGGCGATCACCCGGTCGTAGTCGGTGCCGAAGAAATTGAAGGTGAAGGGCAGCGTGAGCTCCACTTCCCCTTCCTGCGTGGCGGGCAGGGCCCCGGTAGCCTGGAAGGTGTGGGTCGAGAAGGTCTGAAGGCCGCTGTAGCTCTGACTCCGCACCGTCACTTGGTACGGAGCCCGCTGGGCCCGGGCTTCGGCGGCCACCAAGATGCACCCGACCGCCCACAAGATCACCGTTTGCTTCATCGTCGCTACTTCACTGCTCCCGTCCCGGTGCCCTTCGGGCATGATCCGGGTTCAGGTCTCGGGTGGCCAGTCTTTTTGCGGCGTTGTCCTCCGGACCGCGGGCCGGGCTGGCCCCGATGTCAAGCGCCGATCTCTTTCAGTCGGGCGCGTGCCTGACGGGCGGCCGGTGCCCGGGGAAACTGCTTGAGTACGGTCTTGTAGAACAGCTTGGCGTCCTCGATCAGGTTCAGCCGCTCGAAGCACTGGCCCAGGCGAAGGTAGGCAGTCGGCACCACCACCGACCCCGGGTAGGCCTTGCGCACTTGGTTGAACTCGGCGGCCGCCTGCTGAAACTGCCCGGCTTCGAAATAGGTTTCGCCCACCAAAAACTGGGCCCGGGGCTCGAAGCGCTCCGCGAAGCCTCGATCCTTTTCGTACTCGAGCATCAGGGCCCGAACCAGCTTGCGTGCCCGCTCCGGCTCGCCCCCATCGATGAGCTTGCGGGCTTCGTCCAAGGCCCGATCCGGGTCCTGCAACAGCGATTCCCGCCTGCGGCCGGCCTCCGCTTCAGACCGCTCCCCGTCCCGGCGCTTTTCCAGGTCTTCCAGCTTCAGATCGAGCTCTTCTTGGGCCTGCGTGGTCGAGCTTTCCAAGGACGACACCCGGCTTTCCAAGGTGGCGGTGGTGCCTTTGAGCCGAGCCACGTCCTGCAAGAGCTCATCGAGCTGCACGCCGAAATCGGCGTCGTTTCGGCGAGCCGCCATGTTCAAGGTCCCCACGTCTTTGGCGATGGCGTCCAGCTGTTCGCCCTGGTTCGACTGCAGCTCCCGGAGCTCGGTCAGGTCGGCCTGCACCGCTTCGAGCCGGGTTTCCAGGGCGTAGACCCGGGACTCCAATGCTTCGCCTTCGGTCTTGCCGTAGTGGGCGCAGGCGCTCATCAGCCCGCACGAGCCCACCGAAATCAGCAGACCGGCTCGGCCCGCCACGCCTGCGGCGCGCCGAGCCCGGCCGCACCCGCCTTCGGATCCGACGGACGGACGCTGGCGGCCCGGCCCGCCCATGGCTTCAGCGCTCCAGGAACTCGACGCGGCGATTCTTGGCCCAGGCCGCCTCGTTGTGGCGCGGGTCGGCCGGATCGGTCTCGCCTTTGCTCACCACCCGGAGCTTGGACGCGGGCACTCCGAGACGGGTCAGATAGTCCTTGACCGCCTGGGCCCGCCGGTCGCCGAGGGCCAGGTTGTACTCTTCGGTGCCGCGCTCGTCGGCGTGGCCCTCGATGACGATGGTGCCGCCCTTTTGCTGCAGGCAGTCCACGACCTGCTGCAGGCCCGAACGCACCTCGGAGGTCAGATTCGCCTTGTTGAAGGCGAAGCGCACCGTCGGATAGTCGCAGCGCTCGGTGGCGATGGTGGTCGGGTCGGTACACCGGCCGTTGTAGCAGGTGAAGCCGGGGTCGCAGTCCCGATCGCTGTCGCAGGCCAGCGGATCGACGCAGCGGTTGTCGCGGCACGCGAGCCCCCGCCCGCAGTCGTCGTCGCTTTCGCACTCGAGCTGGCACTTGCCGGAGCGGCAGATCTGGTTGCCTTCACAGTCGGCGTCCCGCACGCACTCGGGCTTCATTTCGCATCGCCCTCCCACGCATTGTTCGCCTTCGGCGCACTGGGCGTCGGTTCGGCACTGCTGACAGGTGCCGTCGACACACACTTCACCCTGTTCGGCGCAATCCTCGTCTTCGTTGCAGTTGGGATATTCGGGACCCGAGGGGCAGGCGACGAGGGCCCACGAAAGGCCGAGAACCCAAAGGGCCAAAGGGATGTGCCGCATGGGCGCTCGGGTAGTCAAAGGGTAGATCCAAGTCAAGGCGCTCACTCGAACCCGTTGCGAAACACCACCATGCTTCCGACCCGGTCCTTGCGGGCCACGTGGTAGATCAACACGTCCGGCAAGCCGTCCTGACCGGACGGCAACATGACGGTCGTGTTGCTGATGTCCGCTTCCAGGGTCAGGTAGCCTTGCGAACGGAACGGGGATCGGGACGGATCCGGCTCCCCATCCCGCTCGCCGGCTTTTCGACCTTTGTAGACCCGAAGGACCTTTCCGCCGTCGGACACGATGGCGTCGGGCACGCCGTCTCCGTCCAGATCGTGGCCGAAAAGGGGCGGCGCACCCCGCACCCCACCGCCGTCGGAAAAGTCCAGACCCAGACGGACCGGAAGGGTCTGGGCCGGCCGGCCGGCAAAGAAACCGGAGCTCGGATCGGCCCGGCGGATCCGCACGTCGATGGTCAGGGTTCGGGAAGTGAGCGCCTGGATGAACGTTCCGATCGACACCGCCATCTGGGGATGGAGCATTTCCACTTTGCCGTCCCCGTCCACGTCCTCGAAAGCCACCAGGGATGAAAAGCCTTTCTCCTCGAAGCTCTGGGATGGACGGGCTTCGAAGCCTCCGCCCGGGCGGCCGGCGTACAGCCACACCCGGGAGCGCAGGTTGGTGAGCCCACCCGCCAGCTTGGAAAGGGCCAGGTCGGCCACCCCGTCCCCGTCCAGATCCTGGACCACCGCCCCGACGAAGGCTTCTCGGGTCTCGATCTCTTCATCCGTTCGGACGCCGAAAAAGCGTTCGTACGCAGGTTCTCGGCCCGGCTTGCCCGTGGCGTCGGCCACGAAGACCGCGATCCGGTCCTCGTAGTGGGTCACCAGATCCGTGCGGCCATCGCCGGTCTGGTCGACGAACGCCAGGTTCGGGACCATCGTCTGGGCCCGAAACGAGTAGGGACGCGCGGGGCTGCCGCTGCCTTCGGCGGGGCGGAAGGCGTCCGAATAGGCGTCGTAGCGCTGCAGGTTCGGCAGTTCCACCTCGGTCCAGTGCTTCCAGACCGGGCCTTCGCGGCGGTACAGATCCAGGCCGGTGCGCTGGGGGACCACGACGACCTGGGGCCCGTCGTCTCCCAGGCGCCGCACCACGTCCCAGTGGATCAGATCGTCCTCTTCCGGTCGGCCGACCAGGCTTCGGGTCGCGACGATCCGGTACGGGCGTCCCGGCGCCTTCGCCAGACTCTGGGCGTAGACGCCGCGGGAGGTCATGTAGAGCATCTCGACGCCCGGATCCCCGTCCACGTCTGCCAGGTCGAAGACCGCTGCCTTTTCGGGCGCCCGAAAGGCCGGGTCCGGCCGGCCGTCGAAGCCGTCGTCGGTGCGGCGAAACACGCCGACGTAGCGCTCGGCCGAAGGCCCGCCCTTGCGTCGATAGGTCACGACCAGGTCCACGTCCCCGTCGCCATCCAGGTCCCCCCGATCCACCCAAAGGATGCTGCCGGGCACCCGAAGCTCCTGCTTTTCGAATCCTGCTGCGCGGGCCTGCGGGTCCCCGACGCCCCCGGCGGCGGTCCAGGCCGCGGCGAACGCGGCGCCGAAGACGCGCCTAGGACCCATCGTCCGGCTCCAGCACCCGCTCCGGGGCGATCGGGGGCGGTCGCACCGCTCGCTCGCGAAGACCATCGAACAGGCTCGGTGCGCCCATCAGCCGCCATTCTCCAAACCATTCCGGCTGTTGGGAAAAGATCGGTCCCGGCTGAACCGCCTGGCCCCATCGAAGGAGCCACCCCAGGTCCGGCGCCCCATCAAAGGCGGACCGGGTGGTCTCGACCAGGGGCTGCTCCGAAACCTGGACCCGGGGCGGTCGCCCGGGCAAACCCGCGTACGCTTCACCGGGCCCTGCACGGGCCCCGTCCACCTGCACCCCGCCATCTTCGACCCAAACCGTGAGGCCGTCGGCGACCTGGACCAGGGCCGAAGTGCCGCCGTCGAAGCGGACCGTGGCCTCCACGGTCTGCAGGGCCCCCGCCCGGTCCGCGGTCACCAAGGCCCGGCCGCGGAGGAGGCGCACCCCGTCGGTTGCAAGATCCAGGCGGGCGGGCCCCTGGGCCTGGACCAGCCCCAGTTGGGGGTCGTGGAGTTCGACCCGGCCCAAGGGCGCCACCCGAACCTGGACACGGTCGCCGACGGTCCGGGTCGCCGTGTCCACCTGCCAGCGCAGGCTGGGTACACCCCCGACCCATAGTGCGAAGAGCCCTGCGGAGATCGTCCCTACCATCTCAGCCCCACCCCCAGCTGACCCCGAGCGTCGTCGTAGGCGCCCTCCCCGTCGGAGCGGTTGGTCAAGACCGAACCCCGGAGGTCCGCGAACCATGGATCCCCTAGGGGGACCTCCAGGCCCACCTGGTGAAACAGGCGCAGCTCCGTGACCCGGCGACCGGTACCCACGAACGCCGGCACCAAGGTGGGTCCAAAGTCCTGCACCCGGGCCCGTCCGGTGATCCAGACCCAGACCCCCATCGGCAGCCGCCGAGCCAAGGTGGCGCCGAAGCCCCCGCCGAGCCCGTCGAACACTTCGCCGTCCGATTCGTCGTTGCTGAACCAGCCGTGCAGCTGCACCCGCATTTCGGGACCGGTGCGGATCGCCGACAAGGCCACCCGCTGGCCGAAGCTGTCGCGGTTCGCCGGATCGGTGTCGGCGTCCGGCGAAAAGCGCCGCCCCACGTCCAGCCGAACCCCGTAGGCGCCCAGGCGCAGGTCCCAGCCTCGGCCGACGGGAAACCACAGGCTGGGCCCGACCTCGACCCGGGAAGCGATCCGGGGCTCGAAATCGGCGGACAGGACCGTCACCCGGCTGTCGACGGTGACCCGGATCCCGGAAGCGGGGCCTCCGATCGGCAGACCGAACCCCAAGTGGATCGCCGCTCCGATCCAGCGGTCGGTCAACCGGGCCGCCGGGCCGGTCAGCTGGCGCAGCAGCCCCCTTCCGCGAAGCCACGCCTGGACGGGCCCCACCTGCGCCCGGGCCCCCACGTCGGCTTCGATGGAGCCGAAACCGCGGCCCGGCCCAGCATCCAGGGCCGGCCGGTGGTGCACCCCCCCGCGCACCGCGGCCCGGCCCCCCCAGTCGAGCCAGGGCCGCCGGTCCAGCCGGTCGAGCAGGGCCCGGCTGGCCCGCAGCACCCGGTCGACCGTGTCGGATCCCGGCTGGGCCACCGCCGGACGGATCGGGTCGGTCGCCGACTCGGCGATCCGCACGGCGCGGCGGGCCAGGTCTCGCGCCGCACCGTCCCGACCCTGGCGCAGGGCGCGCACCGCCAGAACGTATCGGCCCAAGGCGCCGGCCCCACTCGGAGTCACCGGGCCCGACGCCAGGCGACGGACCGCCGCGGGGTCACCCAGTGCCGCCCCGAGCCGGGTGCCCACCGCCCGGCCGGCCTGGGCCGCCGCATCCCGCGCGGCGGCCGGGTGGTCGAGGTGGGCTTGCGCGACCGCGAGCAAGCCCGCCGCCACCCGCTGCGGAGCTCCGGCCGCAGCGGCGCGCTCCGCGGCGATGGCCGCGTCGTCCCACCGGCCGGCGGCGCCGTAGGCCCGGGCCAGGTCGAGTTGAAGAACCCCAGACTCGGGCCACAGGGCCGCCGCCGACTCGAACGCCTCGATGGCCCGTTTTGCCCGGCCCGCCCGCAGCCGGCGGGCCCCCTCGGCCCCCAGCTCCAGGGCCCGCTCTCGGTTGTCGTCGCCTGCGGCCGCCTCCCCCGAGCCCAGCCACGCGACGGCCACCCACAGGGCCAGGCCCATCGAAACGCCTCCCCGGGCGGGGCGCTCCACACGCGGCAGGTCCGAAGGGCGTGGGCTGCCCACGTCAGTCCTCGAGGGCCCGGGCCTGGGCGCGCCGCTCGTCCCGTTCCTTGATGCTCTGGCGCTTGTCCTGCTTCGCTTTGCCCCGGCACAGCCCCAGCTTCACCTTGGCCTTGCCGCGGCGAAAATAGACCTCGAGGGGGATCAGCGTGACGCCCTTTTCGTTCACTTTGGCCTCGAGCCGGTCGATCTCGTGCCGGTGGGCCAGCAGTTTTCGGGTGCGAGAGGGGTCGTGGTTGAACACGTTGCCGTGGGTGTATTCGGCGATGTGGGCGTGGTGCAGCCACATCTCGCCGTCGTGCACCGACGCATAAGCGTCCCGAAACTGGAGCTTTCCATCCCGCAGGCTCTTCACCTCGGTGCCCTTCAGCACCAGGCCCACCTCGACGGTGTCCAAGACCTCGTAATCGAAGAGGGCCTTGCGGTTTTTGGCCACCAGCTGCACGCCGTCGCGGGTCACGGGCGGCGGAGGATAAGGTTGTCGATCAGGCGAGTCGAGCCCACCTGCGCTGCCACGAACAGTACGCACGGGGCGTCCGCCCGTTCCAGACGCTCGAGCCCGTCGAAAGCCCGCAGCTCCACGTACTCCGGCTCCACCTGGGCCTCGGCCAGGGTTTTTTGCACGATGCCCTCCAGGACTGCGGCGCTCCGCTCGCCCTCGCCGTAGGCCGCTCGGGCTCGGAACAGGCCCCGGCTCAGTGCCACCGCCCGGGTCCGTTCGTCTTCGCTCAGCCCGGCATTTCGCGAGGAGCGGGCCAACCCGTCGGGCTCGCGCACCAAGGGCGCTCCGACCACCTCCACGTCCAGGTTCAGGTCCGCCACCATCCTTCGGATCAGGGCCAACTGCTGAAAATCCTTTTCACCGAACACCGCCACGTCCGGCCGGACGATGCCGAAGAGCTTGGCCACCACCGTCGCGACGCCGTCGAAGTGGCCCGGTCGCCGGTCGCCGCACAGACCTTTTTGGAGCTCCGCCACCGAGACCCGGGTCTGAAAGCCCGGTGGAAACATGACGCCGGAATCGGGTGTGAACAGCACGTGGCAGCCGGCCTCCTCGAGCTTCTTCGCGTCGCCCTCCAGATCCCGCGGGTACCGGTCCAGGTCTTCGCGGGGACCGAACTGCAGCGGGTTCACGAAGACCGAGGCCACCACCACTTCCGCCCGGCCCAAGGCGTTCCGCACCAAAGACAGATGCCCCTCGTGCAGCGCGCCCATGGTCGGAACGAAGCCGATGCGCAAGCCAGCTTGCTGAAGCGGCCGCAGGGCGGCTTTCAGCTCGGCCACCTGTTCGTACCGGTCCACGCGGATCCGTCAGCGAGCTGCTTCGATTCCGCTGGCCGGAGGCAGCGTGGGTGCGGGCTCGTCCACCGCCGGGGCCTCGTCGGCGGTTTCGCCCTCGGGGGGCAGGGGCCGCGGCCCGAACAAGGGCTCAGCCGCCTCGTAGGTATGCTCCGGCGCCGGAAAACCGCCGCCGGTCACCTCGTCTCGAAACGCGCGCACAGCGCCGACCACCGCGTCGCCGAGCTCGGCGTACCGTTTGACGAACTTGGGGGCCAGGCCGTCGCTCAGACCCAACAGATCGTAGATCACCAAGACCTGCCCGTCGCAGCCGGGCCCGGCGCCGATCCCGATGGTCGGGATCGCCACGGACTCGGTGACCCGGGCGGCCAGCTCGGTGGGCACGCCTTCCAGAACCAGACCGTAGGCGCCTGCATCTTCGAGGGCCCGAGCGTCTTCGACGATCCGGGCCGCAGCCTCGGCCGTGCGGCCCTGCACCCGAAAGCCTCCCATGGCGTGGACCGACTGGGGCGTCAGGCCCACGTGGCCCATGACCGGGATCCCGGCCCGGACCATCCGCTCCACCGTCTCGGCGATCTCGCGGCCCCCCTCGAGCTTCACGGCGTGGGCCCCCCCCTCCTTGAGGAGTCGGCCGGCGTTGCGCAGGGCATCGTCGGAGCCCGCCTGGTAGGTCATGAAGGGCATGTCCGCCACCACGTGACAGGTGCCGGCGCCCCGGGCCACCGCACGGGTATGGTACGCGATCTCCTCCAGGGTCACGGGCAGGGTGGTGTCTTGCCCCTGGACCACCATACCCAGGGAGTCGCCGACGAGGAGGACATCGGCCCCGCCCCGGGCCGCCAGCCGGGCGAAGGTGGCGTCGTACGCCGTCACCATGGTGATCGGCCGACCCTGCCGTTTCATGCGACGCAGGGTGGTCGCGGTCGTTTTCTTCTTCATTGATTCACCTCCAGCGGAGTCGACGCCTCGGCGGTCGTCGCACCGCAGGACGATGTCGCACCATCGGTCGAGGGCCCGGGGCGGCACCCGGTCGACCCCGCTCCGACCTCGGGCCGGGCGCGGTGGTCGCGGTCTCGGTGCCTATCGAAACCCTCAGCCGCGGACGAACGGGTTGTACACTTGCACCCCCTTTTTCATCCGACGGATCGCTGCGATCAAGTCTTCCAGATCTTCTTCTCGTTCGACGATGTCGATGTCCGACGTGTTCACCACCAGCAGCGGGCTCTGCTCGTATCGGAAGAAGAAGTCCGCATAGGCCGCCGACAACCGCTCCAAGTAATCCGCAGTGATCGGCCGTTCCCAATCCCGGGCCCGGGTCCGCACCCGCTGCATCAGCACTTCGGTGCGGGCCTGCAGATAGACCACAAGGTCCGGCGGAGGGATCCGGACGTCGAGCATCTGGTAGACCTTTTCGTACAGCGCGAGTTCGTGAGCGCCCAGGTTCAGGTGGGCGAATATCCGGTCCTTTTGGAACAGGTAGTCCGAGACCGTCGAACGCTGAAAGAGGTCCGGCTGCCGAAGGTCTTGCTGCTGCCGGTACCGCGACAGCAAAAAGAACATCTGGGTCTGAAACCCGAAGGCCTCGGGGTCGCGATAAAACCTCGGCAAGAAGGGGTTTTCTTCCACCTCTTCGAGCACCACCCGGGCGCCGAAACGGGTGCCCAACGCTCGAGCCAACGTGGTCTTGCCGACGCCGATCGGCCCCTCGATCACCACGTGCCGGGGCAGATCCGGCGCCTTCTTTCGCCTGGCCATCGATTCCCGCGGGCCGACGGGCCCGTGGGCCGAGGTCTACCGGCCCCCCGAAGCCGAGGCAAATTCACGGTTCGAAGCGTCGAAATGGCGGCCCGGATCCGAAACGGGTAGCTTCGTGTCATGAACCGAGGGGCATGGGCGCTGGCGATCGCGGGCGCCGCCGGGTGCGGGGAGGTATTCGAAGCCCCCGTCGAGCTCGACCTGACCCGGGACGTGAGCGGCTTTGCGCAGGTCCAGCTCGATCTGGCGGCCCCCGCGGAAATCCGGGGGGGACTGGGTCGCGAGCTCTCGATCCAGGGCGACCTGGTGGTGGCGGCGGCCACCCAGGCCCGGGCCGACGAACTGGCCGAAACCTACGCGGTCGAGACCAGCTCCGCCGCCGAACCCTACCGGATCACGGTCCCGATCCCGGGCGACTTCGTGCAGACGCCCTTTCCGGAGGCCAGCGTCCGCGGAAACCTTCGGATCACCGTGCCGGCGGACGTCGACCTGGTCGTGCTCGAGCAGGGCGGCGCCCTGCGGGTCCGCGGCGTGCGCGGTCAAGTCGACCTGCAGGCCCGGGGCGCGGTCTGGGTCGAAGAAGTGGTCAACAACGCCAAGGTCGCCGCCGCCAGCGGCGGCGCCCGGGTCGAAACGCGCCTGCGGGCCGGCACGAATTTGGACGTGACCGCGGTGCGGGGTCCGGTGAACGTGGTGCTCCCGCCGTCCCCATCGGTGCGGATCACGGCCCGGGCCGGAGAGGGCCGCCAGGTCGTGGTGCAGCACCCGGACCTGCCCCGTCGCCCCGGACGCCGAAGCTACGAGGTCACGGCGGGCGGCGGCTCGGCGTCGGTGGTCGCGGACGCCTTCGCGGACAATGTTCTGCTGCTGCCTTGAAGTGCCTCGCCGACGGGGCGAGGCTTTCGGCGAAAGCCCGGCCAAACCCAAGGGAGGACGGCCCGGCTTTTCGCCCGTTGAGCATTCAGCATGACCGAAACCTTTCGCATCGAAGGCGGCCACCCGGTGTCGGGCCGCATCCGCCCCAGCGGAAACAAGAACGCGGCCCTGCCGCTGATCTGCGCCGCCCTGCTGACCGAAGAGGAGGTGGTGCTGGAGAACGTCCCGCGGATCCGAGACGTGGAGGTGCTGCTTCAGGTGGTGGTGGAGCTGGGGGTCAGCGTCCGGTGGACCGGCCCCGAAACCGTGGCCCTGTGCGCCAAGGATCTGCACGAACAGGAGCCGAACCCGAAGCTCAGCCGTCAGATCCGGGCCTCGATCCTCCTGGCGGGGCCCCTGGTGGCCCGCCGGGGCCACGTGAAGCTGCCGCCGCCGGGCGGCGACGTGATCGGGCGCCGCCGGCTCGACACCCACCTGTTGGCTCTGCGCTCCCTGGGCGCGACGCCGGTGTTCGAGCCCGGGGTGGTCGGGTTCGACGCGCCTTTGCGCGGCCTCGGAGGAGCCGAGGTGTTCTTGGACGAAGCCTCGGTGACCGCCACCGAGAACGCCCTCATGGCAGCTGCCCTCGCTTCAGGCGAAACCATTCTATCGAACGCAGCGAGCGAGCCCCACGTGCAAGACCTGTGTCGCATGCTGATCCAGATGGGGGCCCAAATCGACGGGGTGGGCACCAACCAGCTTCGGATCCAGGGGCGGGATCGGCTCAGCGGGGCCCGCTTCACCATCGGCCCGGACACGATCGAGGTGGGCTCGCTGGTGGTGCTGGCCGCGGTCACCGGCGGCGAGCTCCGGATCGAAAACGCCCGCCCCGAGGAGCACCGGGCCACCCGGATCGCCTTTGCGAAGCTCGGCATCCACTTCGACGCCGATGGGGACGACCTGCTCGTCCCCTCGAACCAGGACCTTCGGGTCCGGACGGATCTGGGCGGCGCCATTCCCAAGATCGAAGACGCACCCTGGCCCGGGTTTCCCGCGGACCTGACGTCGATCGCGGTGGTGGGCGCAACCCAGTCGGAAGGTACGGTGTTGATCTTCGAAAAGATGTTCGAGTCCCGCCTGTTCTTCACCGACCGGCTCGCGTCCATGGGAGCTCGGCTCATCCTGTGCGACCCCCATCGGGTGGTGGTGAACGGCCGCTGTCCTCTGGTCGCGCAGGAGTTGGTCAGCCCGGACATCCGGGCCGGCATGGCTTTGCTGATCGCCGCCTTGTGTGCCGAAGGCACCAGCGTGATCCAGAACGTGCAGCAGATCGACCGGGGCTACGCCCGAATCGACGAGCGCCTGGCGGCCCTGGGCGCGAGAATCGAGCGCGGTCAGGGTTGATCATCATCGTTTCAAACGAAGGATCCGGGTCGCGACCCGATGCTGGCCGGTGTCGTCCAGATCGGACCCGGCCTCGACCACCGCCACGGTTTCGAAGCCTTCCAGATCCAAAAAGCCCCGGTCCGGATCGCCGACCCAGACGTCGACGCCCTCGGCCGCCAAGCGCCGGGCCCAAGCCCCGATGCGTCGCCCGAGCTCCGGGTCGTAGGTCACGTCGCCGAGGGTCACCACGTCGAAGCCGTCGGCCGGACGGTCTACCCGATCGACCGAGCTCGCCTCGATCTCGCCCAGATCGTTGAGCGCGGCATTGAGACGAATCGCCTCGACGGCCACAGGGTCCACGTCGGACGCCAAGACCCGCGCGGCACCCGCGAGGCGGGCGGCCAACCCCACGATGCCGCTGCCGGCTCCCACGTCCAAGAGCGCCTTGCCGCGGACGATCTTCGGATGGTCGAGCAGATGGCGCGCCAAGGCTTGGCCGCCGGCCCAGACGAAGGCCCAATAGGGCTCCGGCCACCCGAGGGCACGCAGGGTCTGGGAGTCGCCCCGCCACAGGGGGCAGCGATGGGTGATCGCGTGCAGCGCAAGCTCGGGCACCCCGAAAGGACGGACCACCTCGGTGTGGGCCCGGATCGCCGCATGCACCGGACGAAGGTCGCTCAGCGCCGGCGCCCCTTCGGCCAATCGGTCACTTCGATCTCGAGGGCATCGGAGTGCGAGGTGCCTTTTGCGGTGGCGACGATCTGGGTGGTGCCGATGGCCCCGCCCTCGACCTTGCCCCCCGGACGCACGATGGCCGCGTAGGTGGTGCTCTCCCAGGTGATCGGGTGGTCTTCGATCACCTCGCCCCGGTCGTTCAGCACCTCGGCTTCGAACTGCATGAACTCGCCCATCGGAAGCTTCGGTCGCCGACCCTTTTTCACCTCGGGTTTCGTGATCCGAATGCCGTCGACGATGGAGGCCTCGACCTGCATGCGGGCCTCGAGGGTGGGCTCACCTTCGGTCCGGGCCACCACGTCGGCCACTCCGCTGGACAGGACCGTGAGCAGCCCGGTCCGGCTGATCGTGGCCACCGTGCGATCGGTGGTGCTCCAGTCCACCTCCGCGGGTCCCATGAACCGGCCCTGGTCGTCGTAGGCCGAAGCCCGCAGCTGCAGGGTCTGTCCAGCCTTTTCGAACTCGGGAAGCTTTTGAATGTCGTACTGACTTTCGAGGCTGTTCAACGGTCCTTTGATGCGAAGCTCTGCGGGCTTTTCTTGGCACGCGACGGTGCAGAAAAAGCCGAGGAGCACGCCGATGCCGGGGCGTCGATCCATCGTCTTGGGGCCTACCGAAGGACCCGGTGCATTGGCAAGGTTTCCCCGGAAGGAGACCGCCGAGGGGGGACAGGCCGGGCCCGGGTCCGCCGAACCCCGGGGCGCGCGGCGATGATCGACCTCGAAAGACCCGAAAGGGCCGAGGCTCCGGGGTCCGGCTCGGGCTCCGGGGGTGGGCTCGCTCGACGCAGGTCGAGCCAGCCTCCTCCGCCCGACCCCCGGATCCGTGCCGGAGCGCGCGCCGGGGGCGTGCCGCGGGTTCGGCCTCGTGTCGGGGGCTCGAACGGGGTAGTTTGCGCGCGGTGAACCCGAGCGTGGTGAGGTTCGGGCCCTACCAGATCCGAGAGCGGCTCGGAGAGGGGGGCATGTGCTGGGTCTTTCGCGCGACCCGGGAAGACGACCCGAAGGAGTATGCGCTGAAGCTCCTGAAGGACGCACACCTGCGCGACGAGCGCATGCGCCAGATGTTCACCACCGAGATCGACGTGGCGCTGCTCCTGGAGCACCCGAACTTGGTCAAGTCCCACGATGCCGGCGAGGTGGACGGCCGCATGTACCTGGCCATGGAGCTGATCGAAGGCGGAAGCCTGGCCGACGTGGTGGCCGAGATGCGCGCCCGCCGCTTCCTGCTCCCGCCGGACCTGGCCTTGTTCGTGGTCAACGAAATGCTGGAGGGACTTCAGGCCCTGCACGACACCCCCAGCAAGACCGGCAAGAGGCTGGGCCTGGTCCACCGGGACGTGACCCCGCACAACATCTTCCTGTCCTTCGACGGCCGGGTGATCTTGGGCGACTTCGGCGTCACCCACATTCAGGCCTACGGGGAGGTGGAGCCGGCCGAGACCCTGGGCAAGCTCGGCTACCTGGCTCCGGAGGTGGTGAATGGCGAAGAGATGGACCACCGGGCGGACCTCTTCGGCGCGGGGCTGGTGCTCTACGAGCTGTTGACCGGCCGTCCGGCCTACGACGCCGAAACCGACGAAGAGGGGCTCGTGCAGGCCGCCGACGCCCGGGTCGTGCGACCGAGCCGACACCTGCCCCACATGGACCGGGGGCTCGAAGCGGTGCTGCTCCGGGCTTTGGCCCGACGGCCCAAAGACCGGTTTCAGACCGCCGAGGAGATGCTGGTCGAGCTCGAGCCCCACTGGTCCAAGCACGTGGCGAATCCCTATGCAATGCAAGCGCTATTGACAGCCCTTCGGCCCCACGAGGCGGCCGCCTGGTCGGCCCGCTCGCGGGCCCCGGCCGCCGGGTCGGTCCAGGGAGCCTGGCCCACCTGAGCGCCCCCTGCGATCCGGAGCGCTTGCCGGACTGCCTGGCACCTCGATAAGAAAGAGCGATGGTCGATGTCGCCGTATTCGGAGCCGGCAGCTGGGGGACCGCTTTGGCCGCCCACCTGGCCGACAATGGACATGCCGTCCGCATGTGGTGCCACAGCGAGGAGCTGGCTCGCGAGATCCGGGAGCGGCGCGAAAACGCGCAGTACTTGCCCGGTGCGCCCCTCTCCGACCGGATCGAGCCCACATCCGATCCGGAGCGTGCCTTGTCGAAGGCCCAGTACGTCCTTTCGGTGCTCCCTTCCCAATACACCCGCAAGGTCTGGATGGAGGCTCGAGACTTTCTCGGAAAGGGCGTCCCGGTGCTGTGCGCGTCCAAGGGGATCGAGCGGGACACGCTGAAGCTGATGAGCCAGGTGTTCGACGACCTGGTCCCATCGAACCCCACCGGCTTCATCGGCGGACCCTCGTTCGCGAAAGAAGTGATCCGTCACGTTCCGACCGCCATCGTGATCGCTTCGCGGGACGAAGGCATGGTCACCACCGCTCAGCAGCTCATGTCCTGCGACTGGATGCGCGCCTATTTCGTCAACGACGTGATCGGCGTGGAGATCGGCGGCTCCCTCAAGAACGTCATCGCCATCGCCTGCGGCTGCGCCGACGGCTTGGGTCTCGGGCACAACACCCGGGCAGCCATCATCACCCGCGGCCTGGCGGAGATGACCCGGCTGGCCGTCAACATGGGCGCCGATCCCCGCACCCTGGCCGGCCTGGCCGGCATCGGCGACCTGGTCCTGACCTGCACCGGCGACCTGTCCCGCAACCGCCGGGTCGGCCTGGCGCTGGGGCAGGGGCGTTCGCTTCAGTCGATCCTCGACGAGATGGGCCAGGTGGCCGAGGGCGTCGAGACCACCATCTCGGCCCGCGACCTGGCCCGGCAGCAGGGGGTCGAGATGCCGATCACCGAAGAGGTCTATCGGGTGGTGCACGAGCAGAAGCCGGTGAAGGACTGCCTGTTGGCCCTGATGCGGCGAGAGCTGAAGCACGAGTTCTACGGTCAGGATCCGGCCAAGCGGTCCTGATCCCTGGGGCGGGAGGCGCCGCGCGCGGCTCGGGCCGGCCCTCGACGCCGGCGCGGACCGAGGTTCGGGCGGAGGTCCACCCGGTGGAGCCACCGGTTCGAGCTCAGGGCCCGCTCCCGGGTTGCAGGACGCCCAGGTACGACTGCCAGGCCCAGCCCGACTCTTGCACGGCCTCGGCCGAAGGTGGCCCGTCCGTGCTCGACGTGAACCGCTCTCGGGTGATGGCTTGCAAGAGCCACTGCACCAACTCGCCTTCGAAGCGGGGCGCGGCCCGGCGCCCGCTGGGCCGCCGAATCGCCACCTCCGGAAGGGGGGCGAGCGAGGCGGCCCGGGGGGCCAAAAACCGGAGCACCGGCTCGCCCGCGCCCACCAGGGCGTCGAACGCCACCTGGGCCTGGTCGGCCGGGCCATGTCCCGCCAGATGCAAGGTGTCTTGCACCGCCGCCACCAGGGCCGGGTCCGGCGGCGGCAAAGCCACACTGCGGCGGGCTGGAGGCAGCACGAAGTCGTCGAGCACCCGGCTTTCGCCACCCGTGGCGAGCCACTCGAGCCGGTCGTCGGGGGTGAAGCGCCAGATCCCGCCGCGTTCCACCGCCACCAACACGCTGCCCTCGGCCAACAGATCTCCGACCCCGTGGCTGCGGACTGGAGCCTCGCCGATCCGGATCAGGGCCCGTCGGTTCTGCCAAGGTCCGTCGAGCCCCCGGACCTCGGTCACCTGCAGGGCCCCATCGGTTTGGCGACCCGGGGCGGCGGTCGAGCCCGGACGGCGCACCAGGCCCTGCAGGGCAACCGCCGGGGGCGGCCGGAGTCGAAGGGGCACCGTCCGGGCCACGGCCGCTGCGTCCACCAGGCCAGCCCCGGCCACGCCGAGCACCCAGCCGATGAAGCCGGCCGTCACCGCCAGGACGGCGCCGCCCATGGGATGGACCCCTCTCACGGGGCCCCCGCCCACCACCGCTCGACCCAGGCCCTGGCCTGCTCGCCGTCGTCCAGGGCGGTGCCCAGGGGACCTTCGCTACCCATCAGGCCCCGAAAGCCCGGAGACGCGAAGGTGTCTTCCCACATCATGATCCGGGCCCGAGTCCGGGGGTGACCGTCGGCGCGCCGCCACCACAGGTCCGCCGTGGCCAGCGACAGCGCGAACAGGCCACGCACCACCGATTCGTGTTGGTAGACCCGGAGCCCGAACAGGTGATCTCGGACGAACCGATCGATCTCGGCCTCGGCGCTGGCCTGGGGCGAATAGGCCCCGACCCGCCGGAGGTCCTCGGCGATCCGGTCCCAGGCCGGGTGTTCGCCGGCGCCCAAAGTGGCCTCGAGGATCGGGTCGTCCGACAGGTCCACCCCCTGGCCCAAGGAAGCCAAGGTGGCGGGCAGGGCCCAGTCGTCCGGACCGGACGGATCGACCTCGCAGCCGAATCCCAGCGCCGACCAGGCAGCTTGGACCCGTTCGGGAGCCTCGAACCGCCCGCGACTCACCTGCACCAAACGGTCTGCCCCGGTCAGGTCGATGGAGCGAAGCCGATCCAGCGAAGCGAATGGAAAGATGCGAGGCACTGGACCCAACCGGGCCCGGCGGGCGAGTTCGGTCCGGTTTCGGCGCAACAGGCCTCCGTCCCCGAACACCCCGCAGGCGCACCGGTGGGTCACGGTCACGTGCACCCGCTGCCCCACCCGGGTGAAGGCCAGGGGGAACATCTGGCACGCGGCCGGGTGGGCGTCGCTGCCGTGCAAGCGGCAGCGGTTGTTTAAAAGAAACGGGCAGCGGGGCTCGTTGTGCAGGGCGTGGGTCCAGCGGCGGCCGGGCGCGGTGGGCAAGAGCACCACCGGGTCGCCGGACAGTCCGCACCGAGATGCCGCCCGCCGAAGCCGCTCGGCCCCGGTCCCGTCCACGGGGATCAGGTAGCCGCTCCGGCAGCAGGTGCCGGCGCCGATGCAGGTGAAGCGGGCCTCCGGATGGGCTTCGACCGGAAGGTCCTCGGTCAGATCTTCCGGCACCCATTGCCCCGACGGCGCGGGCGGGGGAGCGGGATCGCCCGCGGGCTCCGGGGCGAGCA